>JAWXBF010000085.1:0-3954 GCA_034439895.1 Deltaproteobacteria bacterium
ACGGAAGGAGACTTCTTTGGCGACGGCTGCCTGGTTACCCGCGGCCCTCGCGAAGAAATGACCGAGGCGATGGAGCCCTCATCGTCTGTTGAAGTGCCCTGGGAATCGCTGCTGGCGCTCGTCGACAGCAATCCCAAAGTCGCGAGCTTCCTGGCCCGCGTCACGTTGATTCGTCAGCGCGATCTCGAGTCCAAATTCGAGCAACTCATCTTCAAGGACGTAGGCGCCAAGCTGGCCGAACTGCTGCTTGAACTCGGAACAAGGCACGGTGTGGTGTCGCAGAGCGGCCTTGAGCTCGCGCTCAAGATCACCCACCAGGAGCTGGCCAACCTCATCGGCTCCACGCGCGAGACGGTGTCACTCACCCTGTCTCAGTTCAAGCGCAAGGGTTACATCACGACCGAGGGTCGACGCGTCATTCTGGCCGATCAAGACGGCCTTCGCTCGCTCGGCTAGACCGATCCGCGGGCTCAAGAGACCCAGCCCAAGCACCGATGTTGGGTGCTGGAGCTTGAGTTGACCCGCAGCGAATCCAAACAAAATCGAACCCGTATCATCAGCGTTGGCGGTGGTAAGGGCGGCGTCGGCAAAAGCATCGTCGCTGGCAATCTTGCGGTTGCGATGGCTCAGATGGGCAAGCGGGTGGTGCTCGCCGATCTCGATCTTGGCACTGCCAACCAGCATCTTTTGCTTGGTGTCGACACCCCTCGTCCGGGCATTTCCATGCTGCTCGACAAGACCGTGGAAGACGTTCGCGACAGCCTCACGGAAACCAGCATCGAAAACCTCTGGCTGCTCGCCGGCACAGGTGCGACGATTGGCGCCGCCAACATCACCTACAACGAGAAGGTGAAGATCCTGCGTCGGCTGCGAATGCTCGATGCGGACGTTGTGGTGATCGACGTGGGCGCAGGTGTCGGTTTCAACGCCCTAGACTTTTTCGAGCTCGGTGCACAGCGGCTCATCGTGACGACGCCGCAGGTGACTTCGATCCACGATGCCTATTCGTTCATGAAGGGCGTCGTGCTGCGCACCCTGCATCACCACTCGAAGGGGCGCGAAGAAGCCAGTTTCCTCGACGCTGCGGACAAAACCGCCGAAGGCGAAAAAGTCATCGACGTGCTCGCGAAGTTGCGTAAAACGCACCCCGAGTTTGCCGAACGCGTTTTCTATGTCCTGAAAAACTTCGGGGCCTACCTCGTCGGCAACCAGGTCCTCGATCCGAAACAGGCCGGCATCTTCCACGCGGTGTCGAAGATGATGGAAGATTTTCTGGGCGTGACAGTTCCGATTCTTGGCTGGTGCAAGCACAGCACTCAGGTCCACGACTCGGTCAACAGCCGCACCCCACTTGTCACCAACCGCAACTCGGATAACGCCATTGCACTGCGCGAAATGGCCGAGACCTTGTTGCTTGAAGATGTGGTGATGGAGGAAGAACTGCTGCTCGACGACGAGTACGCCACGGTCGAGCTGTCGAAGGAAGACGATGCGCCGTCGATCGAGCTCGTATTGACTCCCGATGCCTTGATTCTACCGACCATCGAAGAGCTTGGCGTAGCGGCAGAGGCCGAGGCCGATGACGACGAAAGGGATCGCGACTTGACACCGATGCCCGTCGCGCCCGAGGCAACGCCCGCCACCAACAACAGCAACTACATGGTTGGCCCGCACGCGCGCGTATATCAGCCGCCACCGCGCAAAAAACCTCGCCCGAAGAAACGTCGCACCTCGAATCGCCGTTCGTTGACCCTGCCCGGCATGGTTCCGGCGGGACAAAAGACAGCGATCAAGGGCTGATCCGAAATTCGAGCTCTCAGGATTTAGGTCGGCGTGTTCTGGCGACGTTCGTTGCGCACGAATGCCAGGAACTCCCGGCGCGTACGGGGTCCGATGTATCGATGCGGGTGGGGCATCGGGACCGAACGCGGATCGTGTTGCCAGGCGAGCTTCAGCGCATTGACCTCGTCGTCGCCAAATTCACAGCGAGGCTTTGTCGGATCGACCCCGTAAAGGGGAGCGGCGTTCAGGCCCAGGATTTTGCGCCGAATTTCGGGTGTGATTTCCGGGTATCCGTACCGCTGCCGCAACGTCTCGGGAATCTGAAAGGCGCGCAACGCTGCGATCTGTCCAGACGGAACGCCGTTGAATACCGAATCCGTCCCAAACAAGATGCGATCTTCGCCCACCGCCAACAACAGTTTACCGAGTGCGTGGGCGGCTTCTTCGGGTCGCGCGCGAAGGTTGTGCCAGGTCGAGCCAAGCTCGGCATAGACGTTGCCGGTGTTGCGTGGGATCTGAAACTCGGACGTGGCCCTCACCAGACGATCGATGCCAAAGGTCTGTTGCGCCGTCGCATTTTCGTCATACGGATGGTCTTCACGACTCCCACCTTCCCAACCGCTATGGTAGCAAAGGTATTTCAGGTCGGGATTTTGGCGCGCTGCCTCGACCAGATCCCGGGGAGAACCGGCGTGAAAATAGTCACCGTTGCCGGCAATGCCACGGTGGGCGGCAATCACCGTGACACCAAGCGACCGGGCCTTTTCCGCAAACGCAAGACCCTGCTCCTGGTTGGCCAGCCACGGTTTGTCGTACGGATAGACTTTCCACGCACCAATGTCGTAGCTGCTGTCCAGCTTCTCCATGTATTCCAGTTCCGCCGCCACGTTGCCCTGAAAGGCTACGTTGGCGTGGATTCTCAGCCGATCGCCACCGATCCGTTGCAATATCTCCCGCAATTGGGTTCTCGCAATGACGTTGTCGACGCCCAGATCACGAGCCGCCGGAATGCCGGAGATGCACGCGACACTCGTTCCGCCCTGCACGAAAATCTGTTTGATAAAATCAAGCGCCACCTCGGACGGCGCCCGATCGGGCCAGGCGTCAAGCGGCGTTGCCGCATGGGTTTGTACATCCAACACGAACTCGTCCGGTGCATACAGCCGCTCTTGCGCGCAGGCAGCGTCCTCCATCATATCCGGCGAAACATCGTAGTACGCATCGGGTGAGCCGCCCGTGGGAGACCGCCCGCCGGAGCCACCGCTTGAAAAACCGCCCGTACCATCAGATTGTCCGGAATCGACGCCACCCGACGACCGGGCCGTTTCGTCACACGCGAGTTGATTGATGACAAGAAGCGACGTGGCGAGACCACAGGCACTCTCGGCAAACTGACGACGGCTCATGCCGAGTCGACGGTGTTTCTCCTCGACCAGTTGACGCCAAATCTGTTCGGCTTTCTGGGCACGCGCCGTGGGCAAAAGCGGCAGGTATTCACCGTTCGAGCACGGATGAAACGGGACGGCCGATTCGATCGGAGCCTCGGGGTCGGTCTTTTTCGTCATCAGCCTAATGTCTAACCAGTATCTTGAGCCGCGCGCTTCCGCCCCGCTCGGCGGTGGCCACCAGGTAGCCACTTTGAAACTGGACCCCGGTCGGACCGGGTCGCACCGTCACGGCACAGAATGTTTCGTCCGACAGCACTTTCCCCGAACAATCGTCGCGCAATATGTCGAGGTACACGTTATCCATCGCGATCACGATCGCACCCGTCGCGCGTGGCAGGGCCTTGCCGGTGAGCGTGAAGGTTTGTTCTCGCGACGATGCGCCGGTCGCTCCGAATTCGTATGACGAAGAAGACCAAGCCATCCCGGCCCGACGGCCGTCCAGCATCGCCGAGGCTCGATCACCCGAGGAGGTGCTGGCTTCAAGAACGGTCGATACCTTGCCGGGCTCCGCAACGGTGAACCCCACGTGAACGTCACAGCCAGCGCCCGGCTCAAGTGCACCCGTACACGGCCTGAGGACCGAAAAACCGGCACTCGGATCACGCAAGGACAGCTCGGGCGTGGCCAACGGCGTGTTTCCTGTGTTGCGAATCGTGAAAACCTTCAGCACAGTGCCACCGAGGGTCGTGGTTGAAAAGTCCCAGCGATTGGGCTGTATGGACAG
>JAWXBF010000086.1:0-9034 GCA_034439895.1 Deltaproteobacteria bacterium
CAAGAACATCACACGATGTGAGCAGATGGTTCAGGCATTCAAGGACGTGGGGTTCCGCATCGCACTCGATGACTTCGGCACCGGCTACTCGTCACTTGCCTATTTGCACCGCTTGCCCGTGGACGTCTTGAAGATCGACCGCAGCATGGTGATGTCGCTTGGCAAGGGCCAACAAGTGGAAACCATCTGTGGCGCCATGATCGACCTTGGCTGCAAGCTGGGTCTTGAGATCGTCGCCGAGGGCGTCGAAACGGTTGACCAAATGCTGTTCCTGCGCAACGCCGGCGCTCACAAGGGCCAGGGCTTTCTCATGGCGCGGCCGAATCCAGATTTTTCACCCCACGTTGCGCTCGAGTCCGAGGCCAAGTGGAAACCGGCCTTGCTCGAAGCGGCGGCATTGTCGCCGCATGTACGACCGACGCCAACCCGCCTGCGCGCGGTTACGTGGGGCTAGTCAACACCGGGTCCGTGGTGGGCGAAAGGCCCATCCCGCCGACGATCGTGATGCGACGGCCCTCGCGATGCACACGCCCTTGCGCATGGGCCCGTACCACGGCGGGAAGCAAGCGATGTTCCTGCGTGAGGATGCGCAGTCGCAGCGATTCGCTCGTGTCGTTGTCTAGGACAGGCACCGCCGCCTGCGCGATGATGGGGCCAGTGTCGATGCCTCCGTCGACAAAGTGGACCGTACATCCCGCCACCTTGACGCCATATTCAAAGGCCTGATCCTGGCCGTTGACACCGGTAAATGCAGGCAAAAGCGCCGGATGAACGTTGATCGCCCCGCGCGCAAATCGCTCGAGAAATGGCACGCCGACAATGCGCATGAACCCCGCAAGTACCAGGCATTCAACACCCTGCGCGATCAGCGCATCCCCAAGGGCGACATCAAAGTCTTCTCGGTTGGCGAAATCTCGATGCGGTAACACGATTGTCGAAATGCCGGCTTTTTGAGCACGCTCAATCGCACCACAGCCCGGGATGTTGACGGCCACGACCTGCAACTCGGCCGGGCCCAGTTGACCTGCCGACCGGGCGTCCAGTAGCGCCTGCAGATTGCTGCCACCACCCGACGCCAGGACGGCGATCTTCATCCCACGAACTCCACGCCGGAGCCGGGTTTGGCGACGATGACCTCCCCGAGGGTGTAGACCGTTTCGCCTTTTTCTTGCAAGAGGGTGCGGGCCTCGTTGGCGCGTGCGGCGGGAACCGCGATAACCATTCCGATGCCTGCGTTGAACGTCCGCAGCATCTCCATTGGATCGACATTGCCCAGCCTTTGCAAGTGCGCAAAAAGCGGGGGCAGCGTCCAGCTCTTGCGATCGATACGCAATGAAAGGGCGGCGTCCTTGCCCAACATGCGCGGCGGATTTTCGACCAGACCGCCGCCTGTGATGTGGCTTGCAGCGTGCATCATACCGGCGTTGTAAAGGGCGAGCATCGAATCCACGTAGATGCGCGTCGGTGTTAGCAATGCCTCGCCAAGGGGTAGATCGACGCCGGGCAGACGCGCATCGAGCGCGAGCCCCGCACTTTCAAGAAAAACCTTGCGAACCAGCGAGTAGCCGTTCGAGTGAAATCCCGATGATGCAAGGCCGAGCAACACATCGCCCGCTTGCACCTGACTGCCGTCGAGGGCTGCATCCTTTTCAACCACGCCGACGCAGAATCCGGCGAGATCGTATTCGCCGTCGGCATAGAAACCGGGAAGTTCGGCCGTCTCTCCGCCGAGCAGCGCGCAGTGGCTGGTTTCACATCCCGCGCCGATGCCCGCGATGACTTGTTCCGCGACGCCGACCTGCAATCGACCACAGGCAAAGTAGTCGAGAAAGAAGAGTGGTTGCGCACCACACACGATGAGATCGTTGACGCTCATCGCGACCAGATCGATGCCGACCGTGTTGTGTTTGCCAGTGAGAAACGCAAGCTTGAGTTTCGTTCCGACGCCATCGGTACATGCGGCGAGGACCGGGTTGCGATAACCGCCGGGCAGTCCGCAGAGACCCGCGAATCCGCCGATGCTCGACAGGACTTCCGGTCGGTGCGTGCGCTTGACGATCGTCTTGATGCGATCGACGAGCAGGTTGCCCGCGTCAATATCGACGCCCGCATCGCGATAGGTCAGTCCGGGTTTGTTGGGGTCCGCCATGGCGCTTCTTTACCCCGAACTACCCCAGCCCGTCGCGATCAACGTGCGGCTCAAAGCGTTTTCTCGGTGCATGATCGGCTTTCCGAACGAACCGGGGAAGAAATTCTGGCCGGTTGGTGTTCAAAAAGTAGATTAAATCGATTGCCGCTGCTGCGGCGCAACGCAGAATGACTTCGGAGATGAAGGCCATGAACTCGCAAATTCCTAGAAACTCGAAACGATGGTTCACCTGGTTGTTGGTGGGTGGGTTGTGCGCGGCCGGAGGTGGAGCCGTTGCGGTCGTGGCGACCTCAGGGTCGTTGCAAGCGGCGAACGCCGTGACGCCCAAGACGCAGGCACCGCCCGAGGCTCGGGCATTGTCCCGTGCCTTTGCAGCAACCGCCAGGGCGTTGCGTCCCAGCGTCGTGCGTGTGGACGTGGTGATGACCGCCGCTCCCAAACCCGGTCGGCGCGGCAATCCTCATGGGCAGCCGGCTCCCGAGGAGGTCCCCGAGTTTTTCAAACGCTTCTTTGACTTTGGCGACGGGGGAAGGCCCTCTCCGGGTCCGGGCCACGGCACCGGCTCGGGCGTGGTGATCGATACCGCCGGACACGTCCTGACCAACAGCCATGTCGTCAAAGACGCCGCTGAAGTGACGATCGTTTTTGATGATGGCAGGGAAGTTCCCGCCACCGTGGTGGGGACCGACGACCTCACCGACGTGGCTGTCGTACGAATGAAGAATCCTCCTGGCAATCTTGTCGCGGCGCGACTCGGAAACTCCGAGGTGCTCGAGGTCGGTGAATGGGTGCTGGCGATCGGCAGTCCACTCGGAATGGATCAGACTGTGACCGCCGGGATCATCAGCGGTACGGGCAAGACCAATGGTCGCATGCGCCTTTCGGGCGAGAAGGTGCGCACTTACATCCAGACGGATGCGAAGATCAATCCAGGCAACTCCGGAGGACCCCTCGTCAATCTGGACGGTGAGGTCATCGGCATCAACACGCTCATCAACACCGGACCGGGTGGCGCCTATGGCTTTGCGATTCCGATTACCCAGGCCCAAAGGGTTGCCACATCGCTCGTCAAGGATGGGCGAATGCGCTACGCCTTTCTCGGCGTTCGCATCGAGGATTTGAAGGCGGCGGACGAGGAAACGCGCAAGAAACTGGGCAAGAACCTGCCCGAAAAGGCGGCGCTGGTGCGCGAAGTGACGCCGGGTGGTCCGGCCGAGAAAGCCGGAATCCGTGCTCTCGATGTCATCACAAAGATCGACGGACAACTGATTGAGGCCGCGTCCGATGTCGTGTCCTACATTTCGCAGCAAACCATTGGTGGCAATGTTGCGCTGAACTACCTGCGCGAGGGGGGGGCGCACACCGTCAAGGTCTTGCTCACCGAACTGCCCGGCGAAAACGCCGTCGTGGCAGCCGCCGATCAGAATCGCATCGGCATTGCGGTGCAAACCATGGAGGCGGAACTTGCACAGATGTTGGGCCTGCCTCCCAGTACCCGGGGCGCCGTGGTGACCGAGGTGGTGCCGGGGAGCCGTGCTGCGGCGGCTGGCATTCAACCCGAGGACGTCATCTTAAAGGTGGACCGAGAAGCGGTTTCCTCGGCGGAGGATGTCATACGATTGTTGAGGAAAGACGCGTCTTCGCGCCATCTCATCCAGATCCGCCGTGGCAACGCCTCCCGCTTTGTGACCGTTCCCGCAGCGAAGTGATCGTCGAGCGCGTGTTATTTGGACGCGGATTCCAACACGCCGTTGATGAAGGCCGGTGCTTCGGCCGTTCCGAAGCGCTTGGCCAATTCGATGGCTTCGTTGAAGACAACCTGTCGCGGCAGGTCTTCGGACAGCGACAGTTCATAAAGCGCCAGGCGCAAGATGTTGCGATCGAGGCGGGACATCCGATCCACGCGCCAGTTGCGTGACACGCTGGAAAGCTTTTCGTCAAGCGTGGCAAGCTGTGCAACGACCCCGTGAACGCGTCCGCTGATCCACTCGGCGTCCAGATCGGCCTTGCGGACGGACGAGGGCGTGCCGGCGGCGGTCGGTGAGACGTCCGCATCGTCGCTGCCGCGGTTCAACTCACCCAAGAACAACGCGATTGCCGCCCCGGGTTGCAGCTCTGGATTCGCATCCAGTTGATACAGAATTTGCAGGGTCGCTTCACGCGATTGACGACGGGAACCACGCATCAGGGCACAATATCCTGGTAGAGGTTGGCGATCTCCAAAACCACCGCGGCCGCCTCGGCGCCCTTGTTGCCCATCGCCCCGCCGGCCCGGGACTCGGCTTGCTCCTGGGTTTCACAGGCCAAAATGCAGTTGCCGATCGCAAGTTTGGCTTCTTCTGCGAGACGTGCAATGCCGCCCGCGGCGTGCTCGGCCACCAGATCAAAATGAATCGTATCACCGCGGATGACGACACCCAGGCAAACGATGCCGGCGAACCGTCCGGTGTTGGCGACGCGACGTGCAAGCCCAGGAAGTTCGAGCGAACCCGGACAACGAAACACCTCGACCGCGCTGTCATCTGCACCGTGCTGGCGGAAGGTGGCGCGCGCACCTTCGATCAGGCGATCGACGACCACCGCATTGAAGCGAGCCGCAACGATGGCGAATCGACGCCCCTTGGCTTGCAACCGATGGATTTCAAAAGACGGCGTGTTGGTCGACATGCGTGTGGAATGGTTCAAGTTGCGGATCGACTCGCCACGCAATCGACGACCTGAATTCCAAAGCCATCGAGTCCGGCGATGCGGCGAGGGTGATCGGTGAGCAAGCGGATCTGTCTGACGCCTAGCCGCGCAAGCACCTGAGCTCCGAGGCCAAAGTCACGCAACGGTGAATCGCTGCGCGCCTGGCCCGCTCTCTCGGCATTGGCTGATTTGGTAGCGCCGATGCCACTATCCAGCATGGCGCTGGTGTCGGCTGGCAAGACGTAGAGAAATACCCCTTCGCCGGCCTCTTCGATCATGCGCAGCCAGCCAAGCGGTCCGTTGCCGCTCGAGAACACGTCGCGCAGCAGCTGGGCGACCTGAACCCGAACCAGGGTTGGGCGCTCGGGTGACGGATTTCCGAGCACGAGGGCAAGGTACTGTGTGTCTTCCACCGGGGTTTTGTAGCGCAGCCTCCGATAGGGTGTTTTCGCCAGGGAACCCCGTGGTACGAATTCGCCTGATTCCACCTCCTCGATCAATATCTCGCGCGCAAGGCGGTACTGAATCAGGTCGGCGATGTGCACGATGCCGAGACCGTGCTTGTTCGCAAATGCCTCAAGATCCGGCATGCGGGCCATTTCGCCGTCGTCGCGCATGATCTCGCAAATGACGCCGGCTTCGGCTCGTCCGGCAAGCCTTGCCAGATCGATGGCAGCCTCGGTGTGACCCGAGCGAACCAAAACGCCACCCGTTCGAGCGCGCAGCGGAAACGTATGACCGGGCATCACCAGGGTCTCCGGTCCATTCTTTGGATCCACGGCAATGCGCACGGTGTGGGCTCGTTCCGAAGCCGAGATTCCAGTGGTAACACCTTCGCGTGCGTCGATGCTGGTCGTGAACGCGGTTCCGCGTGTCGAACGGTTGTCGCTCGTCATCATCGGGAGGCGCAATTCATCAACGCGGTCCGAGGTCAGAGCCAGGCAAATGAGCCCGCGCCCATGGGTCGCCATGAAGTTGATGGCTTCGCCGGTAACCAGATCGCCGGCCATGGTCAGATCGCCCTCGTTCTCGCGATCTTCGTCGTCGACGACGATGACCATCTGGCCCGTTCGAATCCGATTCAGAGCTTCGGTCACATCCAGATGGGGACTATTTTTTTCGGGGTTTGTCACGGCGGCGTCGGGTTGGAAACAAGCGTTCTACCGTTGTGATCACGTGCTTGGCGATCCAATCGGTTTCGATATTGACATGATCACCCGCAACAAGCCCGCCAAGGGCTGTGATTTTGAGGGTGTGGGGTATCAACATCACGGAAAACCGATTGCCGCTGCATCGGTTGACGGTGAGGCTCACCCCGTCGATCGCAACGGAGCCCTTGGGCGCAAGGTACGCTCCGAGTTTCGCGGGTACCTTCACGACGAGCTCCAGCGCGCCGCCCGTCCTGTGCGTCTCGGCAACGGTTCCGACTCCGTCAACGTGTCCGGCAACAAGGTGTCCCCCGAGCGGATCGCCAATGCGGAGAGGCCGTTCGAGGTGGACCGTGTCGCCCACCACGCAGGTTGCGAAGGTTGTGATGGCCAGCGTCTCGGGTCCGAGGTCTGCGCTAAACTGGCGGCCTCGTTTCGCGACGACGGTCAAGCAAACACCGTTGACCGCGATGCTGGCTCCGAGCGACAACCGTCCGAGTCCGAAAGCCGAGGCAATCGTCAGGCGGCGAATTCCGTCGGGCCGAGATTCGGCCTTGATGACGCGTCCTTTGCCCTCGACGAGACCCGTAAACATGGTGGCGTGGACCGTTCTACTTTCCCGGGAGCGATGTCGCCACATCCGCTTCGATCAACAAATCGTCTCCCAGGCGCTCGTATTGCAGATTGGTGAGTGGCAGCGCCCGGAGGAGGCCGGGACCGTCGCCCTCGATCATGCGCACACCCGTTCCTGCGAGGCGAGGCGCCATGAAAAACGCCACCCGATCCACCAAGCCCTCGGAAACGAAGCAGCCGGCAACGGTGGCGCCACCTTCGACCAGCAACGATTGGATGCCCCGTTTCGCGAGTGCGGCTAGAATCTTCGGCAACGCCGGCCGACCGTTCGAGGCCCGGGGCACGAACAGGAGTTGCGCCCCGACGGATTCAAGCGCGCGCTGCCGTTCGGTTTGCAGTCGCGCAGCGGCGGTTCCTTTTTTCTCCAGCCTTCCGACGACGAGGACGGGGCTACGGGCGCCGGACTTGAACAACCGCGCCGACGTGGGTGTGCGCAAATGGCTGTCGAGTACCACTCTCGTAAACCCGGGGCCGGCGCGATGACCGTCTGCACCCTGTCGGATCGTCAGCCGTGGATCGTCGCGCAATACGGTTTGCACCCCGACCAGGATCCCGTCGTGTTGCGCACGCAGATGGTGGGCGCGCCGTTGCGCAATTTTACCCGTGATCCACACGATCCCAGTCGGTCGATTGTCGCGGGTGTCGGTTCCGATGATTCCATCCAGCGTGGCGGCGCTTTTGAGTGTTACGAATGGTCGACCTCTGGCGATCCAGGTGAGGAATGCACGGTTGAGGGCAACACACGCGTCCTGCAGACACCCCACCTCCACCGTGATGCCAGCCCTCCGCATCCGTCGCACGCCCCGGCCATTGACGGCGGGATTGCTGTCGGGACAACCCACCACCACGCGTTCGATGCCCGCCGCGATAACCGCATCGGCACAGGGTCCGGTGCGTCCGGTGTGAGCACAGGGTTCAAGCGTCACGTAAAGTGTTGCGCCCAGGGCACGGGCCCCGGCCCTGCCGAGGGCTTCCATCTCGGCATGAGGGCCGCCGGCGCGCGTATGGCTCCCGACGGCGATGGCCCGGCCGTTGCGGACCAAGACTGCGCCGACCGCGGGATTCGGATGCGTCTTGCCAACGCCCATTTGGGCTTGTTCGAGTGCGACCGCCATCCAGCGGCGATCGGTTTCTTTGTCTTGTTCAGACTTCAAGCGCTTGGATCCGGTTCCCGTTTCCCTGGCGTCGCCAACCCGTGGCCTTCGGCGGCCATTCTGGATTGGACAAGTTGCAACAGCTCGCCCAGATCTTTGAACGACAGATACACCGACGCAAACCGCATGTACGCCACGTCGTCGAGTTCCCGCAGGGCGCCGAGCACCGCCTCGCCAACGTGCGCACTCGGGATCTCTTTTTCACCCTGTTCTTGCAGCACGCGTTCAATGGAATCCAGCTTGGCTTCCAGGTCAGCGACCGAAACCGGACGCTTTTCGCAGGCTTTTTTGAGGCCGCTCAGTAACTTCTGCCGATCGAAGGGCTCGCGCCGTCCGTCTTTTTTCACGACCAGAGGCAACTCAAGTTCGAGTCTTTCGTAGGTTGTGAAGCGGTGCTGGCAGGCAAGACATTCCCGGCGGCGGCGGATCGCCTGATCGCCATCGCTCGGTCGGGTATCAACCACGCGATCTTCGGGGGCGGAACAGTTGGGGCAGCGCATCAGAGGTCAACCGGCGGAGTTGGAACCGCAATCGGTCCGTTTCCGAGTATCTTCTACCGCCATGTCCGTCGAGGATCCACAGCGAGTAACAATCGATCGAAACACCGACCCTGAAACGGCCACTTTTCAGGTGACGGTCAATGGTGAACCGCATTGCCTCAAGGCCGGTGCGACCGTGGTCGATCTCGTGCAATCCCTGGGTATCGATCCCTTGCGGGTGGCGATCGAGCGCAACCACGAGGTTGTCTCGCGGAAACGCTGGTCGGAAACAGTTCTGGGCGCGGGTGATGCCCTGGAAGTCGTGGCGTTTGTGGGCGGGGGCACCGGTGAATCACCGGCAACAGACGACAGCTTCGAGCTGGGTGGGCGGCGGTTTCACTCCCGCCTGCTCGTTGGCACGGGCAAGTACCGCGACAACGAGCAAACGCGGCTGGCGCTTGAAAAATCGGGGGCCGAGATCGTCACCGTGGCGTTGCGTCGGGTGGATTTGACGCCCGGAAAACCCAATGTCCTCGACGCCATCGATCGCAATCGTTACACATTGTTGCCCAATACAGCCGGGTGCTACACGGCGGAGGAGGCGATTCGAACGTGTCGCCTCGCGAGAGAATTGGGCCTTGCGGATCTCGTCAAGCTCGAAGTGATAGGCGATCCCGATACGCTGTTTCCGGATGGTCAGGCGACGTTGGAAGCGGCAAAGGTGCTTGTGAAAGAAGGATTTATTGTTTTGCCCTATTGCATGGACGATCCGATCTTGGCGCG
>JAWXBF010000087.1:0-12157 GCA_034439895.1 Deltaproteobacteria bacterium
ATGCTTTTGCCGCCGTCCTTGACCATCTTGACCACCTCGGCCTTGTATTCAGGTGTAAACTTCTGTCTCGCTCGTTTTCCCATGTGGACTCCTTTGGGCATATTCGCCTCTTCTCGGGTGTCCACCAAACCGGGGCAAGTTCAATCCCGCGCTCCCCCTACTGCAAAAGCGACATCAACGTTTGGACATCCAGACGACCTGCCTGTTCGGTGCCGGCCAGCATGTCGGTGGCCAGTTCGCGTTTGCGGTGGTGTAGCGCGACGACCTTCTCTTCGATGCTGCCGCTGCTGACCAACCGGTAGATGGTGACTGGCCGGTGTTGGCCGATGCGGTGGGCGCGGTCGCTGGCTTGATCCTCAACCGCAGGGTTCCACCACGGGTCCAAGTGTATCACGTAGTCGGCGGCGGTCAGGTTCAGGCCAAAGCCGCCGGCCTTGAGACTGATGAGGAACACATCGCCCTTGCCGACCTGGAAGTCGTCGACTGCCTGCCGACGTTTCTTTTCCGGTGTGCTGCCGTCCAAGTACTGCCAGCTAAACCCTTCGGCTGTCAGGCGATCTTTCACCAGCGTCAGAAAGTCCACGAACTGGCTAAAGATGAGCGCGCGGTGTTGCCCATCCTTCATGTCGCGTACCAGATGCACGAGGGTATCCAACTTGGCACCACCCACGTCGATGTCCGGCTGCACCAGGCTGGGGTGACACGCAGCGCGCCGCATGCGCATCAGTTCGGCAAGGATGCTGACGGCATCTTCGCGCTTCTGCTCGGTGGATTTTTGCAGACGGCCGAGGGCGGCACGTCGCAAGGTTTCATAGAAGGCGCGCTCTTTGTCGTCGGGTTGGACGACGATGGTGATCTCGGTACGCTCGGGCAGGTCTTCCAGCACCTCGGCCTTGCGTCGGCGCAGGATAAAGGGGCTGATGAGCGTGCGCAGGAGCTGGCGAGCCTGGGCATCGCCGTCCCGCTGGATGGGCTTGGCAAAGCGATCCTCGAACTGCTTGGGCGTGCCCAGCAGACCGGGATTGGCAACGTTCAACAGACTGTACAGATCGCCGAGGTGGTTTTCGATGGGCGTCCCGGTCAGGCAAATTCTGGTTTCGGCGACCAAGCGCTGTGTGCTACGCGTCCGTTGTGTTGACGGGTTCTTGATGGCCTGTGCTTCGTCCAGAACCAGGGTGTTCCATTTGACGGACTCGAAGGCATCGATGGACAGCGTCATCACGGAATAGCTGCACACCAGAACGTCGAAGGGTCCGTACTTGGTCGCCTTGATGGTGCCAGTAATCGCGCTGTCGATCGATTGCACGCGCAGGGTGGGCGCAAAGCGACGCGCCTCCTCGATCCAGTTGTGCTTGACGCTGACCGGGGCTACCACCAGCGTCGGCCCATCTGCCGCTCGTTCCAGTAGCAACGCCAGCGTCATCAAGGTTTTGCCAAGGCCCATGTCGTCGGCCAAGATGGCGCCGCCGCCAAAGCTGGCCAGTCGACTAAGGAACGCAAATCCAATCTCTTGATACGGGCGCAGTTGAGCCTGCAGGGTCGCGGGCACCTCGGGCGTACGGGCATAGGCCGCCTCGATGCTGGCCAGGCGCTTTTTCGCCGCCGCATTGGTTTTCAGGCCGCCGTGGCTTGCCAGTTCGGCCAACCACGGCCCGACAAAACCCAGGGCCACAGGCGCAATTTTCAGCGCGTCCCCTTCGTGTTGCGAATCGCCCACCGCCGCGGCTTGCATGGCGGCCAACTGTCGTGACAGCGATGTCGCCAGGGTGATGAAGCGTCCGTCGCCCATGTCGATGTAGCCGTTGGCGGCAACCCCCTGCGCAATCAGGTCGGACAACGACAGGACCAAGTCCTCGTTGATGCGCGCTGTACCCGAAACCGCCAACCAGCCACCGGCCTCGATGACCTGTAAGCGCAGGTTGTTGAAATCGACGTGACCCACCACGTCCATCGGACGTCCCGAAGGCCAGCTGATCCAGACCTTGCCCTCGTCCTGCAATGACTTCAGCATGCGCAAGGTTTCCAGGCATTCCGTCAGGTCGGAGAGGTGTACCGAGCGGCCGTCGACGGCATCCGCAAGCGTAGGACACGCATCAACCACTTCGCCGGCACGCCGTGATTCGTCATCCAGGTTGCGCGCACATTGCACCCTTTGTCCGTCTATCTGGGCGACCAATTGGACGGCACCGCTTCCGGGTGCCACCCGCGGGCCGTCGGGCCCAAGCGGTGCGACGGAAAAGCGAACGGTTAAACCCGGACTGGCGCGCACCAACAGGATCCCGGGGCACGCATCCGCTGCCCGCTCCTCGATGGCGTCCGAGACATCCAGGTCGACATCGGACTGCACCGTGAAAAGGCGGGCCAGCGCCGACAAGGCGCGTTCCAGTTGCGGCCGCCCCTTGCCGGGAATACGCGGCATAGCAGCGATCGCCTCGTACGCCTTAAATTGCGCATCGGTGAAACGGGAGACCACCAATCGATCCTGATTGTCGCGATCAAGGGCGATCTTGCTGGTAGGGGACGGGATGCGATCGACTTGCACCGTGAAGCCACCATCGGCCTCCTTGACGGCAATGCGCGGGGCACCCAGGACAACTTGAACAGGTGCGCCGCTCTCGCGGTCCGACCAGAAAACGCGCGGGTGACCGACGAGAGCGAGGGCGATCGCGGGCGAAAAGAGGTAGTCGATACCATTCCACTGCCGCTGCGGCTTGATCGTGGCCGCCACACCTCGGTCTTCCTCGGGCAGGCCGGTAACTTTGTTGTCGAACAGCGTCTTGAGCGCGACGTTGCGACCCACCGTCCACCCGGTGCGGCCACGTTTGTGCAGGCGCGGCACGACGAACAGGCGGTTGTCTTGCGCGATGTCCGGTACTTCGACCGACTTATGCTCGCCGCCGCCAAAGCCCATGAAAACGCTTGTCGCTTGAAGCGACACCAAAAACGACATCTGGTTCGCGGCGTCGCTTTCGACTGGCACGCCCGAGGATGGCAGTTCGGCCAGCCCTTCCAGAAGTTCCAACGCCGATTCCCATGGTGGCCGGGCGTGGTACAGATCCAGAAGACGGGGTGACGTTGGGCCTGTATCTGCCGCCGGTGGCTGGGCCAAGAAATGGCGGGCCAGGTGGTCCGCTTGAATGGCCAACCAGGTCAGTCCGCGGTCTTGGCAATCGGCCTTTAAGGTTGCGGCTTCACGGCACATGGTCTCCGTGTCGAGGGGTGACTCCAGGTTTTCCTGAGGAGGCCAAAACACTTTTCCCAGCATCCCGGCCAAGCGTATGACTGGATCGCCAAGAAGCTCGCCCAACTGGTATTGCTGATCCACTTCGTCCAACCTGGCGCCCGGACGCCCCAGGGCACTGCGCAGGATCAGGCGCATGCGGGTGCTTTTTTGCGAAGACACGTTGGTGTCGGCCAGGATACGTTGGGTACTGTCGCCGGTCGCCAGAACAACGGTCAGCAGTGGCATGGCCAACCCTTCGATACACGGTTTGCGTTTGCCACTGGGCCCACGCGACCGATCAAGGGCTTCGGCAATCAGGGCGCGTGCGGCATCCCATTGTCCGCGCCGCAACGCCAGCACCGCACGCGCTTGCAACACCCCGGGATCGGCGGATCCTTGCCGCCGTCCATCGAGTTCAATGTTGAGACCGCGTATTGCGGCCAACACGGCGACGGGACCACGAAGCCCCGATGTAAAGGGTTCATCGTCACCGCCTCCGTCCAGCACCATGTCTGTCAGTTCGCGATGCGGCAGCGCCATATGTGTCACACAGTTGGAAACCGCCCACGCGATCCACGGGCCCCGGATGGTGGACGGAAGCCGCATGACGGCAGCGCGTGGCGATTGTGGATGCAAGATGCGATGAAACAAGTTCGCCTCAACGTCGCCGCCCAACCACCCGCCCGTCGTCCGTAATTTGTCCGCCAGTATCGTGGCAAGCGCGCCTTGATCCAGGTACGTGGCGATGCGATACCGGCACAGGCGCCGTACCGACCGTTCGTTTTGCCGTGACCACGCCAACACGGGTTCAGGCTCGTCCAGGTTGGTGCCCAGTGCGTTGGCCATTGCTTGCAGGCGGCCGCTTTGGGCAGCGTTCATCAGGGTCGTGTGCGCGACATCGGGATGGATCCATTGGGGGTGGTGGCTCCCTTTCGGGCCAAGCAACAACTCTTGATCTTCCCATTGTTGCAGGATGTCCCGCAGATCTTCGGTGGTGACGGCCCGTCCGTTGGGTGATGCGTATTGCTTTCCCTTCTTGCGTCCGCCCGCGCTGATATCTGCACCGGGCGGCGGCGCTACCCGTACGTTCATCTCCTTCATCGCATCGGACAGTGCCGACCGGTTGAAGGATCCGACCAGGGACGCCACGATCAGGCAGTCGCTCTGCAACGTGGGCTCGACGTTGTCGGGTGCGTGAGGGTCTGAAGGGGCCATGGGTGGTGTATACGCGCTGGTTGATCTTGTTCTATCAGAAATCGGTTGGCCATTGAGATTACATGTGTTTTACCGCAAGTGGTTTACGATCAACTGATGGATCAAAAGGTGCGTAGCTATCTGACCGAGATTGGACGCCGGGGCGGGAAACGCAGCCGTCGTACGCTTGACCCAGCGACAGCGCGCCAGATGGTCGGGTGCGCGAAGCAATGCGCGCCTTCCAAAGGTTTCAGACCCAGGCGGATTTGGCGCGCAAGGCGCTGGTCGAGGGTATTCCGTGCGCGCTTCTCAGTAGTTGATCTGGATCTGCAGGCGTGTCGTATGGCCAGCCTGCGGCAGGTAGGGATGCTTGTCGGACGTGCGGTCAGAGATATTGTAGGCCAAAACCAACTCGAAGGCCGGGTTGGGTTGCCACTCGACGCCGGTTTCCAGTTCACGCACGCTGTATCGAGGCGCATTCGACTCAAACTTCTTGCCGCCTTCGTAGTAGGTGCCACGCGAAAACGGAATGAAAGTATGACCGCTTTCTGTATTGTACTTGAACATGATCTGCGCGTAACCACCGTGCAGAGGTCGCTCGCGAATCGTCGTGGTTTGATTTAGACCGAGCGCCGGACCCCGCCCTGCGTTCCATTCAGCCTGAAATCCGAACGGCTGCGGATAGACAACGACCGAGCCACCGGCACGCCAGTCATCGTAGGTATCCTTATCAGCCGTTGAAACGATGGCAGGACCCGATGTCGGTTGTGCAAGACGCACGGTGTACTTGCCGATATATCCGGCGCCACCAACCTCAACGTATTGTGAGCCGAACAGGAAGGGCCAGGTCAAGCGCAACACGGTGTGCAAATTGGAATTCAGTTCGGGCCGATTGGCAGTCTGGCCGTTGTATGCACCGAGGCCCAAGACGCCGTAATCACCCGAACCCTTCAGACCCGAATCCACCAGGTGCTTGAAGCGTTTGCGGATTTCACCCGGCGCCCAGTAGAAAAAGGCCCCGATGTCGCGCTCGTCTTTCAGCGCGCTATTGATGGCATCGTTTCGATCGAGCGGCAGGCGATTGCTACTGCTCTGCAGGTTCTCAAATCCAAAGGGAATCTTGGATTGGCCCACCCTGAAGCGAAACTCTTTCTTTTCATCCAGGTATACGTCGGCATAGAGATCGCGCAAGATCGCAACGTGATTCTGATCGCCAATGGTCGACGCGAAATCGGGCTGAATGTAAACGGACACCCGATCGTGAACGTCGCCTGACAGAATCAATCGGGCGCGACGCAGGGAGAAGTTGTTGTTTTCGCCGATGCTGCGGTCTCCCTGTGCGTTGATGAGCTTGGGATTGTGATCGAAGCTAGGGAGCTGGTTCGTTCTGAACTGCACGTACCCCCGCATTTTGAGTTTTTCGTACCAGAGTTTGGGCGCGGGCTTGGGCTCCGAATTGGGCGCCGGTGTTGGCATCAGCAACGGGGCGGTCGCAACGGCATGCGGCGCCGCCCCGGCGGTTGAGGGGGCCAAAGGTGCTGCCAGCAAAAGAGTAACAATTGCCCAAAAGTTTCGTTTCATCGCTGCGGCAGCGTAGGGGTCAATTATTACAGCGACGTGACAATCCCGTATCGTGTTGGTTTCTTCGTTGCGCGATGCGGGAAACGCCTCCTGCCGCTATGATGGCGCCAATGAGCACCATTCATTTCATTGGCGGCGAAAAAGGCGGTGTTGGAAAGTCCGTGGTGGCACGCCTTTTGTGCCAGCGTTTTATTGATCGCTCGGTTCCGTTTCGAGCCTTCGATGCCGATGAATCCCATGGTGCGCTGGCGCGGCACTACCGTGATTTCACGACCGCGGTGGATCTCGCCGACCAGGCGAGTGCCGACGAAATCCTGAACGCCGCCCTCGATGAGGAGCAGCGCGTGGTGGTGGACTTGCCCGCTCAGAGCGACCGGCTTCTGTCGACCTGGATCGCCGAGGCGGCTGTACTCGATCTCGCAATGGAGTCCGACGTGGGCGTCGTGTTCTGGCATGTGATGGATGACGGCAAGCCCTCGTTGCAGTTGCTTGAACGCCTGTTGCAACAACACGGTGGTCGCGCCCGTTACTGCATCGTCAAGAACCACGGCCGTGGTACGGATTTTTCCCTTTTTGACTTGTCGCCCGTGGCCGCGACGGCGAGGGCGCTGGGCGCGTGGATTCTCGAGCTGCCAGCCCTGTTCCCGGCTGCGATGCACAAGATCGATCGGGCAGACGCCAGCTTCTGGGCCGCCGCAAACAATCCCGCTTTTGGCGACGGCGCATTTTCGCGCATCGATCAACAACGGATCAAGGTCTGGTTGCGTTCCATAAACCAGGAGTTCGATCGCCTGGAGGAGTGGCTCTAGTTCTTGCGTCCATCGTACGCTTCGGACTTGCACAAGAATGACCCATTGGTTCATCGGTGGACTGTTTGCGCTGGCGCTGGTGGATCTTTTGATGCGCCGGGGCCGGGACAAAGACGGGAACCCATCAATCGAAACGGCGGTCAGGCGCCAAGGCGATCTTTCCTTTCTGCTGCGACCTTTGATTCCCAGCTACCGCTTCTTTGACACAATCGAAGCCAGGCTGGAATTGCGGTTGCGAACACTGGATGCCGCAAACGGGACGGGCCCGTGGTTGCCCGCACCGCTGCCACCGAAGCGTCCGTGGTACTTTTGGTTGCACAACCCACGCGAGAATCTGTGGCTGGCCGAGCAAGCGCTTTTACCCGGATTGCTGGATGACGATGGTGCCGTGAACGAATCGCCCGGGTTCCTGTTGGTATCGGCCCAGTGCCGCGCTGCCCTGTCGCAAGGCCCGGACCAAAGCTTTCAGTTTGCCATTTTCTCGGCCGACGAGGGCAACGACGCGCCGCTGTTCGTATCACAAATCTTGCAAACCAAAGTCTAGTCATATCGTGCTTTCCCTTCATCCCATCGAAACACTGCTGCTTTGTCGGCGCTTGCTCGGATTGTCACTGGTCATTTCCGGCGTGGAGCACCTGCGGATCGCACGGTTGTTGCCGACGCACTTTCCTCTGACGGCGACCTTCGGTGCGCAGGGTCGGCATGGGATCATGCGGGTACTGACGCAGGCGTTCGGTCAGCGCGTCTGGATGGGCTTTATGACCATACAAACATTGCTCGCTGCCCTGCTGCTCGTGACGGGTCAGGGCACGGTCCTCTTGCCGCTTTTGTTTCTTGCCTGGCTTGGTTGTGTTCGCTTTCGCGGCACGTTCAACGGCGGCAGCGATATGATGACCTTCGTGGTGGGCCTTCCGCTTGCCGTGCAGGCCGTGTTACCTGAACATCCCGCGATTTCAGGACTGGCCATCGCAGCGATCGCGACGCAGTTGCTGCTGTCGTACTTGCTCGCCGGTGTGGCGAAACTGCGCGAGCCCATGTGGCGGGATGGCTCGGCGCTCGCCATTCTCGTCAACCGAGAACACTATCAAGTGCCGCCCTGGTTCAGGCTTTTCGCCACAAAACCCGCAGTCAGTCGGCTTCTGTCACACGCCATGCTCGCCTTTGAATGTGCGGCCCCTCTGGCACTTTTCAATCGGAGCGTGTGTTACGGTTACCTCGCGCTGGCGTTTTGCTTTCACCTCGGCAACGCCGTCACGCTGGGGCTGAATCGCTTCGTCTGGGCGTGGCTCGCGGCATTCCCGTGTCTGCCGGCCCTTGCTGCCATGCTGTCGACGCTTCGCCCCGGCTGATCGCGCACACGACCGCTTTAGTTTATCCCTGGTCAAAAGATTAATATATTGACCATTAACTTTGTTTTTGGTTATAATATTGTTCGTTATGGGCAAGGCAACCACCGTTCCGTTCCCTAAAATCGAGAGGATTTTGCACGGCCTGGGCCAGAACATTCGGGCCGCCCGGCTGAGGCGACGTCTGACGGCGGATCTGCTGGCGCAACGGGCCGGGATGACTCGGAATACGCTTCGATCGGTGGAGCGGGGCGAGCCCAATGTGACGATCGGTGCCTATGCGAATGTACTGCACGTGCTGGGCCTGGCCGAAGGTCTGGAACCGATCGCGCTCGACGACGAGCTGGGTCGAAAACTCCAGGACGCGAGCTTGGGTGTCAGGGCCCGCGCTCCGAAGCGAAAAGGATAGCGCTTGCCGATGACAGGCCAACAGGTGTCGATTGAGGTGTGGGCGGACTGGCTCGGGCTGGGCGGCCCAAGACGAATGGGGACCCTGCACGTTTCAAATGCGCGGGGAAAGGAGATCTTCTCTTTCGAATACGAAAGGGCGTGGCTGACCGACCCAGGCACAGCCCAGCAACTCGATCCGGAACTGTCACTGTTTGAAGGACCGCACTACCCGGGTACCGACCGGCCAAACTTCGGTCTGTTTCTCGACTCGTGTCCCGATCGCTGGGGCAGACGGATCATGCAACGCCGAGAGGCCCAACTCGCGCGACATCAGAGGCGCAAACCGAGGATGCTCTGCCAGTCGGACTATCTCGTCGGCGTTCACGACGGGCACCGGATGGGTGCTCTCCGATTCAAATTGTCGCCCGACGGACCATTTGTGGACGACAACAAGGAATTCGCCGCGCCCCCGTGGACGTCGCTTCGGGAACTGCAGCACGCCAGCCTTGAGCTCGATAAGGTCGACACCGCGGACGGGTCGGACTCCGAAAAATGGACCCGCATGCTCCTCGCACCCGGTTCGTCCCTCGGTGGCGCTCGTCCCAAGGCGAGTGTCTTGGACGAGCGCGGAGAGCCCTGGATCGCCAAGTTTCCCAGCGCTTCTGACGACCACGATGTGGGCGCATGGGAAGGCGTGGTCCATCAACTCGCGGTAACAGCAGGCATCGATGTTCCTCCGGCCAAGCACGATCGCTTTTCCGGACCTCATAGTACGTTTCTCACGAAGCGCTTTGATCGGGAAGCCGGGAATCGCATCCACTTTGCGTCGGCGCTGACGTTGCTGCAAAGGAGGGATGGCGACGGGTCAGGGGAGGGTGCCAGCTATTTGGAGATCGCCGATTTCATCGCCCAAAAAGGCGCCCGAGTCGACGCGGATCTAGAAGAACTCTGGCGTCGAATCGTCTTCTTCATTTGCACGAGCAACACCGACGACCACTTGCGAAACCACGGCTTCTTGCTTGCCCAAGGCGGATGGGTGCTTTGCCCCGCCTACGACATCAACCCCAACCCGCGCGGTAGTGGCCTGAGCATCAACATTTCCGAGTCTGACAATGCCCTCAACTTGGATCTGGCTCGCGAGGTTGCGCCCTATTTCCGCGTGTCGAAAATTCGAGTCAACGAAATCATCGAAACGGTTGGTGTTGCGGTTCGGAACTGGCGGAATGAGGCGAGAAATCTCGGCATCCCACGATCGGAACAGGACCCAATGGCGGTCGCCTTCGAAGGCGACCGGGAATAGCGGACAATCGACCGCGCTATTGCTCAAGGCAATAGAGGTGAAGCGGCAAGACGCAGTTCGGACGAAAGATGTCGGTCCACCCCGCGTTGATCGCAAAGAGGGTTCCACAGTGGCCCGTGCCAACGCCGTCGCTCGTGTAGCCCGCGCAATCGCCGGCCGAGCTCGACGTGCCATCGAAAAGCGTTCCGGTCCAGGCGTCCCCCTCTTCGGCGGCGCCGTTTTCATTGAGTAGGATGGGATTCTGGAGGTTGCCGTCCACGAGATCGGCCCAGTTGTTCGCAACCCGCACGCCATCGACCCGGACATAGGATATCACTGCCATTGTGCTGCGATTGCGAATCGCCGCCGATCGTGTCGACAACCAGGCCTTCCAGTCGCCCTGCAAACGTGCCACCGTTGCCAGCGTCTGGCACTTGGCATCGGCACCCACCGGTCCACCGAGGTTGCCAGTGAAAAGCAGACTGCTGACGAAAATTCGTTTTGAAAGCATGGCCGCATCGGCGCCGCCACCGGACGGCATGGCATCGCCTCCGGTACCCGCATCTGCTATCACCAGCACGTCCGGCATCCGCAACGGAGCGTCCACAGGAACAGACGGCGCACCATCGGTACCCGTCACCGCCAAGACGTCCACGGCAGCATCGACGAAGGCCGCGCCTCCCGACGACGCAAGATCGGATTCGGTACACGCACCAAGCAGTGTGAATCCGAAGAGAGAGTAAAGCCGAAAGTGATTCAAGCTCCGGAACGATAGCGCATCGGAATCAGGTCACGGCCAGGGCGCGCAGATTCTCGAAGAAGCTGTCGAATTTCGTGTGTACGAGGCTCATCGTCTCGTCACCTATGCTCACGACTTCATTCGGAACGCCCTTTCCATCCAAGAAGGATCGCGCCTGTCCGTAGCCCTCATCGACGGCACCCCGCACGGTGTCCTCGAAGGCCGAGATCAGGTCCTCGCCCTTCAGTTCGGGGTGTTGCGCTTGGAACGTTCCGTAAAGGCTGGTGGCAAAATCCACGATGCGGGTTGAGGTCGCGTCTGCCGAATAATCAACCCCGATCGCTTCGCCGAGATCCACCCCATATTCGCCGAGCATCGCATCGAGTCGCTGACCAAGCGACGTGCTCAACATGTCGCTTGTGATGGAAAGGGGAGAATCGAAACCCGGCAGCTTTCCGTCGTTGTCCCTGGCGAGGCTGGCCATGAAGCTGGCCAGGTTTTTCATCAGTTCTCGATCGGTCTGATGTTTGATCTCCGCCATGGTGCTGTCAGGGCTAAGCCGGACGGTATCGCCCGATACGGCTGCTTCCGGCACCGCGTCGGTTTCACCGCTCCGCACGTTTTGGGTTGCATCCAGAGTGACCGAACCCGCTCCCACTTGGCCGATGGACGACATCTATCGACGAATCGGCCGATTTTGCCGAACTGGAGGGGGCCAGAGCAAATTTTTGCATGATAAATTACCGCCCCGTGACAATGACCGGGTTTGATTTCGATTTGGTGGTGGTGGGCTCTGGCCCGGCCGGAGAAAAAGCGGCAGCAAAGGCAGCATTTTTCGAGAAACGCGTGGCGTTAATCGAACGCGCCGAGGAGCTTGGAGGGGTTTGCACGCGCGGCGGGCTGCCCTCAAAGGTACTGCGGCAAAGCGCCCTCACGTATGCCGCTGCAAAACAACGGCTGCCCGCGATGCTTGATGCGGCCGAACGCCCCTCACTTGCGGCGTTGCTGGCCGACATGGGCCCGGTGTGCGAGGCCCGTGTGTTACGGATAGGCCACAACCTCGAGCAGCACCAGATCACCTTGTTGCGTGGCGACGCACAGCTTTTGGATCGGCATCGGATTGCGGTGCGCTCACCCGAGGGCACGCAGATCATTTCAGCGGCTTTCATCGTCATCGCCACCGGATCTCGTCCGCATCGGCCGAGGGAGATCCCCTTCGACGATGAACGCGTGTTTTGCTCAGAGTCGATCCTTGGCGCCAAGATCTTGCCGCGCAGCTTGACCGTGGTGGGGGGTGGCGCCATCGGCGCCGAATACGCCTCGATTTTCGCCACACTGGGTACTGACGTTGAACTCTTCGAGGAAAAAGAGCGCATCGTTGGTTTTCTTGATCACGAGATTGGCGATTGCTTGCAGCGCGAGCTTTCCCGGAGCGGTGTTCGGTTGCACCTCGGTGAAGCGGTGAGCGATTGTCGTCTGCACGGTGCGGGCGTGAAGACGGTGGGCAAGAAGGGCACAGCGGTTCAGAGCGAGGCCTTACTGTTCTGCGGCGGGCGCCTTGGCCAAACCGAGGGGCTCGGTCTTGAGGCCGCCGGG
>JAWXBF010000088.1:0-5134 GCA_034439895.1 Deltaproteobacteria bacterium
CATTTTCGACGCCGCGAAGGCATCTTCCCTCATGGCGCGGGACAAATGCCGATCTTTGTTCACGCTAATATTCTATCACACTGATAAAAAGTCGTGACTAATTTATACTCCGGTGAAAAAAAGTCAGGATTTTAAACCAAAGGAGCCCGGTCGCGATTTTGGAGAGCGCATTCGCAGCGTTCCGAAGGGGTCCCATCGCGGACGCACGAAGGTCGGCCGACGCAATAGACCGAAACCCTACCCCGTCTCGACCTCTACCCCGCTGTCGCCGTCCTTGCGCCGAAAATACTGGAACAAGGTCTGCACGATCGACAGTACGGGTACTGCAAACAGCGCCCCCACAACGCCCCAGGTTTGCTCGCCCGCAATCAGCGCAAACACGACCAGCACCGGATGCGTCCGCGCTGCGCCGCCCATGATCTTGGGGTTGAGAAGATTGGATTCGATCAAGTGGATGAACGCAATCCACCCTGCCACATAGAGCCCCAGCGTCAAATCAAACCCACCGCGTGATACCAATGCCACCGCGACGATCGGAACCGTCGACATGAACGAACCGAAGATCGGCACGAGGCTCATGATCGATGCTATCGCGGCCAGCAACAACGGATACTTGACCTGAAAGATCACAAGCCCGATGTACGTCAGCACGCCGTTGATGAGCATGATGATGAACTGACCCCGAATCACCCCCGACAAACCCAAGTCGATGCCCGTTGCAATGCGGTCGTAATCCGACTGGTAGTTCTCCGGCACGAGCGAGCGGATGAAGGCGCGCACTCGCTCCAGATCGATCAGAATGAAAGCCGTCAACATCAACACGAGGATCAGCTTCCACAAACCACCGAGTACAGCCGTGACGAACTTCTTGCCATACTCGAAGGCGCGCTGGGTTTCATTCTGCGTCCCCTGCACCATGTCCTCGACCCAGTGCTTTATGGAGCGTTCCCACTTTCCGCCGGTCTCTGGCTCAATCGTCTTGCGTTTGGTGTATGGCGCGATCAAATACTCACCCGCCTCAACCCCAGGCTTGAGCTCGAAGGCGAGGCTATTCAGATTCACGCGGTATCGACCATCGGGCAAAGGCTCGACGATGGTGTCGTCGGTGATAGGCGGCGGCAAATCCACCGTAGGCGTCTCGTTGGCCGCCTCACCCGCACCGAGGTGACGATCGATCCATCCACCGACACGGGGCAGGTACTCCCGGTTCACCTTGGCCATCATGTCCGGCGCTTCGCGGAACAACCGTGAGAAGTCTCCGGACAAACGCGGGATCGCAAACGAAAGGCCACCACCGAGCACGGACAGAATCACCACATAAAGACTGATGACCGCGAGGCCGCGCGACATGCGCTTGCCGAACACGCGAACACGAACCAGGCGATCCACGGCTGGGGCAAGAATGTAGGCCACCAGCACCGCGAACACGAACGGCAGGACGATGTCGCGAAAGATATAAATGACGAAGATGCAAAACAGGGCGAAGCCCCACAGTTTTGCAAATCGCTTTAACCAGGCGAGCGCTCGTAGCGATCGCGCCGATTCGCGCCACGAAGCCGCCGCTTCATCTCTCGATAACGGGGCGGCTTCGGGTGGCGAAGGATCTTGGGATGTTCCGTCGGACATGGATTCGACAGGTTGGTAGACCCCTGCGAACGCGGGGCTTATTCTTCGGTCTTGCCCGGTGTCAGGTGAGCGAGCTTGGAGCGCATGACATCGCCCAGGGTAGCCGTCGGCGCGCCTTGAGTGAAGCCCTGAGCCTCTGCCATTTCCTCGGCGCGTGCAGCACCGCGGAACGACAGACCAATCTTGCGCTCAGCCGTGTCGACCGAGATGATCTCGGCTTTCAGGATGTCGCCCGGGTTAACGAAGGTCTTGGCATCTTCCACGCGGTCTTCGGAGAACTCCGACACGTGAATGAGGCCTTCGATGCCCTTCTCGATCTCGACGAAGGCACCGAAGTCCATGACCTTGATGACCTTGGCTTCGACGATCTTGCCCTGTGGGTAGTCGTACTGGATGCGATCCCACGGATCGGGAACCAGCTGCTTGATACCCAGTGATACTTTTGGCTTCTCGCCGTCGAACTCGATGTTGAGAACCACGGCTTCTGCCTCGTCGCCCTTTTGGTAAAGGTCCGACGGGTGCTTGACCCGCTGGGTCCACGACAAGTCGCTGATGTGGACGAGGCCATCGATGCCCTCTTCGATCTCGATGAAGATACCGAAGTCGGCAATGTTGCGAACCGTGCCCTTGACGACCGTACCGGGAGGGTACTTGTCCTTGAGCGACTCGAACGGATTCGGCTCGAGTTGCTTCACGCCGAGGCTAATGCGGTTCTGGCGGGGATCGATGTCGAGCACAACGGCCTCGACCTCAACACCAACCTCGAACACCTTCGACGGGTGCTTGACCCGACGGGTCCACGACATCTCGGAGACGTGAACAAGACCTTCGATGCCTTGCTCGAGCTCGATGAAGGCACCGTAGTCCTTGAGCGAGACCACCTTGCCACGCACAACCGTACCGGGTGGGTACTTCTCCTGTGCGTGCATCCAGGGATCTTCAGACATCTGCTTCAAGCCAAGCGAAACACGCTCGGTCTCGGAGTTGAACTTCAACACCTTGACGCGAACCTGGTCGCCAACCTGAAACAACTCAGAGGGATGCGTAACACGGCCCCACGACATGTCCGTGATGTGCAACAGGCCGTCGATGCCACCGAGGTCGATGAACGCACCGTACTCGGTAAGGTTCTTGACGACGCCGTCCACGATCTGGCCTTCCTTGAGCCGATCGAGCGTCTTCTCTTTCATCTCGGCGCGCTCTTTTTCAAGCAGCACGCGGCGAGACAACACGATGTTGCCGCGCTTCTTGTTGAACTTGATCACCTTGAAACGATGTTGTGTACCAAGGTACTGGTCGAGGTTGCGCACGGGGCGCAAATCCACCTGTGAACCCGGCAAGAATGCCTTGACGCCGCCGCGGATCGTGACCGAGAGGCCACCTTTGACGCGTGCGCCGATCGTGCCTTCGATGAGTTCGTCGCGCTCGCAAGCAGCGGAGATCTCGTCCCAAACCTTGAGGCGGTCGGCCTTTTCCTTGGACAACACACAAAGACCATTGTCGTCTTCGCGGGTCTCAAGAAAAACGTCTACGTCATCGCCTTGTTTAACCACTGCCTTACCTTCGGCATCGGTAAACTCGTGAATCGGAATCGTTCCTTCGGATTTGTATCCGATGTCGACGACGACATGGTCCTTGGTCACCGAGATGACTCGGCCCTTGATGATGTCGCCCTCTTTAAGATTCTCTCGTTTGTATGAAGCTTCAAAAAGCGCTGCGAAGTCTTCTTCGCCCGCGAATGTATCTGCGTCGTTTGATGTTGTTGTAGTAACCATTGTTCTCCGTTCGAGGTTGTGTCCCGGGTTAACCGATTAGGGTGAAGGTCGCGCAAACTAGCGTCAGGACACAGGATTGTCAACGCACGGCGCGCCCGGGGACCAGGCACTTTGGGGCGGCAAATCGATCAACCGCCGCGCTGTCGAACGAGCGCTGCCATTTGGGCCACGACTGCCCGCGGCGTCATTGCCTCGGAGTCGATCCCGACCGCATCGTCAGCCTGGCGCAACGGTGAGGCCACGCGGGAGGAATCGCGCGCGTCACGCGTTTCAATTTCCGCCTGTGTCACCGCGATATCCTCCAATATTCCGCGGGACTTCAGGTCAAGCGAGCGTCGATGGGCGCGCTCCGTGACGCTGGCCGTCAAAAAGAACTTTGCACCTGCATCGGGGAACACAACGGTCCCAACATCCCGTCCCTCGGCAACCACCCGCCCTCGCCGGCCCATCGAGCGCTGCAGTTCGAGCAACGCCGCTCGAACAGGCGGATGCGCCGATACAATTGAAGCACCTTGCGACACTTCGGGCGTGCGAATCAGGTTAGAAAGGTCCTGGCCGTCGCAGAAAAGCCGATTGCTCCCGTCGGATTCGAGGCGAAAACCGATATCGAGGGTGGTGGCGACCTGGGCGATAGTCTCCCCGTCTTGCCAGTCCGCACCGCGCTCACGCGCCTTGAAAGCGACCGCACGGTAGATGGCGCCCGTGTCGAGCAGGGTGTAACCCAGATCCTCGGCCAACATGCGCGAGACCGTCGATTTCCCGGCCCCGGCGGGACCGTCGATCGCGACAACAAAGGAACTGAGACGCTCTGGCAAGGTCATCTTTCCGGCGAACGATAACAGACCCGGCGACCATCTTGTCGGTGATTTGGCACCCCCGGTGAGGACGAGTAATATTTTTCCATGCTCAGCCCAATGACGAGACTGCTGCCCTGGTTGTGCATTTACCTGGTCGCGCCGATGGCCTGCGGTTCGCGTGAGCCCGAACGCCAAGCGTTCGATCCCTGGACCGCCAAACACCCGGATCCGAAAAAGGACGCAGTGGTCGCAACCGTTTCAGGTCAATCGATCCACGCGTCAGCGGTCAAGCGACAGGCAGAACAAGCGGGATCCACCTCCCGGGCTGCACTTGATGCGTTAATTGATCTTGAGGTCCTCGCAGCGCGGGCACGCGAGCTCAATCTTCCGCCAAACGCAGAAACCCTGCGTGCTCAGAAACGCGCGATGGTGAACGCCTACCTGCACCGCGAATTCGAGCCAACGATCACCTTCGACAATCTCAAGGACGAAGACCTGCGGCCGATCTACGAACGTGCGAAGTCGGTATTCGTCAGACCCCGGGCGGTGAGGGTGTTCGACATCATTTTCAACGCAGGAACCCGCTTCAATCGTTCATTCGACGAGGCGCGACCGTTGATGCGCGAACTCGATGCCATTCTCAAACGACAAAAAACGTGGACGGCCGCCGAACTGACCGAACTGACCTCATCGAAAAAATGGCAAGACCGGAAGATTGCGACACTTCCTGGCATCATCCAGCAACCATCCGGTCCCTACGATGGCGAAGCATCCGAACGACTATTGGCCTTAAAATCAGTCGGTGAGTTCACCCCCATATTCGAGAACAAAACGGGCGTACACATCGCCATGTGTCTCGAGATATTCGAGGCCAAAAACGTGACCTTCGATCAAATGCGCGACGAAATCCGAACGACCTATTTCCCTCGCTGGAAA
>JAWXBF010000089.1:0-8478 GCA_034439895.1 Deltaproteobacteria bacterium
ACATGATTGTGATATCGACGTTCGCCGATAGCCGCGAATACGGTGTCGCGTGGACGAGCCAACCGAATTGATAGAAGTCCCATATAGTTTAACATGTCCTTGGAGAAGCTACATTGAACAAGCAGATTGTTTCGATATCGATAGTGGTGTTCGCAGTTTCGGGATGTAATCCGGGATCGGACGACACCGTTCGAACTTTGGACGGAGGGGAAAGCGACAGGGTTGACGCAAACCACAACGCTGTCTTGGGCGACCCCAAGGAATCCGACGCAAAAGAGTCCGACACGATCAGTTTCTCGGCTGACTGCTCACGACCTGTTGGGGGTGAGCTTTGTACCTCCGCGCAAATCTGCCAACGCAATGCCTGTGGAGGGATGGCATCATTTTTCAGCGCGGACGGCTGCCTTCGAAAAGATTGTGTCGGAAGTGGCGATTGTGATGAACGTGAGCGTTGTTTCCATTCAGCCTTGGCCCTGGGCGTTTGCGTTCCGTCGTCGCTCGGTATTTGTATGAGCTCATGTGCCTGCGGTACGACTGCGGACTGCAGTTCTCGCACCGCCCGCTGTGTTTCTCTCGAAGAGGCGCCAGTGTCGACCGATTGCGATGTGGGTACTATTGTTGGATGCGACAAGGCCGACGAATCTCTTCGAAAGTTGGACTACGCTATCGGAGAAGTGCGATGGTCTTCCGAAGTCAACGATGGTTTGAAAAAATGCCGGGTGGCTCTTCAGACGCGACGGCAAGAGCTCAATTGCATGAACTGATGGTTTCTCTCGGACCAGCGTTTCTAGTTTACGTTGCATTTTAGGTCAGATCGAGGATGGTCTAAAGCGTGCGGATCGCGAACGCGTTTTGAACATGCAACAACGTCGGCCGTTTAGCTCGACGATCTGGCCGAAGTGTATCGTCGCACTGTTTGTATGCGGATGGGGGCTTTCTAGCCCGAGACCGGGGCGTCCGAGAGGATTTCGACCCAAACGTTTACGTAATGTCCGTTATCGGATATTCGGCCTGGCAGCTGAAGTGATTGACCTGAAACTAGACACATTCGCGGAAGTTTGCTCTACTGTTCGCCGCGACTTTGGGGGAGGTGAAGGCTTCGAGTGGTTCGACGCTTGTCTTCCCTCGGTTCGGGAGGCTCATGTTTCGTCGATCACTCATTATCAGCACACTCTTTCTTTCCCTCACATCGATCACGCTTTCGGCGTGCTCGAGCAGTACAACGGATGGCACCACCGCCGCTACTTCCGGATCGAAATCCGTCGGCGCTGCGGGTGGTACGGTTGAAGCAGCCGGAGCCACGCTGACGATCCCTGTAGGCGCGCTCGCGGGCGACACAACCATCACGTTCGAGCAAAAATCGAAAGCCGGCATGCCGATGGAATCGGACATCGTTGCACCTGTTTATGATTTTGGCCCCACGGGGACCACGTTCATAGCGCCGGTCACTCTCAAGATGGACTTCACGGGAACTGTGCCTGCGGGCAAGACGGCGAAACTCGCGTGGCTCGACACCACCAAAAATGTGTGGACCGTTCTTACTGATTCAAGCGTCAGCGGCAGCGCTGTCTCGGGAACGACCACGCACTTTACGGCGTTCACGGTCGTGTTCTCAGGCGACGGTACGCAAACCGGCGGATCGTGCGCAGGCATTCCTTTCACCGCATGCGGTGGAAACATCGTCGGCACATGGACGTACGATGCAGCATGCGCAACCATCAAAGGCGGCACCAAGGGTTTTGAAACCTGTACAGCGGCCAGCTACGCAGTCACGGTCGATCTCGTTGGTACCGCAACCTTTGCCGCCGATGGCAAATTCAGCAGCGCGAGCACAATCGCGACGTCAATCAAGTCAACGATTCCCAAAAGCTGTCTCGCTGCAGGAGCGACCTGCGGCGGCCTCATGGCGACGGACACGGGCACCGCGTGTGAGTCGACGCAGACGCAGGCTCCGAAGGACAACAGCAGCACCGGCGAAACCTACACGACAACCGGCAATATCCTCGTTATTAATAACGGAAAATCGGAAACGATTGAATACTGTGTGTCGGGCAATACGTTGACCGCAAAGGTCGACAGCAGCGGTGCGACGATCGTCTACCGCGCAAAAAAGAACTAACGAGCCGTACCCATCGCTCATCCCCGCTTCATCGGCGGAGGAACTTGAAGGCGCGCGCTAGGAGAGAAATCTTGGCGCGCGCTTTTCTTTTTGTCGCTGTGAACCAAGACATCGATCAAGCGACCGGGGGCGAACAAGAAATCTCTGTGCTCCGAAGAACAAAATCAACGTCGGGCGTTGAATTTGCTGTCAAAAAGATCTGGTACGAAAACAAACTCATGGATATACGAATCAGTAAAAGGTTTGTCGATACGGCCAGCTTGCCCAATGGACCGTTGCCTAGTACCTTTGGAAACGGCGCCGGGACTCCTCGGATCTGGATGTCGCGGTAGCCATTGTCCTGTAGCATTCGCCGAATTCCGCGAATCGTAAACAATCGCTTGTGGGTAATATCTAGAATGCCAGCCTTGCCGTAGTTAAATTGCCCGGCCAAGAGTTGTAGGCGTTGGACGATGAAAGCGATATTTGGCGTCGAGAGCACGAGACGTTTCGGCTCATGACCGAATCCCGAGCGAAGGCGTTCCAAAAAGCCCTCCGGATCGCCGAGGTGCTCGATAATATCCAGCAAGAGTATGTGGTCTCGATCCGTCGTGTCGATGCGCAAACGACTGTCCTCTAGATCGACAACTGAACTCTCAATATTTGGATTGGTCGATTCGACCGGGAACTGGTCGACCACGCGAACGTGGCAACCTTTCTCTGCGAGTTGTGCGGCGAGTAGCGCCTGACCACCGCCGATGTCGGCAACTTTACTTCCGCTCGGAATAGACTCGATTGCAAATGTGTGGCTGCTGGCATATCCAAGTTTGAGATCGTAGTGAGCGTTGCTTCTATCAACGTCGAATCGTCTCTGATAGAGTATGTCAGCTCGGTGTGCTACGTTTTGCAACGTGGCCAGCATTACGTTTTTCGCGTACTTCATTCCGTTGACCCGACTAATCTCATTCCCGTAGTACGTCGGAATCGGCAACTCTAAAATAATCGCCTTTGCGTTGATAAGCTGAATAATCACTTCCGTGTCGAAGTGAAAGTCGTTTGAATTCAGATGGAACGGTAAAGTGGAAAGCGCCTTCACGTCGTACACACGGTATCCACTGTGGAACTCAGAAAGTGAACTCCCAAGGAGCGCATTCTGCGCGATCGTCAGGACCCGATTTCCGACGAATTTGTAAAGAGGCATCCCGCCTTCCAGAGCACGTCCGCGCACCATCATACGACTGCCGAAGACGGCGTCCGCTGCCCCATCTTTCACTGGCTGACAGAGTCGAGGCAACTCCTCGGGAGCATATTGGGCGTCACCATGGAGCAAAGCAACGATGTCGAATCCGTTTCGGATCGCATATGTGTATCCAAGCTTCTGGTTTCCGCCGTAACCTTGGTTGAACTCGTTGTGTAGCACTTTGAGGCGAAAGTCCGGATGTTTGGTCTGGTAGGCGTGGCCGATCTCGACGCTCCTGTCCTTGGAAGCGTCGTCGATTACCAATACCTCGCACGCGTATTCATCAAAGATGCTACGCGGAATGCGATCCAACACATCTTCAAGCGTTGATTCGGCAAAGTACGTCACAACGAAGACCAGAAGTTTCTTCTTGCGCTCGAACTTGGGATGATCGTTTTCAGTATCGTTCACGGTTGCGTCAAGCGGTCTATGGCTTTTTAGCAGGGTGGGTCCGACAATGACAAGGCCGCGCCACGCAAGGCGTTGTCATTGCATGGCTTGTTGTCGGCGTTTCGTGTAGGCTTGATGCGGTGAGACCAGCGCGTATCGAACGCCTAGGCAGCGACCTCATCGAGTTGATGAACCAACAGCCGTGATACCGCCCGCTGCCACAGCCGATTCGCGTGGCTCGACCTGGCTTCTTGGGTTGCTGGGCGTGGTTGTCCTCACCTTCGCGCTTTACGCCCGCACGTTGCCCTACGACTACGTCATGGACGATACCGCGTACATCGGCGCCAACCCGGCGGTGACCGTCGGCGCACCGTTGGCGAGCTACTTCAACGATCGCCACACCATCGCCGCCAACCCGACCTTGCAATCGCAGAGCTATCGGCCGCTGCGCACGCTGGCCTACCGAGTATTGTGGGTGCTGGGCAACGGACAGCCCTGGTTTTTCCGGGCCGCCAATCTGGTCGCCTATGCGGCGGAGATCGTGCTGCTGTTTGTCCTCCTGCTCCGCCTCGGGGCCGAGCGATCGGCGGCGCTGGCGGCGGTCGCTCTCTGGGCCTTATTGCCGGTGCACGTGGAGCCGGTCGTGTACCCGTCGTCGTTCGGGGATCATCTGTCGCTTGTCCTTGAGCTGGGTGCCATCATCCTGTCGTTGCGCATCTGCCGCGCGGGATTTGGGCAGCGCGCGACACTCGCGGCGGCGCTCGGTCTGTCGGCGGCGGGGATGCTGGTCAAGGAGATGGCGATGACGGTGGGGCCGATCGTCGCAGTGTGCGCGCTGGCGACGGCCGAGGAAAGATCTCCGGCCTTGCGGCGCCGCGTGGTGCTGCTCACCGGCTTGCATCTGTTGGTCGCGGCGCTGTTCTTCGCGCTGCGCACACGGGTGATCGCAGAAATTGGCCACGCACCGCTTGAGCCGCGTGACGTGTTGCGCGCGCTTGCCGAGACGCCTCTCGTGGTGGGCGCCTATCTGCACGCCGCGCTGATGCCGCTCGGCCACCACCCCGCGTACGTTATGCCCAGCGTGCCGCCGTGGGGCGTTTCGCTGGCCTGGTTGGCGATGGGTGGCGCCGGGTTGGTGCTCTACCAGCGAGGTGGTCTGGCGCGCGCCGGAGCGCTCTTTTTCGCCGTCTCACTCTTGCCTGTGTTACGTTATATCCCACTCGCTGCCAACTACGCCGACCGCTTCGCGCTCGTTCCGACCCTGGGCCTCGCATTCATCGTCTCGTTCGGCATCGCGCGCTTGCTGACGTGGTGGCCGCGCGGCGGAATCGTCGCACTGGCACTGCTCGCTTCGGTGTACGCCGCCGGCACCTGGGTCGAGCAGCCCGCCTGGCGCAACGACGTCACGCTGTGGCGGAAGGCCTATGCGCTTGCGCCACAGTCCTACCTCGCAAACAAGAACCTCGGCGTGCTGGCTTTTCAGCAAGGCCGCGTCGAGGAAGCCCTCCGTTTTTTCAACCGAGCCAACGCGCTCGGAAGTGAATCCGCCGCCATTCATTTCTTGCGCGCCTCGGCCCTGTACACGCTGGGCCGCATGGACGAGGCCCGGGCGGCGGCGCGTGCCTCAGCCCGCATTCCGGGTGCACCCGGCGGAGCGCTGGCGTTGCACGGCGTGTTCCTCGTGAAAGCGGGCAAATTGGAGGTCGCAACGCGAGTGCTCGGGATGGCCCTGCGCGCGGATCCAGAACACGAATTTTCCTGGTTGCTGCGCGCCGATCTCGCCGCCGCGCGCGGCGATCGCACCACGGAGCGCGCCGCTCTTGAGTACCTGCGCTCGCTCATGCCGGAAGAAGCGGTGTACACGCAACGCCTGCAAGCCCTGCCGCCGCCTTGACGGGGGGTCACTGCTTTGAACTTCATAGGCGCTCCAAATGTGTCTCGAATGTATCCGAACAACGCTGACAGATACCGGCATTCTCGCGTTTGGGGATAAACCTCCGCTCGAGGAGAAGAGTAGCCCCTCCACCCGTACCCGGAGGACTAAACACGTGAGCGACCAGAATGGCGACGCGATCGTTTTGCCGGAGGCGCTCTTCCCAGGTGGGCGAGTTGTAAACGCCGTCGACCTACTTCATCGGAGGTGGTATCGGGATCTTCACGCCCTTGAAACTGTATTTGCGGCGCTCCAAATCCACACGGTCCAGATGATCAAACGACACCCCCTCGGCTTCAAGACGCGCCCGCTGTTCTTGCGCACGAAACGTATCACCTCTACGTGAAATGCGGCACTGGCTGTTGATCACGCGATGCCATGGCACCGGCTTTGCGGCGTTCAAACAGGCAGCCATGGCAAAACCCACGTGTCGGGCCACGCTGGGCGATCCCAATAAAGTGGCGATCTGCCCGTACGTGGCCACCTTGCCAGCCGGGATCCGGCGCACCAATCGATACACACGCTCATTGAACCCTTCTGAAACGAGGCGCGGCTCTATCTGCAAAATGGGCATGCGGTCGAGATTTCCGGTCGATCGGGCGGCGGCGTGTAAAGGTGGGGCGGATGAGTGAACTAGCCGGCACAGGTTACATTTTGCACACGACGACGTTTCGCTTGGTACTTATCCCGGCAATCTCCTGGTTGGTTGCGATCATGTTTGCTCCCCCGAACACTGGATCGGCAGGACCCGCGACCGGGCGTTCGGAGGATTTGGAGCGAAAAGTTTACGCAATGTCCGTTATCGGACATTCGGCCTGGCAGGGATGGTACGCTTGAAATTCCTGTGTTCCGTCATCTCAGGCCAGCGCAGAGGTTTGTGGGCGGCGGGGACGGTTCCTTCGGTCACAGGATGTTGATAACACCGCAATCCAGGAATGGCTAGCACCTTAAAACAAGTCCTTCCGCCACGGAGGCCGGGCTCAGCTTGGCAAGGTCACTTCGATTGCATACGTTCGCCCGCTTTGCGGATCTCGAATCACGGCCTCTTCCAACTCCACGCCATCTTGGTGCACCGTCATCACCTTGCATTCCACTTTTCGTTGGTAGTTTACAACAAAGCTGGCACCGCGAAATTGACGAACCACATGGGCCGTTTGCCAAGCACTGGGCAACTGCGGGTTCACCCTTAGCCCATTCTTTGACCCCTGCAAACCAAACAACTCTTCCAGCAAACAACGATAAACCCAAGCAACTGTGCCCGTGTTGAACAGCTGGCTTGACCGCCCCGCCGTGCGAGGATGTTCGCGGTAAGCACCACGGTAGTAGTTCGGAATGAACACCGGCATTTGGCCTCGTTGCAAAATGTCGGCAACGTCAGGCCCTGGCAACATCTGCCGTAACACAGTGAAGGCTTTGTCGGCTTCGTTGGCCTGGTAAAGCGCGTACGCGTAAAACGCAGCCGCATGGTTATAGACAGCGCCATTTTCCGCAGAGCCTGGGTACTTCTGCGTTACGCGTCCCACGTCTGGCCGCATGGCAGTGTAAGCAGGAGCCAATTTCATCACGCCGTAAGGCGTGGCCAGCCAATTTTCAACAGACGCAATCAACAGCGAACGCTTTGTGGCATCGGCTGCGCCACTTAGGATCGACCAACTTTGCGGGTTGAGAAAAACCTTGCCTTTATGATCCGCTGCGACGCCGAACACAACACCATCGTCAGTGATGCCACGGGCGTACCAATCGCCATCCCAAAGATGTTGGTTGACGGCGGCGTTAACTTTCGCCGCTGCCTCACGAAATTGCGTCGCGGCGTGCGTGTGTCCTGCCACTTCATTGATCTGCGCCCACACATTTTGAGCGTAAGCGGTTGCCAACGAAAGCCATCCTGAAACGCCCTTGCCCTTCCACCCCACCATATTCATGGGATCACACCAATCGCCCTGCGCAATGTAGTTCAAGCCGCGTTCGTCACGCGAGACTTGCAACCAGTTCATGGCGCGGTTGATGTGCTCACGTACGCTCGTAACTTCAGAACTATCGGCAAACGCCACCGATTCGTCCAGCAACGCATAGTCGTTGGTTTCGTCAAGATACGCCGACAAACAAATAGGCAACCACACACAATGATCCATGTGCGGCACTTGGTTGATGTATTTAAGCTCAGCGCCTGCAAGCAGCAGCACACCATCGGGCATTTCCCCTGAAGGCTTCTGTTGCGCAAGCGCCGTAAGAAATGCAACGCGGGTGGCCTGCGGCTTTACATACGTTGCGCCCATCGCGTCTTGCAGATAGTTGCGTGTTTGCGGATCGGTGGTTAATCGGTTTACATCGCAGTGGTAGAACGTTTGGCGCGCCATCCAGTTGTTCACATAGCGATCAAGGGCTTCATCGGGCGTTTGAATCTGAAGGCAACCCTGCCCAGCATCGATGTATTGCCTATACGCAATGGCTGCTTGTTCAAAGCCGTTCGGGGCAAGGTGCTTTGCACGGACGCCACGAATTTCTTCGTCCGTTTCTGTGGGGCCAAATGCCAATCTCACGTTGAACTCGCCGTTGGGCTTTAACGTGCGCTGAAACTGCAACACACATGCGGGCACTTCGTAGTTCGCAGTGCCTCCCGACAAAAACTCCTGGGCAACGCCTGTGGGCGCACCCAAGCCTCCCCAACCTTCAAAGGCTGCTTGGTTCGCTTCGTGAGCCGTGGCAACTTCATCGCTCAGCAAAAAGGTTTTGTCTTTGAAGTGCTGGTTCTTGAAGTGATCTTGCACCTTTTGGTAGGGCGTCACGCAGCTGCACACCACGCCGCCCAAGTCTTCG
>JAWXBF010000090.1:0-6548 GCA_034439895.1 Deltaproteobacteria bacterium
GCTTCGGCGGAAAGCGCCAGGAATGCGGGCTGCGTCAGAAGCCCTATCCGGTAAGGATCGGGTCCAAGATCGACCATGGCGCCGGCTGTTCCAACTGGCTCGTAGCCGTAAAGCGGTGCGATGGAAGGCGGCAGCTCGGTGTATCGATCGAGGAACATGGACAGAATCGGCGCGTTTTCCGTTAAGGCCAGGCGTTCAATCAACGCCAGGGTCTCCGTTTTCATATCGGCGTACAGGTGCGAGGCAAGGTCCATACCCGGCGGCGGTGTCCGCAGATCCAGGGTATGCAATTTGAGCCAGTCCTCAACGAAAGCCCGCAGGCCTCGACCCACGCGTGGATCTTTTAACATCGCCGCGACAGATGCCCTCGACGATGCCTCGTCCTTGAAGGCGCCTCGATCGACCGAGTCCGACAGCGCCGCATCAGGTATTGCCTTCCACAGAAAGAGCGACATCCGGGATGCCAGCGTACGGGAATCGACGAAACGACCATCTTGCATCGGGCCCGTCACGAACAGAAACCCGGGCGACTGCAACATGGCACGCAGAACCAGTCTTGCCCCGTCCTCGAAGTTGAGTCCTTCCTTGTTCGCGACCCAAAAAAGACTGGAATAAAGTTCGGTGGTTTCACTCGACAAGGGCCGTTGCAACAGGAGTCGGCCCAAACGATTGACAAAGTCTGTGACACAGATTGGCGTTATTTCGGTGCAGCTCGCATGGCTCCTGAGCCCTCCCTCCCACGGAATCTGTGTTGCGATTTCCTCGGCAGCACGGGCGTATCCCTCGGTGCCCGATTCCGAGTGCAACTGGGACTTTACGTCGGTGCGTAGACCGTCGGGGGCCGTGTCGATGGCGAGGAGCGAAACGGCAGCCGCGGCATCAAATTCGAGGAGATCCTGGATGCTGTTTCGGTATTCATCCCGGGTCAAACGTCGCACGGGTGCCGGAGGTGCGACCACAGTGGACGGAAACGCTTCTACCGGGCGCCTGAGAATCGGCCATTTTTCGGCGGGCGGCACTGAATTTCCGGAACCATCCGCCCTGCAACCCACCGCCACAACTACAGCAAGCGCTGCGGCGATGCGGTACGGATTCTGGCGACCGAAAACGCTCATTTCGGAATCGTATTGCCTGCTTCGGTTTCGGCTTTTCGGTAAGACTCGATGTGCTGCAGGAAGATCTTCACAATCTTGCTGTCGAATTGCACCCCGCTGCAACGTTCGATTTCGCCGATCGCCACGTCGTGCGGCAGCGCCCGTCGATACGCGCGGTCCGACGTCATCGCGTCATACGCATCGGCCACTGCGACGATTCGACCCGTCATCGGAATGTTGTCGCCTTTTAATCCCTGCGGATAACCCGAGCCATCCCAGGCTTCGTGGTGGCAGTAACATCCCGGGATGAGATCGCGCATGAACGGTATCGGCTCGATGATGCGACGGCCTTTGGCCGGGTGGCTGCGGAACATGGCAAGCTCTTCCGGCGTCAGTTTTCCCGGCTTGTTGAGCCGTTCATTCCGAATGCCGATCTTGCCGATGTCGTGCATGAGGGCTGCGCGCACGACGTTGTCGATCTCGGCCTGGGGCAGACCCATTCCGATGGTGATGACGCGCGCGTAGGTTGCGACTCGTTCCGAGTGACCACGGGTATATCGATCGGATTCTTCCAGCGCGTGCGCAAACCCGATGATGGTTTGCTGGAAGTTTTCTTCCAACGACAGGTTTGCCACCGTGAGATCGCGGTTGGCGTTGACGAGGCTCTCGTAGAGGCGGGCGTTCTCGATCGAAACCGCAGCACGGTTGCCGAGAACGTACAGCATTTTGCGCTGACCCTCTGAGAACTTGTGGCCACGGCTATAGCTGTACGCGTTCAGCATGCCGATGATACGGCCGCCAAGCTTCAGGGGGATGGAACAGAAACTGACGAGGTTGCGTTCGGGCGTCCCGGTCAAAAAACGCTGGGCGCGGGTGCCGTGGACGATGACGGGTCGATCCTCGGCGAAAAGTGGTAGCACCTCATCGAAATTCAGGCCCGGAGGCGTGTGGGTCATCGGCGATCGATGCGAGACCTTGCGCATCTGCTCGACGAACTTCTGCCGTCCCATCGGGGAGCGACTGTGTGACACGAGTCCGGGTGTGCTGCTATCGCCCTGTTCCAGCAACAGCGACACGACGTCGGCATCGACCGCGTCGAGAGTCGAGTCCAGCACCAGGTCCAGAATTTTCTCGACCGAAAGCGAGGTCGCGATCGCTTCGCTTATCTTGTAAATCGACAGCGCATCTTTCAGCCGAATGTTCTCGTGCTGGAGCCGCTGGCGGTCCAGACCGCGCTGTACGATGTGAACAACCTCTTCGACCTTGAAAGGCTTCAGGATGTAGTCATACGCACCCTTCTTCATGGCCTCGATGGCGGTTTCGACGGTGCCAAAACCTGTCATGATGACGGTGAGGACGGGGAGGCTCATGGCCGTGATCTTTTCTATGAGCTCAAGGCCACCCATGTTGGGCATCTTGAGATCCGAGATCACGAGGTTGTAACTTCGCCGTTGCAGTTCGCGCAGCGCTTCGGCACCGTCTTCAACCGTGCGTACCACGTACCCTTCGAGAGACAGGAAGTCCGAAAGGATCTCGCGAATGACGCGCTCGTCATCCACGATCAGGATGCGGGGGCTATCGACGTGAAAATGATATTCAAGGGATCTTCCCGCCGAAGAGGCTTCCTCTTCGTCGTTGTCCTCTGGCGTGTCGTCGGTGCGGTTCATGTCGTCGCGGAAGCTGGGCCAGTCTATCTCACTATCGGTGATCTGCCGCGCGGGGTTGACCTGCGCTTATGCACCAAACCATGCGAAAAAACCGTCGAGGGCGGCCTTGCGCTGTGCGTCGAGGTAGTCGAAGTTCACGCCCCGATCGGTGACCTCCCAGAAATCCTTCGATTTAACCGCAAGGAGCTCTTGCCGCAGGGACTCGAGCCGCCCTCGATCTTCGGTGCGCATGTCCTCGAAAATCGTTCGCGCTTGCGCCTCGGCGCCACGGACGATGTAGTAAGTCGCAAGCCGAATCTGAGCCTTTCGCACGCCTCGCAAGGCCTTCTCCTCGGCCTTGGTTTCGGCTTCTTTGTCGACCTCGAGGAAGATTTTCAAAAGATCCGCGTGAGCCGGAGAATTTGAATCAAAGGCACGCTCGCACAGGACCGACAGATCGTAGGCTGCGGTCTCGGTGACAAAACCCATGCCCATGGCGTGGGCGCTTTGGCCGTAATAGCGAAAGTAGTTTGCGACTTCGAGCAAGAACTCGGACTGATCGCTGCCCATGATGTCTTCCGCGAGGTGCCGGTACTCGTTGAAGACGTTGTAGGCCGCTCGAACATCGCGCGCATTCAACGACGTTCGCAAAAAGGTGTTGAAGAATTTGAAGGTTGCTGCTGCTGCGGGTTTGTCACCGGCTGCGAGGGCGGCGGATCCCACCTGCCGCGTGGCGATGGCGACGATGTGGGCCGCCTCGGGAAGATGAGAAAGGGCTTCGGTGAAGATGTTGCGGAGCTGCCGCAGGGCTTTCCATTCGAACCACACGCGGTCGGATTCGATCTGTGCCTGACTTGTAGGTTCCATTGCCGCGAAGTCGGGGTCGGTTTGCAATCGACCGGCAATGCGGAACCAGCTTGGCCCCGTGGCTTCGTCTGCGATCCGTTGTTTTTGTCCGATGTAGAACGTCAAGACGTGGCGCAGCGTTGCGATCGCGCGGGCTGCGATGACCTTGTCCTTGTTTGAAATTGCGTTGACGGCAACGTCCGCCAGGTGCTCCACGCCTTGCGCGGCATCCGCCTGTCGTTGTCCCATGCGGTGTTCGGGCGTGCGATGTTCCGTGGCGGCGCGCAAGATCAGGTTGCCGATCCGTGCGACGATTCCAGCGGGATCCAGATAGTCGAAAACGTAGGCAAAATAAGGGATAAGCAGCAACAAGCTCCCCGATAGAACGATGAGCGAAACGCCGACGGACCATTCGGGGACGTAATCGGAGTGAACGCCAAGGCTGACCCAAACCACGTCAAGAGACGCCACCACAAAGAAACTCATGATCGCGAGGTTCTTGCGATCGTGAAAGAACATACGGGCGATGTGAGACGAATAGCGGGTCGCGGCGAGTTGCACGACGATGGACACGACCGTGATTGCGATACCGAAGACCGCGACGATGATCGACGCAAGACTGCCGAGTGTGTTTTGCAACGTCTCGGTGTCGAAATCGAGAAATGCCGAGATTCCACCCATCGCGGCCTCATCGCCGCGTCCTGCGATCCAGAGGTCAAGAATCCAGAAAAATCCAAAGAAGGCGACGGCAGCGCCCGCCAGCATGCCTATCGTGGACGGAATGCCCAGTTGACGGCGCCCACCCGGACCATCGTCCGGATCGGAGAGGGGGATTCGTGATACGGATGCGCGCGGTGCGGGGCTAGGGGACATGGAATTAGCGCGTGTCTAGGATGGCGAGACGGAACGTCGCCTCGATCTTGGCAGTTCCACCATCGTTGCATCCGAACGCCTCCGCGTCGAGGGATCCGGTGACGAAGCCACCGCCCGAGGCCACATGGGTCGTGAACCGAACCGCCCCGCGGGTCTCGGGGACCACGGTACAGCGGCGCTCGTGACCGCGTTCATCGGTCAAAACAAGAATGAGCGAGGCTGCCGCCGATTCTGAAGGCGGCTGCAACGGGACGGTACCGGTTGTAAGGCCGCCCGGTTGAAACATCAGTTTGGCCGAGCTTGAGCCGCGAAACGATACGTGAACCGCGGAGGCCGACAGCGGTTGTTTCCAGTAGCCGCTGTCTCGTGGGGCGGTGGGGACGGTGGGAGTGCCCTGCATTGGCCAGGAAACGCCGAGTCCTCGCGGGGGGGCGGTGATATGCAATCGATCGTGTTTGTCGGTGTTCGATAGAAATCGCAGTTTGAAGAAAAGCCCTTCGTCTTTTTGCAAGGTGGTGGTGTCAAAGCGCGGCGTGATCTCGCTATCCGCCACAATGCCTTGCCAGAAGCGAACCGCCGGGATGCAATCGGAAGCTGCACCCGGATCACCGCAAGGCGCTTCGCTGCGCCGGACGAGGGCTGTGCAGCGCACCGGGTTTTCGGCGAAAAAGCAGAAGCTTTCGTCCCGGTTGGCCATCGCGAGGCATTCGGGGTTGCGTCCAAACCCATCGAGCGGCAACCAGACAAGGGGACATTCCTGAGGTCTTCCCATCGTTCGGGCCCGCGCATCCCAGCAACGCAATCCGGGCATCCCGCGTTCGCCTTCGCTGCCACGGTAGTCGACTTCGAGACGTTCACAAAAACTTGGGTCGTCGTTCGCGATGGCAGCCTGTACGGCACATTCCTCCACCGCCTCGTCACCGATGCTCGCGTGGATCGTGATTCGTTCTTTGCCCGCCTTGCGAACGCGGTCAAGCTCGGTTCGGCGCGCAATATAGGTGCGGATGAGGCAATCGCGGAAGTCGTCGAAGGCGGCGATACGAGCCGCAAAATCAGGGGCTTCATTCACCACGGGCAGTGCGGTCGTCCCAAAAGCTGCTTCCAGTTTGCTGGCGATTTGAATCAGCCGCCCATGTTCCTTGGGCAAATCAAAAATGCTCTTTTTTTTGCACCCGCCAATCGCGCACAACATCAGCGCGAGTCCCGCAAAAAAAGGGCGGAATCGCCCCGCCTTCGAGCGCGGTGCTTTCTGGTAAGGTGTCGGTTCGCGAGTTTTTCCCATGCTTCTGGCAGTCGACATCGGCAATACCCACACAGTACTCGGCCTTTTTGAGGGTGGCGTTTGGCTGCACCATTTTCGCATCGAGACGCGTGTGGGTCGTACGTCCGACGAATTGAAGGTCTTGCTGGTGGGGCTCCTTGGGCACGAGAGCCTCAGCATGGGAAGAATCACGGGCGGCATTATATCGTCGGTCGTGCCTCCGGCCACCGGTGCGGTGCAACGCTTGCTGGAATCGGTGGTTCCCGGGCCAACGTTGGTGGTGGGTCCCGGAATCAAAACGGGAATGCCGGTGCTTTACGACAATCCGAAAGAGGTCGGTGCGGATCGCATTGTCAATTCAGTGGCGGCCTACGATCGTTTTCCCGGTGGAGCGGTCGTGGTGGATTTTGGTACCGCCACCACGTTTGACGTCGTGACTCCCAGGGGGGAATACATGGGTGGCATCATTGCACCGGGCCTGGCGCTATCGGCCGAAGCGCTTTATCGCGCCACTGCGAAGTTACCGCGCGTCGAGATCGTTCGGCCCGCGCGCGTGATCGGGAAGAACACCGTCGCGAGCATTCAATCCGGGCTGGTGTTCGGATATGCCGGAATGGTCGATTCTCTCATCGGGCAAATCCGGGGCGAGATTGATTTTGAACCCCATGTGATCGCGACCGGCGGCTTGGGCGCCCTGGTGGCGCGCGAGTCGAAAGCGATCCAGGATCAAGACGAGATGCTCACCCTGAACGGCTTGCGGATTATCCATGACCGAAATCAGTGATCCCGAGGGCGGACTCGAGGCCGAAAAGGCCGAAAAGGCCGAAA
>JAWXBF010000091.1:0-20815 GCA_034439895.1 Deltaproteobacteria bacterium
GAAGAGTTGCCCTGGGACGATGTCGAGGTCGTGAAGGCAACGCCGCAAGACAAGACAAAGGCCCTTGCGATTGCGGCTGCCGTCGCGGCCGCAAAATCAAAAGCGAAGCAGACGGGCAAACCGCAACACAGGACGCCGACTCCGCGCACAGCCAAGTCCCCTAATAAGAAGTAGCCGCGAGCCCCGGGATCAAGGCAAGCAACGCCCCCCGCGTGTTCAGAGACGGCTCGTCAAGCACACATTCCAGCAGCTTTTCGAGCATCTGTCCGACCACCCGCCCACCCGAAACGCCCAGGATTCGCATCACATCCTGACCATTGACGGCCAGATCGCGAATCGACAACGCCGTATCCTCGGCCACCACCGCAGCGATGCGCGCACGCAAGGCACAGGTCTCGGCATCCCGCGGCTCACCGAGTCCCCGACCCGCAACGTCCGCTTCTCGCAGCGCAAAAATATCGCCCAGGTTGTCCGGCCCCACCCGTTGCACAAAGCGACGCACGGTACCGTCTGTCCATTCGGGTGTGTAATCGAACATGTGCTGGCTCACCATCGCGACCACCCGCGCGCGATCGGCCTTTGACATTTTCCAGCGTTTGCAAATCCCATCTGCCAGTTCCGCACCCAGAAGTTCGTGCTGAGGAAAGCTGTATTCGCCAGGTTCACCGGGCTTTTCGGCCCGCATGCGCGGTTTGGCGATGTCGTGCAACAGCGCCCCCATCCGGACCAGCGGATCGCGACCGCGGACCTCGTCCACCACCGCGAGTACATGGTGATATACATCGTGTTGGTAGCGGCGGTTTTGCGCGCACCCGACGCCCTCCAGGAGCTCCGGCAAGGTAGCCTGCAAGAGCCCCGACACGCGCATGAGTTCAATGCCGCGGCTGGGTTTATCGGCGGCAAGCAACTTGATGAGTTCGTCGTGGATCCGCTCCATCGCGACCAAGCGAAACGAATCGAAGGTCTGCGTGATCGCAGCAAGCGTCGGCGGATCGATCTCGAATCCAAGCTGGGTCGCCTGACGTACCGCACGCATTGGACGCAACCCATCCTCAGTGAACCGCACCACTGGATCCCCAACCGCACGAATCAGCTTGCGGTCAATGTCTCCCTGGCCATCAAAGGGATCGGTCAATAGCCCGGATTGCGGATCAAAGGCGATGGCGTTGATCGTAAAATCCCGGCGCGACAGATCTTCAACCAGTGTCGCCGAAAAGTTCACCGACGAGGGACGACGGCCATCGAGATAGGCCCCCTCTCCCCGGTAGGTTGTGACCTCGACGTGCCGTTGATTCCCCTGCGTACCGGTGACGACGGTGATGGTGCCGTGTTGCAAGCCGGTGGGAATCGCAAAATGCTGCCCGAATAGCTTCAACACCCTGTCCGGCAACGCATCGGTCGCCACATCAAAGTCGTTCGGCACCCGCCCGATCAAGAGATCGCGAACGCCACCACCCACGAGGTGTGCGGCGAATCCCGCTGCGATCAGCCTCTGACAGACGTCAAGCACGTCGGCGGGGATCTGAGCGACATCGAGCTTCTCCATGACCTTTTCACCCTAGCAGACGACTCATGCCGCCCCGGCGCCCTTTCGCTGCACAAAGCCCGAAAGCACGACAGAAAGACGCTGTCGTGTGGTTGTGGGCATCTCTTCAAGCGGCGTGAACAGCGCCTCGTCGAGTGCATGGTGACAACGGCATTGCCGTCCGGGATCGAGTGACACCAGTGCATCCGCCACGATGCGCTTGGTCTTGTCGACCTGTGCCTTCAACATGGCAAACGCGGCGGCCCCCGTGACGTTGTCATCGTTTCCACGCCAGCAATCGTAGTCGCTTGGCAAAGCCAGTGTGGCGTAACACATTTCGGCTTCCCGGGCGAGGCGCGCCTCCGGCATGCCGGTCATCCCAACCACGGTGGCCCCGAATTGTCGCCACAACTCCGACTCTGCTCGCGTCGAGAATTGCGGTCCTTCGATACAAAGATAGGTGCCACCGCGATGAATGCTGCCCTGTCCAATCTTTTCGGCCGAGCACGCAAGCTGTTCCGACACGTGTTCGCAGATCGGATCGGCCAGCGAAACGTGCGCCACGGCCCCGCCGCCGAAAAACGTACGGGCGCGCCCTTCGGTTCGATCGATGAACTGCCTCGGCAAGACCGCATCTCCTGGGGCAATGTGCTCGCGCAAAGAACCCACCGCGGAAACGGAAATGATCTGCGAAACGCCGAGCGACTTCAACGCATAGACGTTGGCGCGAAAGTTCACTTCCGAAGGCAATAGGCTGTGACTGCGCCCATGACGGGCGAGGAAAACCACCTTGCGACCTTGCAATACGCCGGTGCGCAAGCGATCGGAGGGCGCGCCGTACGGGGTATCGACCGTAAACTCGTTCCGGTCTTCGAGGCCGGGAAGATCGTAAAAACCACTGCCACCGATGACGGCGAGAGGGCGTTTTGGGGAATCGGGATTCGACGCGGGGCTCATCCCGCTGATTCTGCTACCCTTTGGCCGCGCATGGAAGATACCGCGCTCGTCGCCCTACTAAAGAAGCGTGACCGGGCGGCATTTACCGCTCTTGTCGAGCGCTATCAGGGCTCGATGAAGCGCGTGGCCTCGGGTTTTGTGCCCAGCGCCGCCATCGCCGACGAGGTCGTCCAGGAAACCTGGCTCGCGGTGCTGGATGGCATCGATCGTTTTGCCGAGCGCTCTTCCTTTTCGACCTGGCTTTTCACCATCCTGCTCAACCGCGCGAAGACCCGCGGTCATCGCGAACGCCGGACGATACCCTTTTCTGCGCTGGAACGTGACGACGACGATACGTCGAGTGAGCCGTTTCAAGATCATTTCGGCGACAACGGTCAGTGGTTGCGGACGCCGGGTGCGTGGGGCGATGATCCACCGGAGCAGCTGTTGCAACGCCGACAACTGGGCGAGACTCTGAACCGCGCGATCGCGAGCCTGCCTGACAAGTACCGCATCGTCATCACCTTGCGCGACGTGGAGGAACTGGATTCCAATGAGGTCTGTAAGTTGCTGAACATCTCGGAGGCCAACCAGCGGGTCATCTTGCATCGCGCTCATCTGCGTTTGCGCGAGACGATCGAGCAACACCTTGCCGAGGAAAACCGCAACAGCGAGGGTGAAAAATGAGGGCGGTATTGGTCGCGATCCTGACGTCGAGCTGTTTCGTTGGCTGTGCGCGAAACTGGACGGAGCTTCCCAACAAAAGAACCTGCGTGGTGTTGTCGGCGGGCGGCCCTTCAGGGTTGGTCCATCTGGGGGTCCTGCGTGCAGTGAAAGACGAGGGAATCTCGGTCAACTGTGTGACGGGCACCAGCATGGGCGCTCTCGTGGGCAGCCTGTACGCGACGGCACCGGATGCGCCGTTGCCAGAACGGTACACGGCGCTGATGCGGCAGTACGAGGCACGCACGCGCGAAACGGGCAAACGCAACGCAATTGTCGGTGCGATCGTGGGCGGCGCGCTGGCAGCGGTGGCAACGGCGGGTGAGCCCTATTCCATCCTGGGGGCAATTGGGGCGGGAGCGGCACTGGGAGCCAAGGCCACCGACTGGATCGAACTGGAACGGTTTCATGCGACCCTGGATTCGTATTACGGTAGCGTGACCATTGAGCGTTTGCCGGTTGCGTTCGCGACCTTCTTCCAGCAAAAAAATGACACCAAGATGGCCTTGGTGGTCGCGTCGCGGGGGAACCTGGCCGACGCGGTCGGCAAAAGCATCGCAAACCCCTACATCTTTCCGGCCTTCGATCCGGTGAAAGCGGGTTATGTGGATCCGGGCGCCGATCGCGTTGCGGCCACGCCAATTGAAGACACCTGTCAGCTATTTCCGGAGGCTCGATTGCTGGCGGTCAACGTGACGGGACAGGCCAGCCTGAGCAGCAAGAACATGCGCTGCCCGGTGTTGGAAGTGGTAATTCACGCGCCCGAATTGCCGACGGAGGCGATGGCGGGAACGGGTGCTGCGTTTGAAGCGGCGGTGATGCTGGGGTACGAGGAGACGCGCAAGGCGATTCGGGGGGAACGGGCGAAATAAGGGTTTGTGACGTTCCGGCTCGTCTACCGCCGCACGCCAACCCGTAGCACCAACTTGTGCGACTCGCCCGGCTGCAACGTCAACCTGTCTGCCCCCGCGTTTGCACTCTCCACGCACACCATGCCGGGCCACTCGTCATCGCCAAAGTCCGGCATCCGGGCGGCCTTGGCTACCCACGGGTTCCAAACGACGGTCGAGTTTGACGCTTCTTTTTCGATCACGATCGATCGCACCAGATCCGGATCATCAATGCGCGTCGACGCCGTGGTCGCGTTGTAGACCCGATCGGTCTCCGCCTCAAATCTGATTGGACCCGGCGCCGACGTTGGCGTCGCACCACCCGCGACCTTGTCGAGGAACGGCGCATCCTCAAGACCCGCCACCGACACGCGGCGTGCGTCGGCCACATCAAAGTAGGTGTGTAACGCTTCCTCGAAAGAAAACGGGGCGTCGCCCGTGTTGGCAATCGTGAACGCAATCACCAGCGTCGCGCCCACCGTGATGTCGACTGAGGCCGCAAACGGATGTGGCCACAACGCGCGGGTGGCCTCGCTGTCGACCAGGCGAAACCGCAGATGGGTTGCGCCGTCCGCTGAATCCTCGGCTCGCACACATTCGAAAGACGTCGTTCTGGCAAAACCGTGCGCCGGATGAGCCGGGGACGACCCCGCACCAAACCAGGGAAAGCAGATCGGAATGCCGCCGCGAATCGGTTTGCCCGGTGAAAATTGGCTGCGGACGCTGCTCCACAAAACCTCGCCCTCGCCGACCGGACGGAACGACAAAACATGCGCTCCCTGCAGGAAAATGCGGGCCCGCGCGTGGCGGTTGCAGATGGTCAGTGATTCCAGCGTATCGGACGAGCGCGTGACGGTCGACGGAAGTTCAAGCACGGCAGAACCCTAACCCGGTCGCGCGCGCGCGACAAGCACCCTCTCCCACCCTTCCGGGCTACAATCCCCGCATGCGGATCCTGTATCTCGATATCGACTGCCTCCGGCCAGATCACCTGTCTTGCTACGGATACGAGCGCAACACCAGCCCCAACATAGATGGCGTCGCCAAACAGGGACTGCGGTTTGAAGGCGTGTATGCCTCCGATGTCCCCTGCCTGCCCAGCCGAACCGCTTTTTTTAGCGGACGATTCGGTATCCACACCGGCGTCGTGAACCACGGCGGTGCCCGCGCCGAACCTTTCCCCGAAGGCGCCAGCCGCGGATTCGCATCAACCTGGAACCGCAACACATTCACGCGGTGCCTGCGCGATGTCGGCCTCTACACCGCGACCATCAGCTCGTTTGGCGAGCGACACTCGGCGCTGCACTTTTATGCCAACTTTAATGAGATCCAGAATCCTGGGCTGCGCGGGCTTGAAAACGGCGATGTGATTGGCGACAAGACCGTGCAGTGGCTTGAACGGAATCGCGATCGCAAGGATTGGTTCTTGCACGTGCACTTCTGGGATCCCCACATGCCCTATCGCGCCCCCGCTGCGTTTGGGGAGCCCTTTGCGAACAGCCCGACGCCCGCGTGGTACAGCGACAGCGTGCGCACGCAACACCTCGCCGGATGTGGACCGCACTCCGCAAGCGAGATCATCGGCTACAGCGATGCGCCGCCGCCTGAATTGCGCTGGGATTATCCGCGTCAGCCGCTGGCGATGACGTCGATGCAGGAGGCCCGTGCATTGTTTGACGGATACGACACCGGCGTGCTTTATGCCGACGCGCAGATCGGGCGCATCCTTGGGTTGCTGAAACAACAGGGATTGCTCGACGAAACCATCATCGTGATCTCGGGGGATCACGGAGAGAACCTCGGTGAACTCAATGTCTACGGCGATCACCAGACCGCCGACGAGTTCACGTGCCACGTGCCGTTCATCCTCCGCTGGCCGGGTGTCACGGATGCAAAACAGGGGGCCTCGGAAACCAACCTGCATTACCAGATCGATCTCGCCGCGACCCTGGTTGAACTCGCCGGTGGAAATGTGCCCGAGGTATGGGACGGAAAAAGCTTCGCCACCCAGCTTCGCAACAACACCCCAATCGTGGGACGCCAACAACTTGTGCTGTCGCAGGGGGCCTGGGCCTGTCAACGTGCGGTGCGCTGGGATGTGACAGGTGGTCCGGATGCAGGCAAGTGGCTGTTCATTTTCACGTGGCACGATGCGTATCACCTTTATCCCGAGGTGATGCTGTTTGAGCTGCAACACGATCCCCACGAAGAAAACGACCTCGCCGCGCACAAGCCGGCGCTGGTGCAACAGGCGCTCGGTATGTTGCAGGCCTGGACCGACGAGAATCTCAAAACCAGCGAACATCCCGATCCGCTCATGAGTGTTCTCAATGAAGGTGGACCCAAGCACACCCGGGGTGAGCTGCCGGCCTATTTGGAACGGTTGCGCGCGACCGGGCGGCAAGCGCTCGCGACTGCACTTTCGGCACGGCACATAAAGGGGCAATAAGCCGTCCCCAAGGGACGAAAGCCGGGGTATTGTCCGCGCCCGTGAGCGCTCCCCAAACCAACGACTCTTTCCCCTCCACCGTGGCACCCCGCAGTGGGCGTGCCATTGGGCTTGCGGTCGTGGTCGCTGCCCTCGGCTACTTCGTCGACATTTATGACCTGATCCTCTTCAACGTCGTCCGGGTCAAAAGCCTGGAATCGCTGGGGCTGTCGGGCGAGGCGATCTTGCTCGAAGGTGCACACATCTTGAAACTGCAGATGATAGGAATGCTGCTCGGTGGATTGCTCTGGGGGATCCTGGGCGACCTGCGCGGCCGACTTTCGGTCCTGTTCGGATCGATCTTGCTCTATTCGCTGGCCAACATTGCAAACGGCATGCTGAGCACGCTGGCTGAACTGTTCGGAGCCGATCCGGTTTCGCTCTATGCATGGATCCGGTTCATCGCGGGCGTGGGACTCGCTGGCGAACTGGGCGCAGGGATCACCCTCGTCGGCGAGAGCATGAAAAAGGAGAACCGCGGCATCGGCACCACGGTCGTGGCAACGGTTGGCATTTGCGGTGCAATGGTTGCCGTCGCCGTTGGCAAGAACGCAAGCTGGCAGCTTTCGTATTTCATTGGTGGTGGATTGGGTCTTGGCCTCTTGCTCTTGCGCATCGGCGTGATGGAATCGGGCCTGTTTGAAGGTGTGAAAACTGCCGCCAAGGTTTCGCGAGGCAACTTCTTCATGTTGTTCTCGAACTGGAGCCGTGTGCGACGGTACGTCAGCATCATCCTGGTCGGCGTGCCCATCTGGTACGTTATCGGGGTGCTCGTCACCTTTGCACCCGAGCTTGGCAAGGCGGCCGGGATGGATCCGTTGCCGAGTGCGCCCGACGCCGTCATGGCGTCCTACCTGGGCCTTGCGATCGGCGATTTCGGCAGCGGGTTCTTGAGCCAGATCTTCCGCAACCGTCGCAAGATCCTGAGCGCTTTTTTGGTCGCCACGGCGGTGGGCGTCGGCCTGTATTTCACGGTCGCAACCCACTCGATCTTCACGTTCTATGCGGTGGTATTTTTCCTTGGCATCGCCGCTGGGTACTGGGCCGTGTTCGTCACGACCGCAAGCGAGTTGTTCGGCACAAACTTGCGCGCCACCGTGACCACCACCGCTCCCAACTTTGTGCGCGGTGCCGTGGCCCTGATAACACCAGCCTTCCTGACCTTGCGCACGTCGTACGGTGCAACCACCGCGGCCCTTTCCCTGGGTGTTATCACGCTCACCATCGCCTTCATCGCGTTGCGTGGCATCGACGAAACCTTTGGTCGCGACCTGAATTTCGTCGAGGAATGATGGAACCCAATGAATCCCCTTGAAGCGATCGGCACGTGGGCACCCAGCAGCGAGGCGCCCGTATTTTCCTCCACAGGCCTCGCAGCCGCGACCCATCGTTTTCGCGAACCGACCCACGTGCTGCGGGATCCGCAAAGCGGCGCAATGGGTGTTGCGTTTGGGGGACAGGTTTCCATGGATGCATCAACCGCCGGCGCGATCGGCTGGATGGGGCGTTTGCCTGCGGTGTTTCCCGAGTGGCTTGGTGACCGCACATTCTGTGAATTTCACCGTTTGCGTTTTCCCTACGTCACCGGTGAAATGGCCAATGGCATCGCCACCACGGGTATGGTGATTGCGATGGCGAAGGCCGGGATGTTGGGCTTTTTCGGCGCGGCGGGACTTTCACCGGAGCGGGTTGTTCGTGCCATCGACGAGCTCGAAACGGCCCTTGGTTCCGATGGCTCTGCGCCTTCGTGGGGAATCAACCTCATTCACTCTCCGGCCGAACCGGCGCTTGAGAATGCGATCGCCAACCTGTTCATCGAACGGGGAGTGCAACGGATATGCGTATCGGCCTTCATGGGGCTTACCCCCGCCGTGGTACGATTGTTTGCCACCGGCTTGACCCGCGCGGCCGATGGACGGGTGCTGCGTCGTCATCACCTGTTCGCCAAGATTTCGCGACCCGAGGTGGCCGAGGCGTTCATGCAACCGGCGCCCGCCGCGATGCTGAAGGCGCTCGTGCAATCGGGACAGCTTCGCGCAGACGAGGCCGCGCTCGGATCGCAACTGCCCGTCGCTGGGGATATCACCATTGAATCCGACTCGGGCGGCCACACGGACAACCGGCCGCTCGGCTCGCTGTTTCCGACGATCGCCCGTCTGCGCGATGCGCTGGCACTCCGGCAGCCGACGCCCTACCCGATTCGGCTGGGAGCCGCCGGAGGGCTTGGCACCCCGGAATCGGTGGCCGCTGCGTTTGCGCTCGGGGCCGCTTATGTGGTCACCGGTTCCATCAATCAAAGTGCCGTGGAGGCCGGAATCGGCACGGACTCAAAGACTTTGTTGGCACAGGCGGGACTCGCAGATGTGATCATGGCCCCCGCGGCCGACATGTTCGAGCTGGGCGTCAAGGTCCAGGTGTTGCGACGCGGCACCCTGTTCGGGCCACGCGCGTTGAAATTGTACGACGCGTATCGCAGCCATGACGCCATCGAATCCATGTCCGAACCGGTGCGCTTGAAACTGGAGAAAGAAGTCCTGGGCGCCTCTTGCGACGAGATCTGGCGCGAGGTTCAGTCGTTTTTTTCCGAGCGCGATCCAGAGGAACTGCAGCGAGCGGAGGCCGAACCCAAACACCGAATGGCGCTCGTTTTCCGCTGGTATTTGGGCCTTTCAAGCCGATGGGCCATCGCCAATGACCCGAAACGGCGGGCCGACTATCAGATCTGGTGCGGTCCGGCGATGGGCGCTTTCAACGCCTGGGTGCGCGGAACGTTCCTGGAGGCACCCGCCGAGCGAACAGTCGTCCAGATGGCACTCAATCTACTTGAGGGTGCGGCAGCGGTGACCCGGGCGCAGCAAATGCGCAGTGCCGGACTCCCGGTACCGGGTAGCGCGTTTCAGTTTCCACCCCGCCGTCTCGTCTGAGAATTTCCTGCGGCAAAGTACTCGGACAAACCTCCGCTCGGGCCTTCGTCCTTTATACTGCGAGACCCCCTTGGGAGCGCCTGTCTGAAACCTCGCCCAAATTCACCGACCACCCCGCCGAGTGCAGCGTCGCAAATGCCAATTGCGATCGTGGGCGTGTCCGCTTTATTTCCCGGATCGATTGGCCGACATGGTTTTTGGCGCGACATCCTGGCCGGACGAGATCTGGTTACCGACGTGCCTTCCACCCACTGGCTTATCGACGACTATTACGACGCCGATCCGGGTGCCCGTGACAAGACGTATGCCCGTCGCGGTGCCTTCCTCTCCGACGTCGACTTCGATCCGGTCGCCTGGGGCGTTCCGCCCTCGAACGTGCCATCAACCGACACCAACCAAATTCTCGCGTTGATTGTCGCGCAACAGGTCCTGGAAGACGCGTGCCGCGGTCAAATGGGGCGCATCAACAAGGATCGCACGAGTGTCATCCTCGGCGTGACCTCTGCACAGGAATTGCTCGGCAACATGGTGAGTCGGTTGCAGCGTCCCGTCTGGGTGAAAGCGCTGCGCGAGATGGGGTTCCCGGAAAGCAAGGTGATTGAAGCGTGCGACCGCATCGCCTCGAACTATGTTGAGTGGAAAGAAAGCACCTTTCCGGGCGTACTTGGCAACGTCGTCGCGGGTCGCATTGCGAACCGGCTGGACCTGGGTGGAACCAACTGTATTACAGACGCCGCATGCGCCAGCAGCTTTTCGGCGCTTGCCATGGCGGTTTCCGAGTTGCGGCTGCACCAGTCGGACCTTGTAATCACAGGCGGCGCGGACACCATGAACGACATCTTCATGTACGTGTGCTTTAGCAAGACCCCTGCCCTGTCGCCGACGGGCGATTGCCGTCCTTTCTCGGATGCCGCCGACGGAACCCTGCTTGGCGAGGGCATCGGCATGGTGGCGCTCAAACGTCTTGCGGATGCGCAACGCGATGGCGATCGAATTTACGCCGTCATCAAGGGCGTCGGCAGCTCGTCGGACGGCCGCTCGAAGAGTGTGTATGCACCGGTTTCCGATGGCCAGGCCAAGGCGATCCGCCGCGCCTATGAACAGGCAGGCTTTGACGCCAGGAGCGTCGAGCTGATCGAAGCGCACGGTACGGGCACACGCGCGGGCGATGCCGCGGAATTCGGCGGACTGAAGCTGGTGTTCGAGGAAACCGGCAGCGAGGAGCACGGCTGGTGTGCGCTCGGCTCGGTCAAGTCGCAGATTGGACACACGAAGGCGGCAGCAGGCGCGGCCGGTCTCTTCAAGGCCGTGATGGCGCTGCACCACAAGATTCTGCCGCCAACCATCAAGGTGAAAAATCCCGATCCGAAACTCGCGATCGAGACCTCGCCCTTTTACCTCAACACGCAGGCCCGCCCCTGGGTGCGCTCCGACGATCATCCGCGCCGGGCGGGCGTCAGCTCGTTTGGATTTGGTGGCTCGAACTTTCACATCGCGGTCGAGGAATATACGGAAACCGAACTTTGTGCCGCCCGCGATCTACCGCGGGACGGATATCTCATTGTTCTGTCGGCCGAAACACCGGACGCCCTCGTGCAACAGAGCGAGGCGATGCAAAGCGAGGCGATCGCATTCCTTGCAGGTGGCAACGATGAGGCCTCACAGCACGACTTGCTGGCCTTCTGGGCCCACGACACGCAACATCGATTCAACGCACACGCACCGGCCCGTGTCACGTTTGTTGCTCACAGCCTTACCGAGCTGACCGACAAGTGCAAACAGACCGCGCACCTCGGGCCGCTAGAGCGGACCACCTCCGCACCCGGCGGACTGGAGCTCGCCTTTGGTGCCAAAGACGGCAAGGTGGGATTCCTGTTCCCCGGCCAGGGCAGTCAGTATCTGAACATGGCCGCCGAAGTGATCATGGGTTTTCCGGCAGCACAATCAGCCTGGGATGCCAATGCCACCTGGGAACGCAATCGCAACACAGCGGAACGGCTTGACCGGGTGGTATTCCCCCGACCGGTCTTTTCCGAGGCAGAAACAGCGAAACAGCTAGACACGTTGCGCGCGACACAGTGGGCGCAACCCGCCATCGGTACAACCAGCCTCGCTTACCTGCGATTGCTCCGACAGCTTGGCGTCTTTCCCGCAGCGGTGGGCGGACACAGCTTCGGCGAAGTGACCGCACTTTTTGCGGCGGGTGTGGTTGGTGAGGAAGACTTCTTCAAAATCGCACGCCTGCGCGGCGAAGTGATGGCACTGGCCGCAGCGAAGCCGGGAGCGATGATCTCGGTTTCGGCGCCGCTTCCCGAGGTTCAAGTCATCCTGGAACAGGCCGGACACGTCGGACCCGATGCGGCCGTCGTGATTGCCAATCACAACAGTCCCCGACAGGTGGTCCTGTCTGGGCAGACCGAGGCGATTGCGGCGATTGAAACGTTGTTGTCGCAAAAAGGGTTGTCGTCAAATCGCCTTGATGTGGCGACGGCCTTTCACAGTCCGATCGTGCGCGAGGCCGAGCTGCCCCTGACAGCAGCGCTCAAAGAGATTCCGTTTCACAAGCCAACTTGCCCCGTGTTTGCGAACACCACGGCTGCAGCCTATCCGGATGATCCCGTTGCGATGCGAGCCCTACTGGCCGGACAGCTTGCGCGGCCCGTGCGTTTCGCCGAGCAAATCGAGGCGATGTATGCCGAGGGCGTACGCATCTTCATCGAAGTTGGACCCGGCCATGTCCTGAGTGCCCTCGTTGGCCATATCCTCAAGGACAAACCCCATCGTGTCGTGACGCTGAACCGCAAGAACCGCACCGCCGTTGCCACATTCTGGAGTGGCCTGGCTGGCATCTCCGCAGCCGGTGTTGCGCTTGATTTTGCTGCACTGTGGTCGTCATTTACCCGGCCAACCGATCCCCGTTTGAAGACAAAACCCGCACTGACGTTGAAGATCAACGGAGCGGGATATGGAAAGCCTTATCCACCACCCGGAGGAGCCGCTGCCTTGCCGAAGCCCAATCCTGAACGTCCCGTCGTTGCACCTGAAACCGCACCCATGGCCGCATCGCCGAGGCCTGCGACCCCGGCGGGCCTCGATCCATCCGTGCAGGTCGCATGGGTGATGGCCATCGCCGAGAGCCAACGCCAGACGGCCGAGGCACATGCGACTTTCACGCGCGCCATGGCCGAATCTCACGCGGCGTTTTTGCGCACGGCCGAGTCATCCTTGCTCGGGATCACCGGCGCCTTGGGCGGCCAACCGCTGGCGATGGCACCCCAGTCACCGGTTGCGTTTGCGCCGATGCCTTCCTTGCCGCCACATCCCGCATTCGTACCACCGGCGTTGCAATACGCAGCACCGATGCCGTATCCTGCGCCGCCTGCACCCGTGGCGTACACCGCCTCTGCGCCAGCGCTGGCACCCACGTTGGCACCCACGCTGGCACCCACGTTGGCCACGCCGCCTGCGTATGGTCACGGCAATGGCAACGGACATCACGCCCCCACTGCGCTGTCTGCAGGTCAGCTACAAAAACTGATGTTGAGCGTGGTTGCGGAACGCACCGGCTATCCGGAAGAGATGGTCGGACTCGACATGGATCTCGAGGCCGATCTGGGCGTCGATTCGATCAAGCGGGTCGAGATCTTGTCGGCTGTGATGGAGCGGGCGCCGGGTCTGTCGGAAATGAACACGGCCAAGATGGCGTCCATGCGCGTCTTGCGCGAGATAGTGGATTACCTGAGCGCGGAGATCGGGCCACAACATGGTGCTGCCGCCGCGTCTCCCAACGGTTCTGCAAAACGTTCCAATGGTTCCGGGGAGGGCTCCCACCGCCCTTTAGACGAGAAGTCCCCCTAACCAGCGTCCCGACGCTGGCACGATCTGCCGTTCGAACGGTCGATGCCCCACCCCTCGGGCTGGGAACGCCAGGCTTTCTGGACGGTGGGTTGGTTGGACTTACCAACGACGGGACCGGCGTCGCCGACGCCCTTGCCGCGAAACTTCGCACCCGCGGAATTCGTGTCACGGTTGGCCTCGATGGTGCGACCATCGCAAGCGTCCGAACCGTGATTGTCCTCGACGGTTTGCGGCCGTTTTCGGATCCCGAGCAGGCTGCCGACATCAACCTGGACGCGTTCCGTGCAGCACGGATGGTGGCTGCACGCATGGAGTCCGAAGGGGGAACCTTCATCACCGTGCAAGACACCGGAGGTAACTTTGGTGCCCTGGGTTCTAGCCGGGCCTGGATCGCTGGCCCCGCGGCATTGGCCCGCACGGCCGCGGTCGAATGGCCGAAAGCCACGGTTCGCGCCATCGATATTGAACGTGGCGACCGATCACCCGATGCGATCGCTGACGCATTGATTGCAGAACTGTTGTACGGCGCCCCTGAGCCCGAAGTTGGGCTATCTGCCTCTGGCGCGCGAATTCGTGTTACGATAGAAGCAGCCGAGCTCGAAGCGAACGCCGGCAAGACCGACGGAGGTGCCTTTTCTTTTGTCGTCGCAAGTGGTGGTGGACGCGGTGTCACGGCCACCTGTCTACTGGAACTGGCAACCCAGCATGGGGGGCGTTACTTGTTGTTGGGAAGAACGTTGCTTGTACCCGAACCCACCGTCTGCTCAGGCCTGCTCAATGAACGCGATCTGAAACGTGCGCTGGCCCTCGCGGCGCGCGACGCGGGTCAGCCTGCCGACCTGGCAAGCATCGGGCGACAGGCGGCGGCTGTGCTCGCAGTGCGAGAAATTCACGGAACCCTCGAACGATTGTGCGCCCTGGGTGCAGAAGCGCATTACACCGTCGTCGATGCGACCGATGCAGCGGCCGTCAACGCGGCCATTGAAGAACGTCGTCCCCACTGGGGTTCAGTCACCGCCGTGGTGCACGGCGCGGGTGTGTTGGCGGACAAGCGCATCATCGACAAAACCGACGATCAGTTTCGACGCGTTTATGCAACCAAGGTCGATGGCTTGCGGGCCTTGCTGCGCGCCACCGAAGCCGAGCCCTTGCAACTTTTGCTGCTGTTCTCCTCCGTTGCGGCGCGATCGGGAAACCTTGGTCAGAGCGACTACGCGATGGCGAATGACATCCTGAACAAAGTTGCCATTCTCGAACAAATGAGGCGTGGCCCGAACTGCGTCGTTCGCGCGCTCGGGTGGGGACCGTGGGATGGTGGCATGGTCGACGATGGCCTGCGCGCACGTTTCGCCAGCATGAATGTTTCCCTCATCGCACCCTTCGCTGGCGCAAATGCCTTCGTCCGAGAATGTGTTTCGATTTCCTCGAACGACACCGAACTCGTCCTGACCGCCGATCGCGATGCCCACGGTTTGGCGGATCCCGGCATCGAACAGACTTTCAATTGTACGCTGTCGATTGATCGCCAAAGCCATCGGTTCCTGGATGGACATCGCATCAAGGGAACGCCGGTCGTTCCCTTGGCTCTTGTGCTGGAATGGTTTGCGCGAGCCGCACGGGCATTCCGACCCGGGCTGCACCTGGCCGCCATCCGCGACGTGAAGATCTTGCGCGGCATTCGCCTGGCCGAGTTTGACCACGGGAAAACGCAACACATCGTGCTACAGGCCCGGCGCATCGCCAACGGCGCTTCCTTGCACCTTGGGATGTCGCTGCTTTCGCTCGATGGCGCGCGGCTGTTTGGTGCGACCTGCGTGCTGCAAGGCACGGCGACCGCAGCGGGCCCGGAGATCGAGTTACCCACTGATCTCGTTCCCGTTTCCCAAACGATCTACGGTCGAGCCCCGCTTTTCCACGGCCCTTCGTTTCATGTCCTGAAGTCACTTGCCACCGGACAAAGCGGCCTGCTTGCAACGGTCGGCGGCGTACACGATCGCGGGTGGCAACCCGAACTCACGCAGGATCCCTGGCAGACCGATCCCGCCATGGTGGATGCGGGCTTACAAATGGCACTATTGTGGACGCACCAGCAACTACACGGCAACGCGTTGCCGACCGGACTTGAAGCCGTACACTTCCACCACCAAGGCCCGCTGCCCGTTTCGGCCCGGGCATTCTTGCGGCACCGTCAGGCAACGGGCGCCCGCTGTGTTGCGGATGTGTATTTTCTCGACGGCCGTCGGCAACTGATTCTTGAACTGCGTGGGGTTGAAACGCATGTATTGCCAGGCGACACCACGACCGAAACGGCGCACGTGCCTGTCGTCGTATAGGAAACCATGCCGTTTTCGCCCATCGCCGTTGTTGGTCGAGCCTGCGTGCTACCGGGAGCGCTTTCTCCCGAAGCACTCTGGCAACTGGTCGCAAACGGCAAGATCGTCACCGGCCCTGCGCCCGTCGGTCGATGGGGAATTCGCGACGAACTGATTCTGAGCGCATCGGCGAATCAAACCCACGATCGCTCGCTTGGCAAGATCGGTGGCTACGTTTCTGGGTTCGAGCAGGCATTCGACCCTGAAGGCTTTGTTCTGTCTTCTAACTTTATCGAGACCCTCGATCCCCTCTTTCATTGGTTGCTTCACACCGGCCGAATCGCATTACAGGAGTCGCGGTTTAACGGCAAGCGAGAGCGCATTGGTGCCATCGTTGGCAACCTGTCATACCCTTCCCAGTCACTGTCGCGTTTCGCAGAGCGCACCTGGTTCGAGACGCAACCCAACGGCGCCGCTTTGGCCCAAGCCTTGGGACTTCCTGACATTTCGCCACACAACCGCTTCATGTCCGGTCTGCCGGCACACCTGCTCGCGAAGGCCCTGGGCCTGGGCCAAGGTGCGTTTGCACTGGATGCCGCTTGTGCGTCATCGCTTTATGCCATCAAGTTTGCTTGTGATGCGCTTGCCAACCGACGTGCCGACTTGATGCTGGCAGGTGCCGTAAATCGTGCGGACGATCTCTTTATCCACGCCGGATTTACCGCGCTCGGAGCGTTGAGCCCGACGGGGCGCTCGCGTCCCTTTCACGAACAAGCGGACGGATTGATTCCAGCCGAAGGTGCGGCGATTTTGGCGCTTGCCCGGTTGGAAGACGCCCAGCGGGATGAACTGCCGATCTTGGGCGTTATCCGCGGGATTGGACTCAGCAACGATGGACGCGGTCGGGGCTTGCTCGTTCCCTCGCAACCGGGTCAGGTGCGTGCATTGCGTTCGGCCTATGCCAGCGCCGGCATGACCCCGGAACAGATCTCGTACGTCGAATGCCACGCAACGGGAACCATGGTCGGCGATGCGATCGAGATCGCAACTCTGTCCGAGGTTTTTGCGAATGTCCCGTCGGTATTGCCGATCGGATCACTCAAGGCGAACATGGGGCATCTCATCACGGCCGCGGGCGCCGCAGGCCTTATCAAGGTGCTGAGCGCTTTCGCCGAGGGCATTGCGCCCGCCACGCCGTCACTTGATGAACCGTCGCACACGTTGACCAACGCGCCGGTCAAGGTATTGACCCAGAACCTACCCTGGACGGATTCGCAGGGGTTACGGACAGCCGCCGTCAGCGCTTTTGGCTTTGGTGGAAACAACGCACACCTCATCATTCAGGAGCCACCCCGTCCCCGCGCGCCGGTATCGATTGCGGTACCGGAAACCATCTTGGGCGACACCCAGATCGCGGTCGTGGCAATGGGGGCGCGTGTTGCGGATGGCAACAATGTCGCCGACTTTGCGAAGGCCCTCTTCACGGGTAAGTCTTGCATCCGCAACGGCAGCGCGGCGGCCCGGGAAATCGCGGTATCCATGTCGGGCCTGCGCTTTCCACCCAGAGATCTGGAAGAGACGTTGCCGCAACAATTGATGGTTTTTGCCGCGGCACGAGAAGCCGTGGAGACCGTGCAGACTTTGCCGAATCTGCGCACGGGTGTGTTCATCGGAATGCAATGCGATGCCGAGATCGTGCGACACGGAGCCCGCTGGCGCAGCGCCGAGTGGGGCGAACAATTGCAAGCTGGCGATGAATGGGTCTCGTTGATGCGCGAAAGTTTCGTACCGCTTTTGGGTTCAGCGGGCGTTCTCGGTGCGATGCCCAACATCCCGGCCAATCGATTGAGCAGTCAACTGGACCTTGGCGGTCCCAGCTTCACCGTCTCGGCCGAAGAACTGTCGGGCATACGCGCGTTGCAACTCGCTGAACGGGCACTCTGCAATCGCGAGATCGACGCGGCCATTGTGGGGGCTGTCGATCTGAGCGCGGAACCCGTACAGCAGGCTGCATCCAGAATACTTGGCGACAACCGACACATTCCGGGCGATGCCGCCATCGTCTTCGTCCTCAAGCGTCTCGACGACGCGCAGGCGGCGGGTGACGACGTACTCTGCGTATTAAAAGCTGACCAGGTTCCTTCAGAGAACGTCACCTTGCGATTCGGAGATGGCCCCGACGCCATTGATTTACAATCGCAGTTCGGACACGCCCATGCCGCATCGGGGTTGCTGCACGTTGCCGCCGCAGTGTTGTCCTGTTCGCAAGGCGTTCACCCCGGCGCACTGTCGAGGCAAAACGCCAACACACCCGCCTTCAAATGCTGGAACGAAACAACGGCACGGGAGGCCGAGGTAACCATTGCAGCGTTTGGCGACCAAATCGCCACCGTGCGAATTTCGGCTCGGCACCCCGTGGCGCCCTTGCCCCAAAGTGCGGCGGAGATCGACCTTCGTCTGCAGGCGCTACAATTCAAGGCGCATCACCCGGAAGCACCTGTATTCGTATTACCTGCGCATCGCCCGCCACCGACCATCCCCGAGGTTCCGAGGGCCAGAGCGACCTTCGAGATGCCAACGGCACCCTCGTTGCCGACGCCGAGCACAACCGCCGCGATGAAGGTTGGCAGTTTTCCCTCGCTTGCCAGCCAAGGCTTCGCGTATCGGCAACAGGTTGCGCAAGTTCACCAGGTTTATTTGTCGCAACAAGCGGCGGTTCATACGCAGTTCCTGGCGCTCCGACAGAAGGCAATGGGGGCGTTGCTGGGTCAACAAACCTTGCCGAAGACAAGTGGGCCCGCTCGGCCGTCTTTCGCCAGACGCGAACTGGAGATTCACGCGAGTGGTCGGATTTCGGAAATCTTCGGACCGGAGTTCGCGCAACAAGATGGCCACACCTTGCAGGTGCGTATGCCCGAGCCTCCTCTCCTGTTGGCGGATCGGGTCGTCGACATGGATGCGATTCCGGGCAGGATGGGACTCGGCACCGTCTGGACCGAAACGGACGTGCATGCCGACAGCTGGTTTCTGAACCGTGGCTTCATGCCCGCAGGCATCATGATCGAGGCCGGACAGGCCGATCTCTTTTTGATTTCATACCTTGGCATCGACGCCCTGAACAAGGGGAAGCGTGCCTATCGCTTGCTGGGATGCGAGCTAACGTATCACGGTAGCCTTCCCAAACCGGGTGATACACTGCGCTATGCAATCACCATCGACAGCCACGCACGCCAGGGTGACACCCGCCTATTTTTCTTTCACTACGATTGCAAGGTCGGCGACCGCAACGTTCTGACGGTTCGCAAGGGTCAGGCCGGATTCTTCAGCAAGGCAGAACTCGACGATTCGGCAGGCGTGTTGTGGAAACCGGAAGAGCAAAAGATTTGCGACAATCCGCGTCTTGATCCCCCGGTCGTCCCCGCCCCGCCGCGCAGCTTTTCGACCGAACAAGTCCGGGCTTTTGCCGACGGGAAACCGTACGAATGTTTTGGTTCCGGCTTCGAGCTGACTCAAACGCACACCCGCTCGCCGGCCATCCAGAACGACAAGATGTTGCTGGTCGGACACATCGGTGCTTTCGATCCGAAAGGTGGGCCCTGGGGCCGAGGTTACCTGAAGGCCGTCACGCCCATTGCGTCCGACGATTGGTTCTTTAAAGGCCATTTCAAAAACGATCCCTGCATGCCAGGCACCTTGATGTTCGAGGGCTGTTTGCAAGCGATGGCCTTCTACCTTGCAGCAATGGGCTACACCCTTGCGCGCGACGGGTGGCGTTTTGAGCCAGTGCCAGACGAGGCCTATCAGTTGCAGTGCCGGGGCCAGGTCGTGCCATCGTCGAAGGAGCTGGTTTGCGAGCTTTTCGTCGAGGAAGTCCTGGGTGGACCACACCCGACGCTGTATGCGGACCTACTCGGCACGGTGGACGGCCTGAAGGCATTCCATGCGCGTCGCGTGGGGCTGCGCCTGGTTCCCGACTGGCCGCTTTCGGATCGGGCCATTGCTCGCGTGAATGAAACCGCACCACCCGCGATCAATGGGTTTACCTTTGATCATGCGTCGTTGATGGCCTGCGCGTGGGGGCGACCGTCAGACGCCTTCGGTCCGATGTACAGGATCTTTGACGGGCAACGCAGGGTCGCTCGGCTTCCCGGACCGCCCTATCACTTTATGAGCCGCGTCGTACGAATCGACGGTGAACTGGGGGCGTGTAAACCGGGCGGGACCATCGAGATTGAATACGACGTACCCGAAGAAGCCTGGTATTTCGATGAGAACGGCCAGCGCACGATGCCGTATTGCGTATTGCTTGAAGCCGTATTGCAACCCTGCGGCTGGCTCGCCAGTTTCGTCGGCAGCGCCCTGCTTGGCGAGGATGATCTCGCCTTCCGAAACCTGGATGGCAAGGGCGTCGTTTACGCAGACATCCGCCCCGGCTACGGAACCCTTCGCACCACCACCACCCTTACCAGTGTGTCTCGTTCGGGCGGCATGATCCTCGAGAACTTCGAGGTGAAGTGTTTCATGGGCGACACCCTTGTCTATGCATTGACCACCGGCTTCGGATTCTTCCCGAAGGCTGCACTTGAAAATCAGGTTGGCTTGCCGACAACGGTGGAGGAACGCGCGCTCTTGCAATCCCCGTCAACCTTCGCGGTGGATCTAACCCAACGACCCGCGCGGTACACCGAAGGCGAACTCAAGCTGCCGAACACCATGTTGCTGATGCTCGACCGCATCACGGCCTACGATCGCAACGGTGGTTCTGCCGGCCTCGGCTTTGCACGCGCAGAAAAATCCGTCAATCCTGCCGAGTGGTTCTTCAAGGCGCACTTCTTCCAGGATCCGGTTCAACCGGGATCGCTGGGCATTGAGGCGATGTTGCAACTGCTGCAATTCGTGATGCTTCACGAAGGTCTCGGCGAGGGCTTTCGAAAACCTCGTTTCGAGGCCATTGCACTCAATGAAGAAATGGTCTGGAAGTACCGCGGACAGGTGGTGCCAAACAACCGCATCATCACGACCACCCTCGAGATCACCTCGCGAACGACCGATGCCGCGGGTCATCCACTCGTTTGTGCCACGGCCAGCCTGTGGGTGGACGAAAAGCGAATCTATTCGGCGCACAATATTGGCATGCGCATCGTGGACGACCTTCCGGC
>JAWXBF010000092.1:0-4294 GCA_034439895.1 Deltaproteobacteria bacterium
AAGCGCGTCGTCGTTCTCCTGAAGGAACTCGATTGCGCCACCCCAGTCTTCGGTCAAGTCATGCAAGATCTCGACAAACCCAAGATCCGCATCCGATTCAACGCTGACGACGACGCGGCACCCCGCCATTTTTGCGGCTCCAATGCGGGCCACGATTTCAAACTGTGAATCCCCAGGCATCACCCGTACCACGAGGAACCCAGCCGCCAGATAGCGCCGCAGATTGTCCTGACCCGGGATCTGAGCCCAATCGTGTTGCAACGAGAACTCCTCGCACATCTGTAGCGAATACGAACGAAAAGCCGTGTCGAGCCGCGATACCGTTTCGTCATCGAGACTGCCCGCGAGAACCAATGCCGACAACAATCCGCTCACCGCATCGTCATCGATAACGTCTGCCATCCGTGGCACATTCACATCACGATGGCGTTGCAATGGAACCAGTGTATTGGGGCCACCCGCTTTAATTCCGGAACCAAACGCGCTTTTGCCGAAGCCACCGAAAGGCTGACGCATCACAATGGCGCCCGTGATGCCTCGGTTGATGTAGAGGTTTCCCGCACGGATCGACGCCATCCAAAGCGCCTGCTCGCGTTCGTCTAGACTGTGCAGCCCCGATGTCAATCCGTATCCGTTCCCATTGGCGATCTCGATCGCGCCTTCCAAATTCTTCGCGCGCATCACACCCAGGACGGGACCGAAAAACTCGGTTTGGTGTGTGCGGCTGCCAGGACTCACGCCCCATTTGATGCCCGGCGACCACAGGTTGGGATTGTCCTGCAAACGATGCGGCATCAACGCCCAGGTTTCGCCCGGATCAAGATCTTTCAGCCCCGCCTCCAATTTTCCTGTAGGTGCGCGCACCAAAGGACCCACCCGTGTCTGGGGTTCCCAAGCCGAACCGACAGACAAACTACGAACCGCATCACAAAGATTCTCTTTGAAATGCGGATCATCGAAGATCTCGTCTTCGAGAATCAAAAGACTACACGCTGAACACTTTTGTCCCGCGTGCCCAAATGCGGAATGGACGATGTGCTTTGTCGCAAGATCCCGATCGGACATCGCCGAGACAATGATCGCGTTCTTTCCGCCGGTTTCCGCGACGAGCTGCATAGCCGGCTTGAGTGTAAGCAGATGATGTGCCGTTTCGGTACCGCCCGTCAATACCACAACGTCGACCCCGGCGTGGGTCACCAACTGAGTCGCCCCGGTCGCATTGTCGGCGAAAACAAACTGAAGCGTATTGCGGGACAATCCGGCCGCCCAAAAACTTTCACAAAGCAGATACGCGGTCAACACCGTGGCTGGCGCTGGTTTGATAATCACGGTGTTGCCAGCAGCAAGCGCGGCAGCGACGCCGCCACACGGTATCGCAATCGGAAAATTCCAGGGCGGAACCACCACGGCAACACCGCGACCCTTCGCACTCACACTCGACAGGTCTGCGCTTTGCTCTGCCAAACACGCGTACCATTCACAAAAGTCGATTGCTTCGGACACTTCCGGATCGGACTCCGAAAGAATCTTCCCGCCTTCTGCCAATGCCACGCCCATCAACATCGCCCGTCGCGTTCGCAACTGGTGAGCGACTTGGCGCAATCGTTGGGCCCGGTGCTCTGGTTTCGTTTGGCGCCATCCATCCGGATCCGCGACGGCACAGGCAACGGCCGCTTCCACGTCGTCCGCGGTCGCAACCGCATGACGGCTAACCACAACCCCAGGCCGCGAAGGGTCGGTGACGGAATCGATGCGGCGACCCTCGGAAACCGCTGCGCCTGCGATGACCAGGGGAGCGAACCCGGCGGCATCGCCGATGCGCCCCTCCCAATCCGCATAGATGGACTCGGCCCATTGCGCATGGTGTACCAACGCCCAATCCGTATCGGGTTCGTTCCGAAACAGGGCGGGCGCAGCGACCTTCTCGACAGGCACGCGACGATCTTGAATGCGTCGAGGATGCTCGGCAAGCGACGGAATCCGTTCAAACGCAGCACGGAATGTTGTTTCAAGTTGATCCCAGGCAGGCGAATCCACTTTCAAGCGAAACGCATGCCGCAAGAAGTTCTCGGGCCCCGTGTTTTCGTCAAGTCGGCGAACGAGGTACCCAATGGCACTGACAAAGTTTTCACGCCGACAGGCGGGGGCATAAAGCAGGAAATCGCGTGTCTCTTCGAGGAGCGCACGCCGCTGGTGGTTCGCCATCCCTTCGAGCATCTCGAACTGAACGGACGAAAGCACCCCGCGTTCGGCCGCCAACACCAGCCCGTAGGCCAGCTCGAACAAATTGTGTGACGCGATTCCAACGCGAACCGCGCTCGCGTTTTCGGGACGCAGCGCGAAATCCAGCATGCGTTTGTAATTGGCGTCGGTGTCCAGCTTTTCCCGGAATGGGGCCTGCGGCCAACCCATCAAAGCCGCCTCGAAGCGTTCCATTTCCATATTGGCGCCTTTGACAATTCGGATCGTGACGGGCGCCCCACCCGCGCCCGTCCGATGCCTTGCAAAATCAGTCAACGCACGCTGTGTTGCGAATGAATCGGGGACATAGGCCTGCAACGCGATCCCCGCAGAACAATGAAGAAGTCCGTCTCGGCTCAAGGTGCGCATGAACACGTCGACCGTTAAAGACAGATCGCGATACTCCTCCATATCCAAGTAGACAAACTTCGACACCGTCGATCCATCCGCTTGCGCGAACCGTGCCCGCGTGGCGGCGCGATACAGCAGCTCCATGCGATCGCAAAGAACCGAAACGGTGTGCGCGCGGGCCAACGCCGATATTTGGGAATAGAGGGTTGAGATCTTGACGGAGATGACTTCGATGGTTGGATCCGCCAGAACCTCGAGATAGTGCTCCAGCCGATGCAGCGCTTCGCCTTCGCCTAGCAGTGCTTCGCCCAGCACATTGAGATTCATTCGAATCCCATCCGCGTGCCGTGCCCGCAAATGTGGCGCCAACAACTCCGGTTCCGCAGGCAACACAACGTTTGCGGTTTCTTCCTGCATCTTTTCTTTGACGAGCGGTACCGCAACGCCGGGGAGGTACCCTCCGAAAGACTGAAACCCGCGCAAGAGAGCCCGATCGAAGGGGGAGAAGAAGCGCGGAATGCCCTGCACATCAAGAATGTGCGTCAATTGTTCCGCAGCCCGCGCCGGAGCATTCGAACGAAAGGTACGATCGGTCATCTGCATCAACGCCACGCGGTCGGCCGGATGTTGGATCATCCGATCCAACTCGACTTGCTGCCGTCTTTCGTGCGGCGTTTGCAGGGCATCCGCCCGCGTCTGTAGTTTCCGCGCCAAGGCGATTGCGCGTTCAATCATTTGATGGGATGACATCGCTTCAGGATAACCCCGCTGCGGCGTCACACGATGCCTCCTGCGGCGATTCCCCGAACACATTCCGGGGCGGCCGGGTGGTAATTGGGGTACATCCCCCTATAAATAACCCTCAGGGAGACACAGCATGCTTTGGGACCGCGACAAGATTAGCCGCAATGTTGAAGACCGCCGGGCGCAGGGACCGGTGGGCCGCGCCGGCATGGGCATTTTCGGCCTGCTGCCGTTCTTTCTTCGTTTTGGCTGGAAGGGCCTGGTGGTGTTTGGCTTGATTGCCGGCGGCATGTATTGGTACGGCGGCGGGGCGGGTGGCGGTGGCGAAACCAATCCTCAACGTGCCGCCACCAGCAGCCCCGAAGAGAACCGATCCGCGCTGTTCGTGTCCGAGGTGCTTGACGATTCGCAAAGCACCTGGAGCCGCGTGATGCCCGGCGGCCGTTATCAAGAGGCAAAGCTGATTCTATTTCGCGGATCCACCGGATCAGGTTGCGGGGTGGGGCAAAGTCAGATGGGCCCGTTTTATTGCCCGCTCGATCACAGCGTGTACATCGATCTTTCATTCTTCGACGATCTCCGCGCGCGCCTGGGCGCCCCGGGCGATTTTGCCCAGGCCTACGTGATAGCGCACGAGATCGGTCATCACGTGCAGAACCTCCTCGGCACGAGCGACAAGGTTCACAAGGCCCCGGCGGTGGCGCAGAAGGGAGCCGACGGGCTGTCCGTGAAGCTGGAACTCCAGGCCGATTGCTTTGCCGGGATCTGGGCGCACGACGCCGAGCGGCGCAAGATCCTGGAGGTGGGCGACGTGGAAGAGGCCCTCGCCGCAGCCGCCGCCATCGGCGACGATCGGTTGCAGAAGGCCGGGCAAGGGCATGTTTCGCCCGAGACCTGGTCACACGGCTCGTCGGAGCAGCGCGCGTACTGGTTGCGGCGCGGCATGAAAAGCGGCGAT
>JAWXBF010000093.1:0-7369 GCA_034439895.1 Deltaproteobacteria bacterium
CGCAAGGTAGCGAGCAGCAAGCGCGGCGTAGCGTTCCTTGCGCTCGACCGGCAAGGGCAAACGCGAAAGCGCCTCGTAGGTTGTCCCCAGCATCGGAAGGTCCGGCAAACTTGCAGCCGCATCGAGCGCAGCCTGCAGTGCGTTTTCCGCCAGTTCGGCCTGCAGACCCGAGCGTTCAATATGACGAGCGGATTCGCGCCACAAACGGCAAGCCCGCGCCAGATAGTACCGTTCGTGGGCAAGGGACATCCGTCGGCAATATTCCGCAGCATCAAGCGAAGCCAGTGCAGCCGTTTGCCATTCAAGGGACTCGACCGCAGTCGCGATGAAATCGTCGGTGTATTGCAGGGGAACGTAGGGATCGTATTCGGCCATCAGGATTCGAATGGCGTTGGAATACCCTTCCGACACGTTCTCGAACGAACCGTGCTCGCGGCCGAGCTGCAAGATCAGGCAAAAGCAATCGAAGGCCCTTTCGCGCACGCCCCGGGTCTCGAACTCGTCGGCCAGCGTTTCGAGCAATCGAACCGATTCGATCGCGGCAGCGCGGGCCGCGTCGGCATCACCCTCGATTCGCAACACACGGGCCAGCGCTTGTTGGCAAAGCGCGGTCTCGTACGGTCGGGCACGCAGGCGCGGATTGGTGAGAAGGGACTGCCATTGCGCACGCGCTCCCGCGAAGTCCTTTCCGTGTTCGCGCAGAATTGCCGCGAGGACGGGATACCCCGCGGCCGACACCGTTTTGGCACCACGATCGTGCTGCCCCGTTTCCGCCATACACAGCGCCCATTCGACGGGATGTAACTCGGCGGACAATAGCTTTGCAGCGTCTGCATGACGTCCGAGGCCCATCAGCACACAGGCTGCGTGGCGGTGTTTTCCAAGCGCTCGGTAGGCTTGGCCGGTGCCTTCGAGCCAGCTTTCGTAGAGGCCTGGCTCCATCACCACCGCGCGGGTCAAAAGCGAGCGGTACAACAACAACGACTCTGCCGGCTGTCCAGAACGCAGCGCGCGGTCGGCCCTTTCCTTCGTGTCCACCTCGTCACGACTTGGCATCAGCGTTTCCGCCTTCGCGAATCGCGTCGCCTGACCGCAAAATTCTGCGCGATGTCTGCGACGATGGCGAGGCCCCGTGCCTTTTGCGTTTCGGGCCGCGCAAGATCTTGTTCCGTGACTTCCTGGTAGCGGGCCAGGGTGGGTAAATACGCCTGAACGAGCGGCCGCGACGGCAATATGAACAGGCCATAGACGCGTGCCACCTCGGACAGCGCCTCCATGGTTGCGGTCGGCACATGACACTCGCCATGGGTGATGAAGGTGATGTGAAGCGCGCGCTGACCACGCCGCTGTACGCGCCGAGCCTCTGCCAGAACTTCATCAAACACGCGGGCGTAGTTGCGACCGCGATCGGAACGAAAACAATAGAGATAGGGCAGCTCGTGCCCGTTCATTGCGCCGAGCGAAACGCGTCGATGCAACCGGCTGTCGAAAAAGCGCAAACTGGTCGCATCGCCCTGCAAGTGAAGTTTCTTGCCAATCGCAACACCCAGCCCGCGAGCGAAGGCTTCACGAGCGCCCCGCATCGACGCACTTGAGTCTACGAGGATCCAGTGTTCCCGCAACACGAGTTCTTCGCGGCGCTCGTGGCCGTAATACAAAAGCTCGTCGGCGACACCCTTGTAGTCGAACACATCGTCGTCGTGAGCAAGTTCCGACGGCAAGAGTGCGTCCAGATTGCCCCGGCGTTCGATCGACGCATAGCCATCAATGGCCAGCCGTTGAGCCGAAGCGGCTCGCTTCGTTTCAAGAATGGATGGCAGGAGTTGCAACGAAACTTCGATCGCGCGACCCGCGGCGGGCGTGCGCATCAATCGCCACAGGTCGACGACCGTGGGCGCCGGGCCTTCTGAGAAAAGGCCCAACAATCGCAACGGTCCCATGTCTAGCTGTTCCGCCCGGGCCAACAAGACCTCTCGTCCTTGAACGAGGCGACCCAGAAAGCCCATCGCCCAACCCGTGTCGTGCTGTTGCGCGTGCTCGGATGGTGTTGCGCTGTAGAGCAACGAAGCGAGCGGCAGATCGCCCATCGGGGGTCGCACCGTGCGGCCATCCGGTCGAGCCGTATCGCCCAGCAATCGTGCGATGAGGATCGCGAGCAGATCCTGCGAAAGCGGGCGGCGTGCGACCGCTGCGACGGCGGGCACCTGAGCCACAGCCCGTAAGAGCGCCGCGTAGCGTAGAACGGTCTCGGCCCCTCGGCGGTCGGGATGGTGATCAGGCGTTCCCCTCGAATCGTGCGTGACCACCGCAGCTTGCCCCTCGGGAAGTGACAAAAGAGCGGCAAGATCGGCAACGACGCCGAGGGGTGCGTCGAGACCCAGACGGCAGAGGGTGTTTCGGCAGCCAACCGCGAGCGCTGCGTGGCCCGGTCCGGGTCGCGGTACGGCCGCGAGGGTCAAGGTGGCCAGCTGGCGGCCAAGCTCGCGAGCCACGAGATCCTCGTTTGGCCCCATGAAACGCGAGTAACACGACGGCCGCCACGGTTCAAGCGGTCGCTTTCCGGACGGTGAGTCGTCGAGGTTCGGGCGCGCGGTCGAGATCCGACCGTTCCAGCGACAATAGACACTTGGCGACGATGGCACAGCCCTTGCTGAACGCGTCAACATGCTCCTCGCCTTTTCTTTGTGGCTGCAACACGCGGCATTGTTCGCGGCCGAGCCGGCCTACAATTCTGACCAGCCCGAGGTTCAGGCGTTCCTGGATCGTCTGGATATTCCGACGGGGATGCGTGACTCCCCCGAGGTTCAGCGGTTGGTGGAGAACGAACTTGGCCCATCCGGGCGCGTAGACGATCCAGGCTATCTCGTGGCGACGCCTCCCGAGCCTCGGGATCGACGTTTGCGCGCCGCCCCCGCATGGGCCGACTTCCTCCCGAGGCTGAGCGCCACTGCGAGCGTGGCGACGATGGAAGGCCAACGCGATTCGAGGGCCGTGTTGTCGGCCGAAATCCCAATTGAACCGCGGCCCGAACGGCCCGTTTTGCCGCGACCAACCGAAGACGATCTGAATCCAAGGATCGCCCGTATCCCCGCATGTCTCGCGGAACTGCGCGAAGTGGCCGTCGCATTGATTTTTGCCGAGGGAAGCCGGGCGCGAAGTCTTTTGTCCCGCGCGCGAATCGCCGGGTGGTTGCCAGAGCTGCGCTTTCGAGTCGAGCGACGGATGGGGCGCAACGAGTCGCTCGACATCGAAGAAGCTGTCGGTGTCGCGCCACTCGGGCTGGATACGATCGACGACGTCCGCTACGAGGTACGAGCCACCCTCGACCTGGGTCGAGCCATCTTCAACCCGCAGGAGCTCGCCGCCAGCCAGCAGGCCCTCCGCATCGCCGACGCCCGACGGGAGGTGCAACGGGAGGTCAATCGGCTTTTTTTCGAGCGACGACGGCTTCGGTCGACGCTGGAAATCGCCTTCGACAAGGACATCGAAGGCGTCACCCGGCGTGAGACCACCGCCTTGCGCCTCGCCACGGTCGAGGCAGACATTGAAGCCCTGACTGCGGGACAGTCACAAAAATGCCGGTGAGGATCCCGGATGAAAATGGTGCGGCATTCTTGGCCTATGGGCGCGGGTTGGCGTAGCATCCATCCAGACCAACGATGTCCGACACCCCCGGTAAAGCCTCCGAATCAGGCAACGACAATCGAAGAGCGCGGCGTTTCACGGTCGATGTGGAGGCTTCGGTCAAAACCAGCTTTGGCAGCGTGGTCCGGTCGCGTACCCGCGACGTTTCACAGACCGGCATTTGCCTCATCAGTCAGGATGCCGTTCCGGTTCAGGACCTGCTGGACATCGATCTGGTGCTCGCCTTCGGCAACAATTCTTATTCAGAACCGCTCAGTCTGAAGTCCAGGGCGGTTTGGTGCACACCGATAGCCGAGGTCTTTCAAATCGGCGCCATGTTCGAGGGTGTCACCGACGAACAGGACAATTTTCTCGAGATGTTTTTGCAGTTCCTCGACGGAACGCTCGCCCCGAAGGGTGTCGACGGCTATTCCGAGTCGTCAAGCGATGACGATGAGGAAGAAGACGCCGCAGACAAAGACAATCCGTTCGCGAGCTGATTCGTCACACACGCGCGCGAACCGCCGACTCGGCTGCACGGGCGCCGTCGAGAGCCGCCGACACGATGCCGCCCGCGTAACCCGCGCCTTCGCCCACAGGATAGAGTCCCGTCACGCCCGGACTCTCCAGAGTCTGCGGATCTCGCAACAAACGCACCGGTGAACTGGTGCGGGTTTCACCCGCGATAAGGAGCGCATCGGGTGACAACAAGATGGGATGCCTTCGACCCAGCGCTTCGAGTCCCTCGTACAATGCATTCGCCAGCGATGCCGGGAACAGTTCGCGCAAGGAAGCCGACACGACGCCAGGGTGGTAGCTCGTCGCGGGCAACGATTGACTGGTCTTGCCACCGAGAAAATCCGTAAGCCGCTCGGCACCCGCCGCAAATCGGCCCCCGCCTGCGGCAAAGATCGCCCGTTCAATCTTTCGCTGCAGCTTCACGCCGGCCAACACACCTTCCGATGCCGGCCCCATATCCTCCGCCGATACGCTGACCACGAGGCCCGAATTCGCGAATGGCGAATCACGGCGGGAAAGGCTCATGCCGTTTACGACCACGCCGTCGGTCTCGGTTGCGGCGGGTACAATCCACCCGCCGGGGCACATACAGAAGCTGTAGACACCACGCCAACCCGAGCGGGCCTTCAATTCGTAAAACGCGGGCGGCAACGCGGGATGTTCCGCGGCGGAACCGTACTGCAGACGGTTGATGAGCGGCTGCGGATGTTCCATACGCACACCGATGGCGAGGGGTTTGCGCTCCATGGCGATGTCTGAAGTGGCGGCCCATTCGTATACCGAACGCGCAGAGTGTCCGGTCGCAAGCACCACCACGTCGGCCGGCAGTTCGTCTCCGCCATCAAGGCGAACACCGCGCACCTGACCCCGTTCGATCCGAAGCCCAGAAACCGTGGTACCGAATCGGTACGTCACGCCCTGCGATTCAAGATGCTCGCGCAGCGCCGTCAACACTTTGGGCAACCGGTTCGATCCCACATGGGGTCGCGACTCGACCTGAATTTCATCGGGCGCACCAAAGAGGGTGAGATCGGCGAGCACACGGGAGACGCCATCCCGATCCTTGGCGCGCGTGTACAGCTTGCCATCGGAATAGGTCCCTGCCCCACCCTCGCCAAAGCAATAATTCGAGGCGGCATCAAGAATGCCGCGCTGCAGCTTGGCCAGATCGTGCCGGCGAGGCTGGACGGGCTTGCCTTGCTCGACCACCGTACAACCCAGCCCCATTCGCACGAAATTCAGGGCGGCCCAGGTACCGGCGGGACCGGAACCGACAACGACGATGTTGGGGCGGGCCTTCCCGACCGGCCAGTGCGGCAAGGTTGCGGCTGGGGCATCCGGTACCGGAGGTTGTTCCCCCCCGTCGCAGACTTGCAATTCGAGGTGGTATCCGGGACTGCGCCCCTTGCGCGCATCAAGCGATCGCCGCGTGACACGAATCGTTCCGACTCGCGAAAGTGGCCAACCGAGAGCCGTGGCAGCGCGCGGTTGCAGCGGTTCCGACATCGCGTCGAGCGGAACGAAAACAGATGTCCGTTCAGGCATGCCGATCGACCTTCATGGAAATCCGTGTGGCGGTTCGCACCAGTGCCCGATTCAGCACTGGCTCCCACTGAGCGAACAGCCGAGACGCTACCGTGTCACGTGCAATGGCAACCGCGTCACCTGAACCCGAGAGCGGATCATCCGGAAGTGCTCCATAGTACGTTTTCACAACCGTGGTGGGCGTCATGGGTGCCCGCAAGCCGACCCGATCCGAGAGCCAGGCCTGGACATGAAGACAGGCATACTCACGAACCACGTCGTCCTCGGTCGTGTTGTCGAGTCCCCAGTCCGGCTGCACGAGACTGGCCTCTCCCTGTGTCAGCCCGTGACACAATTCGTGAAACACCAGTTGCGCCACGCAATCGTCATCATCCAGTGTGCTACGGTTTCCGACCGTGATTTTGTTGACGCCGTCAAAGGACGCATAGGCGTCGTCGGATCGCGCGATCAGAAAACCGAGCGATCGCGCTGCGTCGATCCAGATCGCATCGATCGCGTCCTCGTCGAGAGTATTTTCGTGATCCGTCATACGAGCGTCTGGGGGCAGTGCATAGATGTTTTCGGCCGGTATATCAACGATTCCGCAGGGTTATTGTGCTTCATTGTCGTGACGGGACGCAAGAAATGCGGGTTTTTCGTGGCAGTGCATAGGTCTCGTCACTTCGCGAAGCACTTTTCGGTTGACGGGATTCGTGTGACCCCGTAGAAAGATTATTCGAACGCAAACAAGACCGTCGTCACCCGATGCAGCGCCAGGCGCCGTTGGGACCACAACAAGACGCCAACCCGGTCTTCACGCAAGGCAAATAACTTTGTTTTCATTATCGTTGATTTTAGGTCTCTCGAGTATTGCGGGTGATCCTTCTACCCTGTTCACGAGAACAAGCAGCACTGCTTGTAACTCTTCCCCCGTAGAAACCACGGGAGGAGAGGCGCATGGAGTCAAATCGGAGTGTCTGGCCAGCACAATTTGCAAACTCAAAGAACGCATTCGATACCGACGAGACCCGTGGTCCGCTGAACTTTGCGCGACGATCGCGAAGGGCATGATCGAATCTGCCGAAAAGTATGACCTCCACCCCGCCCTTTTGCTGGCCGTCGCTATCACCGAAAGCGACCTCGATGACAAGGCCGATCGCGCAAGCCGAAAAAACGGGGAAATCTTTGCTCGCGATGGGGGGCTAATGGGCCTTCGCTGTCTCACCAACGGCAAGGGAAACTGCACCAATAGCTTGGTCCGGGGCATGGACTGGAAAGACATTCTTGATCCGCTGACCAACATCGCCACGGGTGCCCAGATGCTGGCGCACTATCGCGACGGAGGTTCCATCGAGCCCGAATCGTCGCGTGCGAGTTCGGGTCGCAAATCGACACGCAAGGTTCATTATCGGCAATGTCGCCATCGCACCCACGCCTATTGGGCGCACTACAACCACGGTCCTCTCTACAAACCGACGGGTTATGCGCGTCACTACCCGCACCGGGTTGCTGTTTTGTATCACGCGCTTGTTCGCGCTCTGAATGCCTCTTTGCCGGATGAGCTGACGGGGAAAAACTTGACCATTGGGGATCCCGGAAAACGCGTGAGAACGGCCGATCGGCCGGTCGAGGACCGCTACAAATCACTGACCGAGCACATCCTCGAGGCCGGGACCTGTCGGCCGATCGCAATGCAGCCCTA
>JAWXBF010000094.1:0-3932 GCA_034439895.1 Deltaproteobacteria bacterium
AAGACCCCCTGCCCCACCAACCTGTAGGGATGGACATGGCAAAAGACGCGACACATTTGTCGCGGTTGAGAGGCTGTTTGGCGCTGCCCCGTTGCGAAAACCCCGAAATGATTGCATACCGATTCACAGTGCAGTAATTGTGCCCGGCCGCGGCGAATGATTTATCGACAGCCTTGGCCAAAGCTCGGAAGCATCGCCCGGGATTTTAAGTAAGTTGCAGCTTCTGTCGAAGACAGGAAGACAGATCGTCGAAGGGAAATCTTCATTGCCGGGAGTACTCATGAGAGCGTTCGCAGCAGCATCCGTTGCCTCAACCCAGAGATTTGTTTTCGGAGCGCGCGCAGCAACGCGTACGGGCGGGCCTCAGAACGACAACGACGGCGACGATGAGGACGCCTTGGTGCGGCGGCTCATGCCTCTCATGGCCGCGGTCATTATTATCGCGTTCATTTTCAGCTAGTGCGTTGTTGACGTAATCGTTGCTATCGGTTCGCCTCCGTAGATCTCGCGGGCTCGCGTGCCCACTGGGTACGCAAATGTAGGCGCGCAAGCGCGGCACAAGAAACTGGCCTGCCGTGGGCGCTCGGGCTACGATCACGATGTGGTCCGCAACCGACTGGCGGTTAAGGAGGAAACGAACACATGGGTAGACAAACACACACGCACCGTTCCATGAATTTCTCCCACCCCGTTACACGGCAGTACGCTGGATGGAGGTCCAGCGAGCCGCAGACGTGACGCAGTTCTTTTTAGAGGCCGATGATTTGTACCACGAATAGACCCGAGGAAGGCGCTCGCAAGAGCGTGGGTCGCACATGGTGATGACGGTCCTTCCGATCCCGCTCGTCGCCCTTTCTGGGCACACCAAACGGTGATGCCCTTGTACCAGTCCAGTAGTGGTCCACCGCGCCGGTGAGGTTCTCTCGCCGGCGTGTTTTTTTTCGCGCGGCCGTCTTCCCGAGCGCCAATCCTGTGCGCCGAGCGCCCGTTCTGGGCGTATGTTCGCGGCGCATGCTCATTCCGACCGATCCCAAACACCTTGAGGCCTTCGCTCTGCCCTTCATTCGCGGCACGGCCTACCCCAAGACTGCGGCTGAACTCATGGCCTCGCGCTATGTCGCGTATTCGCTCTGCGAGATCGACTACCTCATTGAGACCCATGATCCGCAAACGCGCGCAGCGACGGATCGAAAAGGAACCGAGGCCTGGGCGCGTGGTTCAAAATTTCACGGTCTTGAGATCTTGGATACCCTTGCCGGCAGCGAAGGCGATGACAAGGGCGAGGTCGAATTCGTAGCACGATATACGAGCGAAGGCGTTGAGCGTCGGCATCACGAGCGATCCACCTTTTGTCGCATCGATGGGCGCTGGTTTTTCTCCGCCGCGCGCATCATCCAAACACCCGTGCGGCGCATCGAACCCAAAGTGGGTCGCAACGATCCTTGCCCGTGTGGCAACGGCAAGAAGTTCAAGAAGTGCCACGGGGTGGGCGCGTAAGCGGAGTTAGCGCAACGGGCGGTCGACCGACGGCAACTGCGACGAACATCGGAACTCGTGCTACGGTTCCGCCTGAGCCACCTTGGCCTGAGCCACCTTGATTGGCACCCCCAGTACCGCCAACAACACTCCCATTCGTACCGCCATTTTGGGATCCACCTGTGCCGGCGTTCGATGTGCCGCCTGTTTGCTGGGTATTGGAGCCGCCGTCAGAGCTCCGTGATCCTTCGTGGCTTGAGAGAAGTCCTTCTTAGAAATAGAAGCGCACGCCAAGGGCAACTTCCATGTCAAAATATCCGCCCGGCAGGACGTAGATCGAAGGAGCAACTTCCAAGTAGGCTTCAAGAAAGTCTGGCCTTTGGAACGACAGATCCAGGCCCACCGGCATACGGGCGGCCAAACCAATCGTTCCATCACCATCGGCAACGTACCGGCCATCGTCAAAATGCCAAACGCGCGCTCCGACGCCGATGTGCCAATCAAGCGTCACCTTGGCGTTGATAAGATTCTCTTGCCAAAGGTAGTCCGCGTGGAAGCCTGTTTGGTTGTACCCCCGGCCGTCTCGACAAGAGACATAGCGTTTGCCGTCCCAGCAAGATCGGCCGTATCCGTAACCGTAGCCCCGAAAACCAATGCCAAAGTCGATGGCTTGCCCCGCGCCCACGAACACTTTTCCAACCAGGCTGTTCGGGTCGCCCAGCGCGAATCCAAGGCCGAAAATACGTTGGTTTCCAACTTCGGTGGCGGCAGCGTTACGACCAAGGAACATGCCAAAAGCAACGACGGCGATACACAGCGGTTTTGAGAGTTTCACAGCCTTCGAATAACGACCTATTTGGGCTCAGGATGCAAGAAAATCCCTCCTCGGCATATATTGGCACCAATGACCGAGCCCGATCCCCTTGTTGGCAAGATTCTGCAAGAGCGCTACCGCGTTATTGAGCGCCTGGCTGAAGGGGCAATGGGCGTGGTCTACCGGGGCGAACGAACCGCCTTGCAGCGCCCCGTGGCCATCAAGTTCTTGCATCCTGCCGTGGCCCAACAAGACCAACTCCGAAAACGTTTCGAGATTGAAGCCCAGGCTATGGGCAGGCTCTCACACCCTAACTGTGTGTCGGTTATCGATTTTGGTTTCGACGAAGTTCCCTACTTGGTGATGGAATTCGCGAAGGGCAAAACCTTGCGCGAAGTTTTGGCCACAGGCCCCATAGATACGCAACGCGCGCTGCATCTTGGGCGACAATTGCTCACAGCATTGGTGCACGCACATGCTCAAGGAATCATCCACCGCGACATCAAGCCAGACAACTTGTTGCTGCAACAAAGCGCAGGGTTGGACGATCACTTACGAGTGCTTGATTTTGGTTTGGCAAAGTTGATGGATGGTGCTGCTGGGCTTACAGCAGGCATGGCCGTCGGTACGCCAAACTATATGGCGCCTGAACAGATGCAAGAGGGAGGCATTGATGCGCGAGCGGATCTATACGCCGCGGGCGTTGTGCTGTTCGAGATGCTCACAGGCAAGCAGCCCTTTGCGGCTGAATCCATGGGCGAAGTACTGCGTCGTCAGCTGCACATGGTGGCGCCACATGTGCGCGACGTGATGCCGCAACGAAACTTTTCATCGGCATTGGACGAACTTGTTTTTCGCTCAATGGCCAAGCGTCCTTCTGAACGCTTTCCCACAGCACAAACAATGTTGGCTGAACTTGAACGTGTTCCAGAACTGCAAGGCCCCGCGGTCGCAAAGGCGATGGTTGCCGTACCTTCGCAACCTCCGCCCGTCCGTTTGCCGCCACCGCCCTCAAAAGCAAAAGCACCACCGGCGCCACCGGCGCCACCTGTGTTGATGGAGACGCCTGTTGAGGTGAATGCACCACCGGTTGAGGCGAGCACGCCTGATTCTGCTGACAATGCGACCATGCAGCTTTCGCTGCACGACAACATCGCCGCAAAGCCACCCTTCGGATTGAAGCGGTTGTTCGTCACGGCCGCGGGCGTTTCGATTGTGCTCGTGCTCTGGCTAGGTTCGCGTTCGTGTGGATCGCCAACGGCCCCGCCTGTAGTAGCGCGCCCGAAGCCACCCGCAACAGCGCCCGCGACCCCCGCATCCACAGCAAAGCCGAAGACCGCGTCGGCGCGAAGCACCACAACCTCCCCTGCCCCAGGCAGGAAAACGCCTGCCGCTTCTTCAACCAGTGAGCCTCCCAAGCAACAACAGCGAAACACATCAACCCGCAAAGCCTCGTCATCAGAACGATGGGGCTCGCGCTGGAAGAAGTGAATCCGAGTCGGAGTCTTACGAATGGTGCCAACCCAGCCACACGATCAAGAAGTGAACTTGCTCCGGTTTGGTGGACGGTTTGATTGTGCTGCCAAACGATTGAGGATGGCAACGGTTTCGTAGTGAACAGGACTGACAAAGCCGATCGACG
>JAWXBF010000095.1:0-33372 GCA_034439895.1 Deltaproteobacteria bacterium
ACGGGCCGATCCTTGTTCGGGGCGCGGTGGGCGGCCAGGCGGACCGGACCGCCCGGCAAACTGGGCGAGCCTCGCCGATTTGCGTATTCGAGAAAAATCGGCTCCCCGACAGAATCTGTGGGTGAAAAAACGGGCATGAGGCTTTGAGATAGGGAAAAAGGGAGCGGCGATCGCCATCAAAGGCTTCATTTACGAAGAAAGTTGGTTTGGCGTCGACCAATCGATATGCCTTGGTTGCGGACTGCGGGGCGAAACGTACGACACAGCGCGAAACCCGAGAAGCCCTGGACAGGTTGGTTTACTGCTGGTGAGGAGCCGGAATTCCAAGTGATGGCAAGCTGCGACTTTCCGCGCTTGTTCCCCGATAGGATCGTTCTATAAACCAGTCATGTCGAAAGCCGTTGCATCAACCTCCTCAGCCAAAAGCGTCCTTCGGAATTTTGCCGTGCTGGCCCTTCTGCCCGCACTGATCGGCGCCTGCGAAGACGAAGCCGAAGATCAAAAGCTCGGCCTCGACACCGGCATCATCGTCGAGTCTGAGGCCGGCGCCCAGGACGCAGCCGTGATCCGCGATTCCGACACGATCGATGCAAACGCATCGGTTGATGTCATTGCACCGCCAGACAGTGGAGCCCCTGACACCGCGCCGTCCCTGCCGGCCAATGCATTGACAGCCAAGCAAGTGGTATCTGGCGAACGTTGGTCGTTGGCCGTACGTCCCAATGGGGACTTGTTCGCCTGGGGGCAATATGTGAACGCTGACAACGGTCACTATCAAGGCGGCGGAAAGTACGCCTCTCGTCCCGTCAAGGTGTAGGGCCTTGCAAATGTTCGCTTGGCCTACGGGTATAGTTCTGCGTTCTTCGCGTTGAAGGAAGACGGAACGGTGTGGGGCTGGGGGTTCTTAAACTCCTACGAGGCTTTCGCTCAAGGCAAGGACAGGCAAGGACGGCAACTCCGGTGGCGAAGTTACTGTGACCGCTCCCGTGCAATTGCTGCAGGGTCCGGGTCAACCGCTGACGCAGATTTGTGACATCGTACCCACCGCATTCGGCGTGGTTACGTTGCGGAGTGAAACTGCCAATGGCACCTGCATCGAGAATGAAAAGCGATCGGTATGGTTCACGGGAGGCAGTCTCACGGGCTATGACTCAAGCCTTCCGACCGGCCTTTACGCGAAACAGTATGAACCCCTCCGTTCTGGTGGCCAGCAGAGCCTCATCGGAAACAACTGGGTAGTGGCTCTCTTCGGCAACAACTTCTACATCAACGCAATCTCACTTTACGCCAAGCTGAACGACGGCCGAGTCTTCGCCTGGGGCAACAATCAATCGGGTCAACTTGGGTTCGGAGATCATGCGGGCCGCAGCGTGCCAACCGATGCCCCTGCGTGGAAAGACGTTCGTGCGATCGTATCCTCATTCGAAGTCACGCTGGGGTTGTTGCCAAATGGATCGGTACTGGCGGCGGGAAGTGCGCTCGGACAAACCTTGGGTCTTGCAAGTGTGACCACAGGCTTTCAAACAACGCCCGCATTGGTCGAAGGCCTCGTGGGCGTTCGCGCGTTGGGAGTCTCAACCTCGACGTCCTCTGCGTTTGCAATTGTTGAGACAGGGTTGCGATACTGGGGCTCAGGCGCCACCAATATGTACGGCGAATCATCGCGGACGCCCCGCATTTATCCAGTGCCCGACACCTCACTCGAATCAATCTCTGTGGGCAACCAACATGTGCTCGGCATCGACAAGCGCGGCGGCGTTTACGCGTGGGGGTCGAACCAAATCCTGGCCCTCGGGTGCGGCGTTTGCGACGACAACAAGGTTCCGACGCTCGTGACGGTACCTTGAGACGCGGTACCGAACCCAGGTCAGGGCGCGAGTATGATGAAGAGCATCAACGAGAGGCTGTTCGGCATACGGATCACAAGCCCGTGTCCATCTGAGGTTCGCACAATCAAGCTTGGCGTCGGGCGGCAGTACCAAGGACCCATCGGCTGATAGATTTTTCGCAATGAAAGATACGTTTGGACGCCGCTGTCGGGCGTTTCCACGGTGTTGCTACCGTACCCTGGCGGTCTAGGCCTAATCGGCTCCGTGTACCGAATCGGGCGTCGGCACAAATCGGTATCCGACGCCGCGCACGGTCTCAATGTAATCACCCGCTGCGCCCAGTTTTTCGCGCAACCGTTTGACGTGCGTGTCGACGGTTCGGGTTGCGAGATCTTCGTTGGAATCCCAGACCTCTTCGAGCAATGCACCGCGGGATTGAACGCGGTCGCGGCGATCGAAAAGGGTCCCAAGCAAGCGAAATTCGAGTGCCGTGAGGGTGACTTCGGCGTCTTCCACCCAGATCCTGTGCGACGCCCGGTCGATCGTCAACTTGCCAAATACCAGTCGATCCCGATCCGGAACATTGGCGGGCACTGGAATCGCGGCCGGCGTGTTGCGGCGAAGCACCACATGGATGCGCAACAACAACTCGCGAACGCTGTAGGGTTTGACGACGTAGTCATCGGCTCCGATCTCAAAGCCAACGACGCGATCAATTTCCTCGCGCTTGGCCGTCACCATGATGACCGGGATGTTGCGCGTCGCGGGATCCGCCTTCAACGTACGACAGACTTCAAGACCCGAGCGTCCGGGCAACATCAAGTCAAGTACCACCAGATCAGGTTTGCGGGTACGCGCCTCGTCAAGGCCCGCGTTGCCATTGTCAGCAACGAACACCTCGTATCCCGCATCCTTGAGGTTGTAGGCGAGGACCTCCCTCAGATCCTCTTCATCTTCGACAACAAGAATGCGCGTCATGGGTTGGGGCTATGTGAAGACAATGAGAAGATCGCCAGATTCAATGCGATCTTTCGGTTGAACCAGGATTTCCTTGACGACACCGGTGATTCGGCTTGAGACCGTCATCTCCATTTTCATCGCTTCCAGCACCAAGAGCTTGTCGCCTTCGTTGACGGACTGGCCTGCCTTGACCTTGACCTCGACCACGCTGCCTGGCATTGGGGCGCCGAGGTGGTGCAGATTGCCGGGGTCACTCTTCGGTCGTGCGACGGATGCGATGCCGAGCGTGCGATCGATGGTTTGAACCTCACGCGGGTGACCGTTCATCTCGAAGAACACCGTACGAACACCGTGTTCATCGGCGTCGCCAATGGCCATCAGCTTGATAAATAGCGTCTTGCCACGCTCGATTTCGATCTCGGTCTCGCCACCTTTTTGAAGGCCATAAAAAACAACGTCGGTGGGAACGACCGATAGATCGCTGTACTTTTCGCGGAACGCCGCAAAGTCCGTAAAGACCTTCGGGTACATCAAGTAAGAAAGCACGTCCTGGTGGGTCGGCGTGCGGCCGGTCTTCTTTTGCAGATCGGTCGCGGTGGATTCCAGGCTGATGGGGGAAAGCGTATCACCGGGACGGCCCGTGAAGCGTTTGCGATCTTTCAGCACGATGGCCGAAAGGGCCTCCGGGAATCCCCCCGTGGGTTGACCGATTTCGCCCGCGAAATAGCCGATGACCGATTCGGGAAACGACAGTTCCTTGCCGCGTTCGAGGATCTCTTTCGGCGTCAGGTTGTTGGTCAGCATGTATAGCGCCAGATCACCGACGATCTTGGACGAAGGCGTGACCTTGACGATGTCGCCGAGCATTTCGTTGACGACGGCGTACATCCGCTTCAACTCGGGCAGGCGATGGCCGAGGCCCATGGACTCGGCCTGCGGTCGCAGGTTGGAATATTGGCCACCCGGGATCTCGTGGATATAAACATCCGCTGCGCTTGCTTGCAGACCGCTCTCGAACGCCGCGTAATACGGCCTGACTTCTTCCCAGTAATAGGTGAAGTCGAGCAGTGTGTCGAAGTGAAGGCCGGTGTCGCGTTCCTGAAACTGCAATGCCGCCACCAGGGTTTCCAGATTCGGCTGCGAGGTGAGCGACGACATGGCGCCAAATGCGGCGTCCACGATGTCGACCCCCGATTCGGCCGCAAAGAGCAGCGATCCGCCTTGGATGCCCGCGGTGTCGTGGGTGTGGAGGTGAATGGGCAGGCCGACTTCTTCACGCAGCGCCTTGACGAGACGTCGGGCGGCGTAGGGTCGCAAGAGTCCTGCCATGTCCTTGATGGCGAGGATGTCGGCGCCTGCTTTTTCAAGCTCTTTTGCGAAGTTCACGTAGTACTTGAGATCGTACTTCGAGCGCTTCGGATCGTCGATGTTGCCGGTGTAGCACACCGAGGCCTCGGCAATGCCGCCGGCGTTGCGTACCATCTCGACCGCCGGCAAGATGCCGGGCAACCAGTTGAGCGAGTCAAAGATGCGGAACACATCGACACCGGTTTTCACCGATTCCTCGATGAAGGCCTTGACGACGTTGTCCGGATAGTTGGTGTATCCGACGGCGTTGGCGCCACGCAAGAGCATCTGGAAAAGGACATTGGGAATCTGCTGACGCATCTGCGCGAGGCGTTCCCAGGGATCCTCGTGCAAAAACCGCATCGCCACGTCGAAGGTCGCGCCGCCCCACATTTCCAGCGAGAACAGGCCATTTAACTTGCGTGCGACCGCGGGTGCAACGCGCAACATGTCGTTGGTGCGCAGTCGGGTTGCAAGCAGAGACTGATGGGCATCACGGAAGGTGGTATCGGTCAGCAGCAGCGGCTTTTGCTCGCGGATCCACGCCGAGAACTTCTTGTTGCCGAGTTCTTTCCAGAGATCGCGGGTACCCTTCGGAATGGCCGCATCGGGATCGTGCGCGGGCACCACGGGTGTTCGCAGCGTGACGGGGCGGACCTTGCCCTTGATCTCCGGATTGCCGTTGACCGACACATCGGCGATGTATTCCAGTAGTTTCGTGGCGCGATCGTTGCGCTCGACGAACTCCAGCAAGGCCGGTGTGTCATCGATAAAGGTGGTCGTGGTTTTTCCCGCCAGAAATTGCGGATGTTTCAGGACGTTGCGCAGGAAGAGCAGGTTCGTCTTGACGCCACGCACGCGCCACTCGGCCAGCGCGCGCGACATCTTGTTGCAGGCGTCGTGATAGGTGAGGCCAGCGGCACAGACCTTGACCAGCAACGAATCGTAGTACGGAGTGACCTCGGCACCGGAAAATGCAATGCCGGCGTCGAGGCGGATGCCGAATCCCGCGGCCGAGCGGTAGTGGCTGATGCGACCGTAATCCGGGATGAAGCCGTTGGCGGGATCTTCGGTCGTGATGCGGCACTGGATCGCATAGCCGCGCGAGGAAACAGCCTGCTGGCTGGTGATGCCAACCTCGGGATCGGCCAGCCGATAACCTTCGGCAATCTTGATCTGGCTTTTGACGATGTCGATGCCCGTCACCATTTCGGTCACGGTGTGCTCGACCTGGATGCGTGGGTTCATTTCGATGAAGAAATAATTCCCGGTCGAATCGACGAGGAACTCCACCGTGCCCGCATTGATGTAGCCCGACTGGGTGGAAAGGCGCACGGCATCCGCGCACAGCTTTTCTCGCAAGCCGTCGGGAAGGTTGGGCGAAGGCGCGATCTCGACCACCTTCTGGTGTCGTCGTTGAATCGAGCAATCGCGCTCGAAGAGATGCACGACGTTGCCGTGTTGATCGGCAAGGATTTGAACCTCGATGTGCTTCGGGCTCTCGATGTATTTTTCGATGAAAACTTCGCCGCGGCCAAACGCAGCACGTGCTTCGCGCGACGCCTGATCGAAGAACTCACGCAGTTGTTTTTCATCGCGGCAAACGCGCATGCCACGGCCACCACCACCGAAGGAGGCCTTGAGGATGACGGGATAACCGGCCTTGCCTGCAAATTCGGCAGCGGCATCGGTGTCGACCATGGGCTCGTCGGTGCCGGGCACGACGGGAATGCCGCAGGCCTGGGCCTGTTTGCGTGCCGCGGTCTTGTCACCCATCAACTGCAAGAGTTCCGGGGTTGGGCCGATGAAAACGATCCCGGCCTCGGCGCAGGCGCGTGCGAACTCGGCGTTTTCCGACAGGAATCCGTAGCCGGGGTGGATCGCGTCCGCCTTGTTGCGCTTGGCGATCTGAATGATGCCGGGGATGTCGAGGTAGGCCTTCAGTGGCTCTAGTTTCTCGTTCAGGACGTAGGTCTCGTCGGCCTTGTAGCGGTGCAGGGCGGCGCGATCTTCCTTGCTGAAGATGCCAAGGGTGCGGATGCCTAGCTCGGTGCAGGCGCGAAAGACCCGGATTGCGATTTCGCTGCGGTTGGCGACGAGAACACGTTTGAATTGCAGGGGTGAAGTCATGGTTGATTTATGGTGGAGCGAATTCTCGGAGGACGGCCGAGCGGGGCGCAGTTTAACCACAACCACGCGGCACTGCTCCTGTTTGAGTCCCAGTATTTCCTGAGCTCTCACCGATAACGCGACGTGGCTTTCGTCGCAAAAACACCGATTCGCGGAAATCCCCTATGCTCCCAGGCCTCATGCAGTGGTTTGCCGTGTCCTCGCCCGGAATGCAGGGGGCGGTTGCGCGCGAACTTTCCTCGCTTGCGGGCGTGGTGGCCGAGCCGCCCGAGGCTGCGGGGGTTGCCTTTTCGGGCGATCTCGCCGGAGGGATGGCCGCCAATTTACACCTGCGTACGGCGACCCGAATTCTGCTCCGCATCGGAGAGGTCAAGGCCCGGGCGTTGTCGGAGCTCGAACGCAAGCTTGACGCTTTGCCGTTTCGGCTCGTGGTGCCCGCGGTGCCTGCTGACAGGATCCGGGTCGAGGTAACCGCCCATCGCTGTCGTCTGTATCACACGGGCGCCATCGCAGAGCGGTTGCGAAACGCCTTGCCGAAGCATGCGGAGCCGCACGAACCCACAACGCTTGAACCGCGAATCTTGGTTCGCGGCATACGTGACGTGTTCTCGATTAGCCTCGATTCCTCGGGTGATCTCTTGCATCGGCGGGGCTGGCGCACCGAAGCGGGGCGCGCACCATTGCGTGAGACGCTTGCGGCGGGCATTTTGAGTTTGTGTGAATACACCCCTGAATCGACCCTGGTCGATGGCATGTGCGGCGCCGGCACCTTTGCCATTGAAGCGGCGGCGATGGCGCAAAAAAGGGCGCCGGGCCTTGGTCGCAGTTTCGCCTTTGAATCGTGGCCCAATTTTGACGCTGTGGCCTGGAAGCAACTCTGTGATGCGGCTCGATCTCAGATCGGAGCGCATGTTGGTAATACATTTGGCTTCGATCGCAACGCGGCCGGCATCGAACGCGCCAGACGCAACGCCGAGCGCGCGGGTCTTGGTGATGCGGTTCGGTTTTCGGTGGCGGCGCTGGAAGACGCGTTGCCGCCCGAGGGCGCACCACCGGGATTGGTGGTGTTGAATCCGCCCTACGGACGGCGGCTGGGATCGTCACAGATGGCGCGGTCGGTTTTGACGATGATAGGCGAGCGCATGCGTGGCCCCTGGCGCTCGTATGGGCTGGCGATTGTGACGCCGGAGCGGGATGCGGAAGCGCTGCTTCGGATGCGTTGCACGGCGCAGTTTGAGCTTGATAACGGCGGAATTGCGGTGCGTTTGCTTCGTTTTGCACCGCACGGGTGATGGCTACTTGAACCGCGTCGTGGGCCACAGGAGGGTGCGCCATCGAGTCGGAGCCCATTCGCGATATACTGCCGCCCATGCGGATGACCGGACAGCTAGCGATATTCATTGATGGCCAGCAGTTGCTGCGCGATCCGACGTTTTGGGAGCGGGTGAAAAAAGGCCTGGGTGCACGGATCGATCTGGATTCGGGCAAGGTGCAGAACAGCCTGGAAGCGTCTTTGGTGATCGACGTCTTCCGGCGCGCCATCGCCAAGCTCGGCGTCAGCAATGCGCTGGCGCTTGTGATCGACGAAACAGTCATCTTTCAGGATAGCGATGGCAAGGCCGACGATCTTCCCGATCTCGTGCTCGCCTTCTCCGAACACGCCTCGGTCTTTGGCAAGGGTTTCGAGGAGCTAAAGCTTGCCGCTGAACATCGCGAGGCCGGCTTGCACCTCGTCATTGAGGCGCGCGCGCGCACCGTTCACAAGAAGACCGAGCCCGCCGCGATCGTGACGGTTTCAGCGCGCATTGCCGAGCTTGAACCGAAGGCCGGCGAAAGTGCCGAGTCCTATCGAACGCGGGTCGAACCGTTGACCGCGGATCGGGCACTTTTCGAGACCGCCCGGCTCCAGTTCGATAACTTTGCGCATCGACTCGAATCCACGCTGAAGGCGTATATGCCCGAGGCCAGGGTGGAGGCGCGCGAGGTCGGGGCAAAGCTCGTCAAGGCCAACGCCGGGGGTGGCAAGGAAACCGCGATTGCCAACAATCCGAGTCATCCCGCCTACGATCCCTATTTATCGTACTACGCTTCTCCGATGGGCTCGATGCTCGACGTGATGTTGATTTCGTCGTTCATGCACATGGCGATGCCGCCCACCGTGATGGTGATGCATCCCTCGGGTGCATCGCTCGGATCGATGGACGAGGTTGCCCAGAATCCCGAGCTGGTCGCAGACGACGTGGTCGATCCCGGTGTGCAGGATGATGTGGACAGTGTGTCCGGTGGCGATACCGACAGCGGCTTTGACGATCCGGCCTCGGATGGTTTCGACAGCGGTGGTGACGATCAGGGCGGCGATTTCGACAGCGGTGGTTTCGACGGTGGCGACTTCGGCGGCTCTGATTGATGTCCGAAAAGCCGGTTGAGCCGACGGCGCGTCCGTCTTTTATATTGCCCGCGTCGGTGCGCTGGGCGACGGTTGGTTTTGTCCTTTTCGCCTTGATGCTCGCGGGCAGTCGGGAACGCCCGTGGGCTGATGCAACCCCGGTCTTCGAGGTGGCCGAAAGCCTGGTGCAGGATGGTGACGTCACGATCCGAACACCCTGGCCCGAAGAGCTTCCCACCGGACGCCACGGAAAAATCTACGCTGCGGCGCCGATTTTACAGTCGCTGATGCACGTTCCGGGGGCGGCGGTACGGAGCGTCATCGGCCGCATCTGGGACAACGTCAGGGACGAGACAATCCCTTTCGCGGCGCATATCGGTCCGGGTGTTCTTTCGGGTTTGTGTTGCGTTTTGTTTCTGTTGTTGTGCGCTGACCTTGGGATCGCACGGAAAACCGCGTTTGCAGCGACGGGATTGTTGTTATTTGGCTCGACCCTGTGGGTGTATGGGCGCTCGCCCTATTCGGAGATCTTCCACGCGGTGCTCTTCACCTGGATGTTCGGGCGTTTGTTGTTGCTGGCAAAGGCCCCCACGAAGACCAATGCCATTTGGTTCGGCGTGACGGTTGGCCTGCTCATCAACATCAAGATGCTCTACGCCGTTTGTTTGCCCGGCGCGGCGGTGTTTGCCTTGTTGCACTGGCGCGGGATCGCATTTGCGAACAAGGAACCGCTTGCGTGGTCATCCGTGTTGCGTCTGGTCGGATGGGCGGTGGCCGCCTGCTTGCCATTCCTCGCCCTGATCCTCGTCTACAACAAGGTTCGGTGGGACGGCTTTCTTCGATCGGGCTACGATCTTGAAGTGCCGGTTTTTACCGAGCGGATGGCACTCGGCATCTGGGGCATGTTCCTGTCGCCCGGCAAGAGTGCGTTTTTGTACAGCCCGCCGTTGTTGCTTTCTTTGATTGGTTTGCCGCTTGCGTGGCGACGCAATCGATCGGAAATGATCGCCATCCTACTGACCGTGACGCCGGTATTGTTGGTGTACGGACGATTCTTGTTCTGGAGCGGCGACTACGCCTGGGGTCCCCGTTACCTCGTGTTTGCGGTGCCGGTGTTCATGATCCCCGGCGCGCTCTTGCTGGACGCGTGGCGCTTGCAACTGTCCGGATTTGCTCTGCGGTTTCGGCTCTCATTTGTGGTCTCGCTGCTGGCCGCGGGCATGTTCGTTCAGATGCTGGGCAGTGCGCTTTACTGGGATCACTTTATTCGTATTGCGATTGAAGCCAGGGCGAACTGGCTCGGATGGCCGAACAAATCGGGGGCGCCGACCGATTCGCAATATGGGACCTGTGGGGCGTGTTTTGAAGATGTACACCCGGTGCAATGGTTGCCGCCGTTTCAACCGATCGAGGGGCATCTGTGGCTGGTCCGTCACGTGCTGGCCCATGACGACGTCGAGACCGCCGAACGGGACGCGCCCTGGCATCGCTATACCCGGGTCAAGACGCCCATTTCGCTGACCTATCCAAGAGCGAGGCTCGACTGGTGGTTCATGGCGTTTCGCGAGGACAAGCGGGTCACGGAGGGCGTCCTCTTGCTCGTCTTCTTTTCGCTCGGCACGATCGGCTTTGCCGCTTACTTGAAATCGAGCAAGTGTTTCCGCGCGCCGCCCCTGGGTTGATCCTTTTCGTTTTGGCAATCCAGGCACATATCGGCCCACGGCTGTGCGGTAAGGCGTTTGCCAATCGGTTCCTCGCACTCGCGGCAACGCCCGTATTGTCCGGGCTCTTGTAAAATCAACTGCAACGCACGACGCACCCGGGCCAGCAAGATGGCTCGCTCCCGATTGCGTTTCGAGGCGATGACCTGACTCATCTCGGTAAGCGGCTGCGCGTCGTCGTCGCTGCCCATGTCGCCTGGATCAGACCGCGTCGGTTCAATGGGAATGTCGCCCTGTGCGATGAGCTCCTCCTGGAGCTGCAATAGGCGCTGTTTAAAGGGTTCCATTTCGTCGAGGGTCACGTGCGGGGATTATATCGAGGTCTGCATCCTTTGGTATGTGAAGCGTCGCAAATGGGTTCTTCTGATATTCTTCGCTCCGCCGTGAATGAAGCCGAAAAGAAACTCGAAGCCCTCGGATACCCCCTCGATCGCGTCCCCGCCGCGGGCGCACTTTACCGACCCCTCGTGATTGACGGGAAGACCGGGTACCTGTCCGGTGCGGTGCCTTTTGACGGGCCTGGCAATCTGGTCAAAGAATTTCTGGGCAAGGTGCCCTCAGAGGTCGACGTGGCGACCGCAACCCGGGCGGCGGCCCTCTGCGCCGCCAACCTCTTGCGCGTCTTGCGTGCTGAACTGGGATCGCTCGATCGGGTGGAACGCATTCTCCGGCTCGCGGGCTACGTGAACAGCGATGTGACCTTCTCCGATCAACATCTCGTGATGAACGGTGCCTCGCAACTGATGATCGACGTCCTCGGCGAAGCAGGGTGGCACGCGCGCTCGGCGATTGGAACGGCGCAGCTGCCGCTGAACTCGGCAGTCGAAGTCGATATCATCGTCAAGTTGAAGTAAGGGATCCTCACAACATGTTGAAGACTTCGGGCATCGTTCTTGGCGCAATCCTTTCCATGTCGGCGGGTTGCAAGAAGGCGACCCCGCCCGTTCCGATTCCCGAGCCGGTTGCGGCGGCACCGGTGCCGTTTGCAGCCGCGGGCGTAGACGCAGGGGGGACCGCAGCGTTGCCCGCCAAGGCGAATCGTTACACGATTCAGGGGATCGTGCGATCGGCACCTGCCGCCAACAAGGCAGGCAAGTCCATCACGATCCTTCATCAGGCGATTCCCACGTTCAAAAACCGAGACGGAGAAGAGACCGGCATGATGTCGATGGCGATGCCGTTCCAGGTCGCGGCCGAAGTGGGAGAGCTCTCGCTCGCGGTCGGAGACAAGGTTGAATTCACCTTCGATGTGGACTGGGAAGCACAGAACCCGACGACGATCGTCCAGATCACGAAATTGCCTGCAGAAACCGAAATCAGGTTCGGAGAATGAGCGTGCCTTTCCGCCAGGCCGTTGTTTGCATCCTGACCGCGTCGTTCGTTCTGGGAAGCACCCTTGTCGAAGGTGTTGCGGCCCATGCGGCCGGTCGCGTGACCGAACTCCGTGTCGAGTATCTTGATGCCCCGGTCGGTCTGGATGAAGAAGTTCCGCGTTTTTCCTGGGTACTTAACGCTGCCCACCGCGGTGCAGCCCAGACGGCGTATCGCATCCTTGTAGCAAAAGACGCACGCACCCTGCTGTCCGGAAAGCCGGATATTTGGGACAGCGGCAAGGTCAGCTCGGACGAAAACCTCCAGATTGAATACGGTGGTCCTCCGTTGCTGCCGAGGACGCGGTATCACGTTGCGATCGAGCTCTGGGACGAACAGGGGCGCTCGGCTGTGGGCTCGCCGAGCTTTTTCGAGACAGGCAAGCTGCACGAGCCCTGGCAGGCAAAGTGGGTTGGCCTGCGCCCCTCGGGCGACGATGAGCGCCTGCCGTTCGTGGGTGCAAGCTGGTTGTGGGCGGAGCCGGCGCCGGGCAAGACAGCGGAGCCCGTGAGACGCTTGGGTTTTGCAGCGAAATTCCTGGTTCCGGATTTTGACAAGGTCGCAGCGGCAGATCTTTTTATTGCCGCGCCGGGCGTCGGTCGGAATTGGTTGGCGCACGAAGGGCACTACCTTTGGATCAATGGGACGAAGTTCAATCGTTTCTCGAATTCTTCCAATGCCGACTGGCGTCGGATCCCAATCACCCACGCGCTGCGGGCCGGGGAAAACGATCTGCACCTGCTGGCGGCGTATTTCGAGAACAAGGCGATCATCGCCACCATCCGGTTGCGATTCCGCGACGGACGCGAACGTTTTATTCAGTCGAGCGAAAGGTGGCGCGTGCGAAGTTTTGGCAAGTCCGAGATCGATGACAACTGGATCAACGACGCCACCGACAAGACCCCCTGGCGCGCCGCCGAGGTACTGGGGCCGTTTGGGAAAAATGTTCGACCCGCGGATCCCAGCTTGATGCAGATGGATCACGTCGTTCCGCCGATCCATTTGCGCAAAGGCTTCACGACGCGTGCACGGCCGATGCGGGCACGGCTTTATGTGACGTCAGTTGGGATCCACGAGATTCACGTCAACGGCCGGCGCGTGGGCAATGAGGTCTTTGCGCCCGGGTGGACTGACTACTCGAAGCGCATCTTCTATCAAACGCACGATCTGACAGCCTACCTTCGTCCGGGGCGTAATACACTTGGTGCGATCGTGGCGGACGGTTGGGCCGTGGGACGCACCGGCATGGGTCGTCACCTCTGGGGCTTTGACAAGGCATTGCTCGCCGAGTTGCATTTGGATTACGCCGATGGCAGTCACGAGGTCATTGCGACCGATGGCTCGTGGCTTGGCAAGACCGGTGCCATTCGTGAATCCGACATGCTCGACGGCGAGACCGTGGACGCACGCCGCGAGCTGGTTGGCTGGTCCAATCCCGAGGGTTCGACGCCGGAGCCCGATGGCTTTCGAGGGGTGTCGTTGCCGAAGATCACCACGGGCCCGCTCGTCGGAGTGAAAGCGCCGCCTGTGCGAGCGATGCGCACCCTGCGGGTCAAGGCGATGTTGCCGGCTCGCGGCGCGCAGATCTTCGATCTCGGCCAAAACATGGTGGGATGGGTTCGCCTCGTGCTTTCTTCGGTGCGGGCCGGTACGCGGGTTCGCGTGCGCTACGCCGAGATGCTGGACAAAAAAGGCGCACTCTATACCGAAGCACTGCGCACGGCCAATGCCACCGATGAATACGTGGCCCGCGGTCGCGGCGTCGAGGTCTTCGAGCCGAAGTTCACCTTCCACGGCTTTCGCTATGTGGAAGTAAGCGGCCTCGACAGGGCGATACCCGCAACCGCATTACAGGGGATTGTCGCACACAGCGATCTGCCGCGGACCGGAACGTTCAACACCTCAAACCCGTTGCTGAATCAGTTGCAGAGCAACATCGTCTGGGGTCAGCGCGGAAACTATTTGTCCATTCCCACCGATTGCCCGCAGCGCGACGAACGCCTCGGATGGACGGGCGACATTCAGATGTTTGCGCGCACCGGTTCATTCAACATGGATTCGGCGGCATTCCTCGGCAAATACGTGGACGATCTGGTGGACGGACAGTTCGCCGATGGTTCCGTTCCAAATGTCGTGCCCACGATTCCGATCCTGGGCGGCGGTGCCTATGCCTGGGGTGATGCGCTCGTCATCCTTCCGCACCTGCTTTACGAAACCTATGGTGATAAAAGGATCATCGATCGCCACTTTGAAGCCATGAAAAAGTGGGTGGACTTTCGTTCCGCACAGGCCAAGGGTTTTCTCAACACCGAGGAAGGCTTCGGAGATTGGGTTGCTCCGGTCAAGACGCCGGACAAGGTTGCCGGTCCGATTTACCATGCGCGGGCGGCGTGGTTGTTGTCGCGCATGGCGGCTGCGACCGGTCGCACCGCTGAAGCGAAAGAGTACGCCACCTTGTTCGAGAAGATCGTGGAGGCGTTTGCAAAAGCTTATGTCCTTCCTGACGGAAAGATCGAATCGGATACGCAAACCGCTTACGTTCTGGCCTTGCGTTACGGCATATTGTCGGCGGCCGAGCAGCCGCGCGCGATGGCACACCTCGTGGCAGCCATTGCGCGCAGCAACCAACATCTCGCCACGGGATTTCTGGGAAGCGGACATTTATTGCCCGTGTTGTCATCGGGACGTCAAAATGCACTGGCCTACAAACTGTTGCTCAACGAAACGTATCCCTCCTGGCTTTACACCGTCAAAAGCGGCGCGACCACGATGTGGGAACGCTGGGATGGCTACAGCCCAACCGAAGGCCCGAACAACAAGGGTGACATGAACTCGTACAACCACTACGCCTTTGGCTCGGTGGGCGAATGGATGTACGCGAACATCGCCGGGATCGATCACGATCCGGAAATTCCAGGCTGGAAAGCGATCGTGATCCGCCCTCGACTTGGCGGCGGACTGACGCGGGCGCGGGCGGAATACCGTTCCCCGCGCGGCACGATCACCACCAACTGGCGCATCAGCTCAAATCGCTTCGTGATGGATGTGCAGATCCCGGTGCATGGCAGGGCCACGGTCATCCTTCCGGTCGCGTCGGACGAGGGTGTATTGGAAGGCGGCCAGCCCGTGGTGGGCGGTCAAGCAAGGCGCGACGTGAAGGCGCTTGGCGCTCGCGAAGGCGGCACGGCTTACACCATTTCCTCTGGCAACTATCAATTTTCGGCCCCCATGCCCCGCTAGGCGAACCGCCGTGCATACGCCCGAAGATTATATGCGCCTTGCGCTGCAACAGGCGGAAGAGGCCGCCCGTCGCGGCGAAGTCCCCGTCGGCGCGGTTGTGGTACGTTACGATGAGGTGTTGGCGACGGGATTCAACGAGCGTGAGCAAAGTTCGGATCCGACGGCCCACGCCGAGTTGCTGGCCTTGCGCCGCGCGGCCGTTGCATCCAACAGCTGGCGGCTCATCGATGCTGATTTGTACGTCACGCTTGAGCCCTGTCCCATGTGTGCGGGTGCCATCGTCAACGCACGCATCAAGCGCGTGTTCTACGGCTGCGCTGATCCGAAGGCGGGTGCGGCCCGGACGCTTTTTTCCTTGCTTGAAGACGCGCGCCTCAACCACCGCGTGCAGGTGGTGCCCGGTGTGCTGGCCAACGAAAGCGCTGACTTGCTGAAGGCCTTTTTTGCGCGGTTGCGCAAGGCGAAAACGGTGTCTTCAGGCTGACGGCGGCTTCTTGGGTTCACGGTCCGTTCGCACCCAACCCTTTTGTCGCTTGCCACCGATGAAGGACAGATAGAGCGGGATCTTCCATAGAAAATAGAGCGGAATGCTGGCCAGGTTTCGGAAAGGAACGGTATCACGCGCGAAGCGTGCCCAGGAGATCCCCACGGCAACCGCTACCGCACAAAGCGAAGCCATGGCGACGACGACCGGCGCCTGGGGTGACAGGCCAAGTCCCCACAGAACGCTTCCACCGCACACCGTGAAAAGCAGGATCGCCACCAGCATGGCGAGTGGCGGGATCGCAAGATCGAGTGCCTGACCGAGGCGTGCGGGGCTTTGCGTGAAGCCCGCACGGACAAGCCGTGGTCCGAACTGAATCAGCGTGGCCAACATGCCATGTTCCCACCGTTTGCGTTGCCCGATGGCCGCCTGTGCTGCGTTGGGTAGCTCGCTTTGCACCTGAACCTCGGGGCAGAAATAGGGTGGGTGACCCAGTAACGACAGATCAAGGCCCATTGCGAGATCTTCGACCAGGTTGTCACCGTACGGCGGGGCTTTTCGTATCACATCCCAGGGAAAGGCCATGCCGCTACCCATCAGGTGGCAAGGAACGCCGAGGCGTTTGAGGCCGAGGGGTCGCACGCGATTGCGCACCAGAAAGGCGAGGGCCGAGATCGTGGTTCGCGGCGTCGCTGCAGCGGGCGCGCCCAGCAGATAGTCTGCCTGTACCGGACGATTCAACGACACCGCGACCCGGGCAATATGTTCGATGCCACCCGAGCTGATGCTGCAATCGGCGTCGAAGATGACAAGCACTTCGGGTGCGCCCGTGTGGCTCAAGTGCTCCATGCCGAAGGCGAGCGCAAAACCCTTGCCCCGACGGGTGGGATCCTGGCGGGCGATGACGTCTGCCCCGGCCTTTGCCGCCTGCGCTTGCGTATCATCGCTGCAGTTGTCCGCGACCACCAACAGTCGATCGGTCGGGGAAAGTTCGCGCAACAACAACGCCACCGTGCCGGCAATCGAAGCACTTTCGTTGTGGGCTGGAACCAGCACGGCGATTCGCGGTCGTTGGGTGCTGCCGCTCTTGGTTTTGACCGCGCCCATCTGGGCGAGAAGGCATTGCAGGAAAAACACGGACGTAGGTACCGCCAACCCGAGGGCTGCGATCAGAAGGACGGCGTGAAAAACCATCATGGCCGGCCGCAATCTAGCCGGTCCGGCCCGTCCTCGCTAACGGCGTGCGCGCTCGGAGGGTGGCGCCGTGATGGTGGGATCGGTCCGTGCGCGGCGCGCCCGTGCAGCCAGATCCCCCAGCGCGCGGGCCAGGGCTTCCGCAATCGCGTCTTGAACTTGCGGACGCAAAAGCTCGACACCCTCTTTGACATGATCAATGTAGCCGACCTCGACCAGGATCCCCGGCATGGCGAGCCCTTCAAGAACGTCGAGTGCAGCCCAGTTCTGTTTGATCCCACGGTCGGCGGCTTTGCCGCGGATGTCGCTGAGCTCCCATTGCACTCGCTTGGCCGCCTCCAAACTTTGTTCCACCAGTTCACGGGTGCGGTTGAGGTGCCATATGGCGTCCGCTCTCCCCATGGCGCGTGAGGCCTGTAGGGCCGCGACCCGATCGGCGTTGGCAACCGGCAGGACGTATAACTCAAACCCGCGATCGCTGCCGCGATTCAAGGCTGCGTTTGCGTGAATGCTGACAAACAGCGAAGCACCCGCTTCGTTGGCACAGCGTACGCGGGACCGTATGGTCATGAACTCGTCGCGTTGCCGACATAACACCACCTTCACATTTCGGTTTTTCCCGAGATGCACATTCACCCGCTCGGCGATGGCCAACGTGATGCGCTTCTCGAAGACCCCGGGCTCCACGCCCGACGCACCAAGGTTGGTTCCCCCATGTCCGGCGTCGACGGCGATGACGAAGTGGGCCGCTACCGGGATTTCACCAAGCAAGAGAGCGAGAACCAGTGCGGGTAACAGGGTCACGTTTCTAATCGTATCGCGGATTTCGCGCTATGCTGCTTTTCTCACCTTGGCAACGCAAAGCCGCTCCCCCATTGGCTTTAACCTGACCGCCTTGCTTGCGGTCCTGTCCCTGCTCGACCTCGTTTTTCACCGAACATTTGCGCGGTTTTCATTGCCCGATACGGATCTGTCGCCGCAAACCAATCTCTGGTTGATGGGTGCCGGGACCTTCCTTGGCTATCTTTGCTCTCTACTCGGCATTGCGATCATTGCCGTGACGCTGTCGTCACCGGCCAATCGTCGTGAGTTGTTCCCGCGCGCCATTCAGACCAGCCTGTTCTTCATCGCACTCATCTACTGTGCACTCGTGTTGCGGGCCGTCTGGATCACCGATGAACGATTTGGCCTTCATCTCCAGATAAGTTACGGATTTCTTGTCACGTTTGCGGTGTCTGGGTTGTGGTACGTTCAACCAAAGAGGCCGTTATTGCTTGCAACGCGGCTCGGCGCAACGCTCGTCATGTTGCCCTTGCTCACGCACACCTTCCTGGCGTTCGCGCATCAGGCACAACTTGTGAAGGGTCCTGCGGTGTTTTTCTGGACCGGACGTGCTGCGGAAATACTGGGTTTTCTGGCCCTTTGCCTGGCGCCCGTGTGGTTACGCGATGACCGTGCCTCGACACTCGCGTTGTGGCAGCGCGTCTTCACGATCGCGGTCTCGTCGGTTGCACTCGCAGGTGTATTGACGCTCGTGCTATTTCGATTCGATCTCGCTTCGGCGTTGTTTCTGCAGGGCGTGCGTTTGCAATTGCCATCCATCGAATCCCTTTTCGGAAAGGGGTATCTGTTGTTGATGGCGTTGGCAGTTGCGGGCGCTGCCGCGACGGTGGTCATGCTGGGGTGGCGCAAGGGTGCGCCGCGTCTGGTCGCCTATGGCTTTTTACTCACCCTCTTCGCAGGATTTCCCGGAAGTTATGCGGGGGCGTCTGCCACTTCACTCGCCGGTCTGTTGTGCATCGCGGTTGGCCTGAAAAGACGCGGATCGATCGACGCTTCGGGTCCGCCGACGCATGAAAACGAGCGCCAGTCCGAGCCCGAGCGGCACGATGAAGTGCAAGACGCCAAAAACAAACTCGAAGCGATCGCGTGAAATCTTCGCGGTGGATGGGTAACGCAGGCGCACGCCCGTCAATTCGAGAAAGGGCCCTTCGTGGCCCGAAAGTTCGGTGACCGGCGCATGCGGGTTTGGATCGGACCAGGGCCGTGCGTCGTGCCAGGTCACGAGCAGGCCTGTCGCCACCGCAACCAGCAATGATCCGGCGACGAACAGCTGGCGCCAACGTTGTTTCTCAAAACGCAACACGTGGCCCCGCGATGCGAAGCCGAACAACACGGTGAGTGCGATGGCCAGTCGATGAATCCAGGTCAGCAGATGGACAAGGCTGACCGTGATTCCTGCGCGGTCTGGGTTCATCCCAAACCAAAATCCAACGCCCCAGCGAGAGGTCCCTCCGGGTCGATGGTACAGGCCGGATGCGAGCCCCGTGATGATGGTCACGAGGAGCGCAATCGCGAAGGCCCGGGCCAGCCACTCGGGTTTGCGCGACCTCGATGGGGTCACGGTGGATCCGCGGGGCCAGACGTTGCCTTGGCCGCTGCATCTTGCAACAGTTGCAACTGCCGACGGGCTGCCGAGGAGTATTGGCTGTTCGGGTTGATCTCAAGGTAACGTTTGTAACTGCGCATCGCCTCGGGCGTATCGCCTGCATTGCGTGCAGCTTCTGCCAAGCCGAACCACGCGGGTCCAAACGAAGGCGCACCAGCAAGCGCCTTCTTGAAGTATCCAATCGCAGGCGCGTTGCGTCCTTTGTCGAGCATGACGTAGCCAAGACCCACGAGAGCTTCGATACCCTGTGGCTGCATCTTTATCGCCCGTTCGTAAAGCTTGAACGCACGTTCGGTGTTGCCGTTTTCCAACAAGCGATCGGCCTGTTCGAGCAGATTTTCGTAGGACGCCGAAGGGTCGGTGGCCACCGCAGTTGCCTTGGTTTCGGTAGTCGGTGTCGGTGTGGATCGATCGGTGCGCGCTGGGACCGGGGTTGGGAGGGGGACCGTTTCTTCCGGTTTTGCCGCTGGTTGTTCCACGGGAGGTGGTGTTGGTTCGGCGGGGGGAGGCGGAGCGTGTTGCGTTTCCGCGGGTGCGGGTTGTGCTGGCGGTGGTGCGGTTTCCGGTGGCGGAATGGTTTCGGTCGGGGTCGTCTGTGGCTTCTGGCGTGTAACGAAAATCGTCCCGACCGCCACTGCAGACGCAATCAACACAACCGCACCAAACTTCAGGATTGCGCTACCGCCGCTGCTTCGCACCCGTACGACGGAGGTCACCATCGACGGATTCGGACTTAGCTCATCGTCGAAGTCACGGCGGGCTGTCTTCGGCCTCGCCGCTGCCCGGATCTGTCGCCGAGGTGGCGGCGATTCGATTTGCTCGTCCTCGTCCTCATCCTCATCCTCATCCTCATCGTCCGAGTCGTCGTTGGGTCCCGGCCGTCCATCGAGCGTGTCGTTTGGATCGGGGGTTGGCTCCGGTGGTGGCGCAGGCCGCGCAGAAGAACGAGCCATGGAACGTCGCGCCCGTGCCGCTTCGTTTTTCAGGGGATCGTCGGCGGCCGCTACCGCTGCCTTTGCCCGATCGGCTTCATCGACCACGTCAAAAAAGGGCCCAAGTTCGACGATCTCGCCGAGGCGGCGCCACGCGTGTCCCGTGCGGGAGATCTTGTCCTCGCGGGTCACCTTGCGCTCGATGATCCACTTTTGCAGAGAGGTCAGGTTGCGGAAGCGATGGAGCTTGCCGTCACCGGTTTCCAGCAGCCATTCTGCCGTGGTTGGCGCGGGCGACAGTTCCGCTGGAGGGGCGGCCGCTTGCGGCATCCCGGTTTTTGCGACGGTGAACGTATGGCCACAGGTGGTGCATTGCACCGGGCAACCACCGGGCGGGATGGCATCGTCGTCGAGTTCATACTCGGTGTCGCAGCGTTCACAGCGGACGTCCATCGTTCGAGGGCCTGTTGGCTAGGAGGATGAATTTATCACAATGTGGCGGACCTAGGCTGCGCCACCGCCAAGAAGTCCCCATGTAAAGAGGGCCATGCCCAGCGCAAACGCGATGCCCGAGGTCAAAACGACTGGTTTCTTGGGGCGCAGAGTCGGATCGAGTCCCAAAAACAAAAATGCAACGACGGCTGAAATCCAGACTGAGAGGCCGAATAAAGCGGCGACGGCTCTTCCAAGGGAGGGACCCACAGGAGCCTGCAGGAGGCCCGCAAAATACGGTTTCGATCGGGCGGTTTCTTTGTTTTCGACGTGCGCGTGGTCCCACTTTGCATAGAGCTCCGCCAGGTGTTTTTGCACCTCGCTCAATTCGTGGTTGTGCGGGGTGTAGGCCGACCGGGTGGCAAGCGCGGCGCCGCGAAAGGATTCAAAAGCGAGACGCGCAAGCGGCAGGTCGCCCTTCTCTTCGGCATGTTTGCCAATCGCGAACAGGCGTTCGAATCCAAAGGCGCTGTAGGGTGTAAGGGGGACATACGCCCTCGCCGCGTCTCGATAGGCGGCGACAGCTTCCGTGAGCTTTCCGTTTCGTTCGTATTCTGTTCCTTGTGATACGGATTGGTGGCCTTCGAGCAACAGGCGGACGGCAACCACGCCAAAGAGACCGGCGGCGAGCAGCAGAGCCGTTGCCATGCGTCGACGGATGGCTTGCCAGGTGCCGTAGGTCATACGAAATCTCTTCGATTGAAGATGACGATCGCAACGAAGAGCGCAATCAACGAATAACCAACGCCGTAAATGGTCGCATCGACGAGGTAGGCGGAATTGACGAATTGACCGTTGACGGTCACCCGCTCCGCTCCGACGATCGTTCCCGACGGGAAAAACACGTTCAAATTGGGGATGACGTACGTGGAAGCCTGGATGAGCGACTTCGTCATTCCTCCCGCGCGGTTGCCGATCATTTGCAGGTCGGAGATCGATCGTCCGACGACAAACACGCCGAGCGCAAAGATTCCCGAAAGAAAAGGCGACGAAAAGGACGAGAAAACGAGTGCGATCGACGTTATCACCATGACGTTGAGATACAGCAAGAAGAGTGCCTTGGCCGTTTGCAACTCGAAGTCTGCGTCTTGAAGGAACAGCGCAAAATACAAGACAGCGCCCATCACGGCGAATTGAATCGCGAGCGTGACCAGCATGCCAATCCACTTGCCCGCAACGAATTCGAATCGGTAGAGGGGCTTGGGCAAGATGGTGTAAATCGTCTTCAACGACAGCTCCTTGTAGAGCAGGTTGACGCCAAGAAAGATTGCGATGAGGACCCCGAAGATATCAATCCCATAGAGCCCAAGATCGCGGGTCAAGCGGACCTGTTCGCCCAGGGTCAGTTCTCCGAGGGCAAGCGCCGAAACAATGAGAACGACTGCAAAAAAGAGCAGGCTGTAGAGGATCTTGTTGCGTACCGCTTCGCGAAACGTGTTGTGTGCGATGGCGAAAATGCGATTCATGTTTTGACCTCCGATGCCGTTGCAACCGGGGCCTGTGCTTCTCTTACAAATACGTCTTCAAGGGATTCCCGTCGAGGCACGACCGAAACCACGCTGCATTGGCGTGAAAGCGCGGCGCCAAGGAACTGGTTCACGTCAACGGTTGCCGGAATCTGGAGTTCCAGTTGACCACCGTTTTCCATTCGGATCGTTCCTGCGGGCAGGTCCGGCAGGCCTTCGGGACCGGGAATGAGCACCACGCTGGTTGAAAGCAATCGTGCTGACAAGAGTTGGCCGAGGGTGCCTTCCGAGCGCAATCGCCCGGCGACCACAATCGCAACACGATCGCAGGTCAATTCGACATCGTGCAAAATATGGGTCGAGAAGAAAACGGTGCGACCCTCGCGGCGCAGTTCCAACATCAAGTCTCGGATCTCCTTTCGCCCGATGGGGTCAAGACCGGTCATCGGCTCGTCGAGCACCACCAATTCAGGATCGCCCATCAACGACTGGGCGATTCCGGCTCGCTGCAACATTCCCTTTGAGTACTTTCGCAGCGGACGTCCGCGCGCATGATCGAGCCCCACCCGAGAGATGAGCGCGTCTCTCCGCTTTCTTCGCTCCGGTCCTTTGACACCAGAAAGGCTACCCGCAAAGTCGAGGAATTCTTCGACCGAAAGGTATTCGTAAAAGTACGGCGTCTCGGGCAAGTACCCCATTCGGCGTTTTGCATCGACATCGCCGACCTTGCGCCCCAATACCTCGCCTCGGCCCGAGGTCGGGTAGATGAGACCCATCAACATCTTCATGGTGGTGGTCTTCCCGGCGCCGTTGGGGCCGAGGAAGCCGAAGATCTCTCCGCGATACACTCGAAAAGAAACGTCTTTGACGGCTTCAACGCGTTTGCGCAGAAACCCGATCCGAAACGTTTTTTTTAGTTGTTCGGCTGACAGAACAACATCAGATGACAAGACAGTTCCTTTCGCTCTATCTAGGACTTCGGGATGTGGCGGCGGTACCAGTGCACGGTACGCAACAGGCCTTCTTCGAGATCGACGCGGGGGTGAAAACCGAGGAGCTCCCTCGCCTTGTCGATGTTGGGAATTCGCAATTCGACGTCGGGGAAATCCCACTTGATGTGTTCGATGGGGCTAGCGGACGATGACAGCCGGACGATCTCTTTTGCGAGTGTATAGATCGTCAACGTCGACCGTGGGTTTCCGATGTTGAATGCGTGTCCGACTGCATTGTCGTTTTCAAGCGCAAGCAGAACGCCGTCAATGATGTCGTCCACGAAACACCAGGCGCGGATCTGAGAGCCATCGTTGTGGATGGTAAGGGGCTCGCCCTTGATCGCTCGAAGGATGAAATGGTGAACCGCACCTTCGCCAACCTGGCGAGGACCGTAAATATTGAAGGGCCGAACGGAACAGGTTGGCAACTCGTACTGCTTCCAGTAATTCATCGCCAGATGTTCGGTCGCAAGTTTCGCGACCGCGTACGTCCACCGCGCTTCTCCGACCGCGCCCAGGGTCGTCGCATCCCATTCGGTTACGTTGTAAGCGTAGCGACCAAAAACCTCGCTTGTCGAAAAGTCGATCAACCGTTTGATGCGTCCGTTCTGGGCGAGTGCTGCCTCGAGCACGTTGTACGTTCCCAGCATCGACACTTTCATGGTGGTAACTGGGTTTTTCATCACCGTGTCGACACCGGCGATGGATGCGAGGTGCACGACCGCATCACAACCGTCCATCGCCTTTTTCACAGCTTCCGAATCGAGCACGTCGCCCTTCATGAGTGTGATCCGCGGATGGTTGTCGAGACCGGCCGCGGTGAGAGCGTTTCGTCCGAACGTGTCGAAGATGACCACGTCGTTTTTTTCAAGCAACCGCTCGCAAAGGTGTGAACCGATGAAGCCGGCTCCGCCTGTGATGAGGATCCGTCGTCCTTCGGGTGTTTGGGGCGGGGAAGGAATGACAGGACGTAGCATGGCGTCCATCATAAGGGCAGTTCGGCTTGACGCAAAAACCCCGCGTCGCCGCGGGGTTTTTGTTTCGTGACGGTGGGCTTTTTAGCCTAGTACTTGAAGCGGAAGCCCGCTCGCATGTAGAGCGGCGGCAAACGACCGTTCTGGATTCCCACGTCCGGCGCCGTGGCCTGGTTTGACACGCTTACCGTTGTGCGGAGCGCGAGCATGTTCAGGATGTCGACGAAGAACTCGGCGTTGAAGCGAGTGATGGGTTTCAGATTGGCGCGAATCTGAGCGCCCATGACCATCTGGTCGGGTAGGCGATACTCGAAATCGTCGAAGGGATCGTTGATGTTTCGTCCCGGGTGGAAGCCGCGGCGCGCTCGGAAGTCGCCCCAGAGGTTGGTCACGCGGTTGTAGTAAATCAACTGGACGGGCGTTCCAGAGTCGAATCGGAAGGTGTACCCGGCCGAGAGCCAGGCGTTCACCATGTAGGTCATCTGGGTTCGGATGACGTGCCGTGAGTCGCCTGGCAGGGATCCGTCCTGCAGGAGATCTTGCACCGGATTGTCGAGGTATGGATTCCGGAAACCATCGACAACGTTGCCGGTGAGACGCGACCACTGGTAGCTGAAGTTCACCCTCAACGCGCCTTCGCGCTTCTTCACGCTCGTGACAATACCCATGTAACGGCGTTTGGCAGAGTCGGGCGTCTCAAGGTCGAAGATTCGGAAGTTGCGGCCGTTGCGGAACTGACCGGTGGGATCCAGGCCCTGACCGGACTTATCCCAGATGTAATTGGTCTCGAGGTCTTCGTAGGGGTTGTTGTATTTGCGGTACTGGAAGTCAGAACCGAGCGATATGCCCTGCACGATTTCGCGCTCGGCACCCAGCATGTACTCCCAGGTTCGGGGTGTCCCAAGTTTCGTGCTGCAATCGTTGCCATTGGCGTCGATGCCCTGGGGTCCGCAGGGAAGCCCCACGGTGTTGCGCGAGCGACCGCCGGTGTAGGCGCAATTCCTCGAATAGGTCTTGTTGGCCGAATCGTATTCGCAGACTTTGACGGTACGGCTGGCGCCCGCGAAATTGCTGACGTTGAGATTGCCCACGTCCACGTACTGGTTGAACCCGCCGCGAACCACGGTGCGTCCATCGTGGGTGATGTCCCAGGCCGCCTGAATATGCGGCGTCGCCGTGTTGAATTTCAGCACGTCATTGCCAGCACCGTCGCTGGCAATGGTGTTGAAACCAGCCACGCCGGGGCTGATCGTGAGGTAGCGGTAACCCGGAAGCCTGAATTGATCCGACAATGAAAGATGGATGGTCCGCGACGACGAATTAGAAATGGCCCATCCGAAGCGACCGTCTTCAATGGTTGGGTCGTTGACGAAAACTTGGCGCTTGGTGAAGGCCGATGTGCCGTCAAAGACGTAGATGGAATCGCCAGGCGTGGTTTCACGATTTTCAAGTTGGGCCCCGTAGAAACGGGCCGTCAGTTTCAAGTCATGGTTGCCGAAAGTTTTGCTGTCGGAGAAAAACTGCAGGGTGTTCTTGAATTCAAGTGTCTGCGAGAAGTTCTGGTTGTGGTAGCTGGAATTTTGATACTCGTAAACGGGGTTCAGCTGGCGCAAAGACGAGATGTGATCGCAGTTTTCGGGGTCGGTTCGACAGATTTCCGGACCAAATTCCGAGGAGAATGAATTGCGCCCGATTTGGCTGCGGAAAATAAGACTATCGGTAAGCACCGATTCCCAGATGAGGCCGACGAAGTAATCAAAAACCTCGTTCTTCGTCTGCGCGTCACGGTCCGCGTTCAGCGAGCCATTTTGGTTCTTGCCTGCGGTTCTGTTGAAGCTGTATACGGCTTGCAGCTTGTTGCGGGGGGTGATCTGATAGGTCAACTTGCCGCCGCCACGGAGGGCATTCTCCGAACCGCGCGGTGGTGTTGCACGCAAGCCGAGCGGATCGCGCGCGCGGTTGGCGATATCATTGCGACCCTCAAAGGTGGTGTAGAACCAGAGGCGATCTTTGATGATCGGACCCGACACGTCTAGCGAAAGCTGGTTGTTCATGCCGAAGGTGCGGGGGTCCAGATCGTCCTGGAAAAAGCGCAGCCTGGTGTTCTCGTGCCAGCCGCTGATCTCGGCTTCGTAGCGATTCGAGCCCGATCGCGTGACGGCATTCATGACAGCGCCGGCTGCGTTCGCGTTCTCGGCACCGTAGCCGCCGGTCGATATTTCAAGTGCCGCAATGGTACGGAAGGTCACGACCTGTCCACGGCCGCCACCCACGTCATTGATCTGGAAGCCTTCGAGCTGGTACGAGTTTTGCGTCGACGTGCCACCGCGAAACTGAGGGCTGCTTGAGTTGCCGACGGCGCCTGCGACCTGGTTCGCAAGAACGCCCTGGATGGCCGTCCTGTCTTCGAGCGGCAGGCTGTTCAGGAACTCATCATCGAACTTCTCGGTAGTCGCCGCCGATTTGGTATTCACCACCGGGGCTTTTGAAATGATCGTGAACTCCTCCACGTCGGTTTTGACTTCCATGACGATGGTAAGCTCTGCAACCGAACTCACGCCGATCGCAACGTTCTTTTGAATGTACGTTTGCAAACCGGGAGACGCTGCCGTCACGTCGAACTTACCGGGCATCAAACCGATGATTCGGAAGTACCCTTCGTCGTTCGAGTACACCGTCTTGGGTGCGATGTCGGTTTCGGACTTCGCCATGACCTTGACGCCCTTGAGCGGCATTCCGTTCTGGTCGAAGACGTTGCCGGCAATCTGGCCGGTCGCCTGTGCGAATGCCATTGCTGGCGAAAGACAAATGGCCAATACGAGAAGGCCCCAGGTTGCAAATCGCTTCATGTGTTGCCTCGTGCGATGAGACGGATCGGAAGATTCCAGGTGATCGAAAACAGTCGCCCAGTGGGGACGCAAGATCCCCGGACCCGTTTCGCTAACACGGGGCCGGTTCCCTGACAAGCCATTAACTTCAACGGGTTCAATAGGTTCCTGTTTTATTCCCTGAGGGACGTGCCTTGTGAAAGGTCATGGGTGCATGTTCCTGGGCCGGCGAAGCCTTACCGGCGAAACGCAAAATCGACCGACGCCAGAAATTCGCGCCGCAAACTTGAAACGAGAACTGGCCGATCGAAGGAAATATCGGCACAGTGGCGGCGGTGAATCTCAATCGTCGGGTAGGGGTCAATATCCCCCTGTTTTCATTGCGTTCAATGCACGACTGGGGCTGTGGCGAGATCCCCGACCTGGTCGCGTTTTCGGCCTGGGCAGCGCGCGCGGGGTTTTCCCTCGTGCAGTTGCTTCCCTTCCACGAGATATGGCCGCAGGAGACCAGTCCCTACTCGGCCCTTACCGCGTTTGCGCTCGATCCGGTATTTTTGGCCTATCGGAATGTCGAAGACTTTGCGGCTTCGGGTGGACTTGCCGCCCTGGCACAGGGCTCGCCAGGAGTGCTGGCCGAGATGGACACTCTGAGGAACGCTCCGGGTGTGCAGTGGCAAGCCGTTCGCTCGCTGAAGGCCCGCGCGGCCGAACAGGCGTTCAATCACTTTCTCCGCAATGAGTGGGAGCAGGCGAGTAGTCGGGGGCAGCAACTGGCGGAGTACATCGAGGCGGAACGCAGCTGGATCGACGATTTTGCCTTGTATCGGGCCCTGTCAGACGCACACGGGCCCAACTGGGGTAGTTGGCCGGAAGCGATTCGCGATCGAGAACCGGGCGCCCTTCGCGAGGCCCGGAGCACGCTGAAAACAGCCATTCTGAAGCGCCAATATCTTGAGTGGCAACTCAATCTGCAATGGCAGGCCGCCCGTGCTGAGGCGGAAAAGTTGGGGGTGGGACTTGCCGGGGATCTGCCTTTTGTCGTTTCGCGCGATGCGGCAGATGTCTGGGCCAATCCACAGGTGTTTTGCAAGGGATTGCGCCTCGGCGTGCCACCCGATGCCTTCTCGGCGGATGGTCAGGACTGGGGACTGCCGGTTTTTGACTGGCGCCGGATGGTGCGGACCCGCTTTGACTGGATCAAGCGGCGCGCGGCCCGGGCGGGGAAGCTCTGCTCGCTTTGGCGGGTGGACCATGCGGTGGGGCTGTTCCGGTCCTATTACCGCCGAGACGACGGGGGTCCCCCCGGCTACTCGCCCCAATCCGAGTCGCAGCACAAATGGCTTGGTCCCAGGGTTTTTGCGGCGCTCGTGGGTGCCGGCGAAATCGTGGCCGAGGATCTGGGAGACGTGCCCGACTGGACTCGCGCGTTGTTGACGCGAGATGGCATTCCGGGCTACCGGGTCATGCGCTGGGAAAACGACCAGGGGATCTATCGCGATCCGGCTGGCTGGCCGGCGCTGTCGGTCGCGACAACGGGCACCCACGACACAGAATCCCTGGCCGAGTGGTACGACACCCTCAGGGCCCACGAGCGACAACGGCTGTTTGCCTTGCCGGGTTTGCGGGCGTTCGAGCCCGACCATGCCTTTGACGCCCGGCTGCGCGATGCCTTGTTGGGTGCCGTCTACGGTTCCGGGTCGGCGCTTGCGATCGTTCCCTTCGGCGATCTGTCGGGTAGCCGCGATCGCGTGAACGTCCCCGGCACAATTGGCCCCCACAACTGGACCTACCGAATGGATTCGACCATCGAAGCGCTGGCGAGCGACACCGTGGAGGTCGAGCGGCTGTGGCGATTGGCTCGGGAATCGAACCGTGTTCGACCATCGGACGCACGACCTGTGGGTGGATAGTGGCGTTTGATGCCCTGCCGGTGCGATGATGGCCGCCATGGCTTCCGGTACGCTGCGCTTTAACCGCCATCTTCCCCACAAACCCATCGTCGAGGGTGAGCTCCGCTATGTCGAACTCGCCAAGCCGGGTGGTCCCGTTCGTCTCTACGATTTCGAATACGATTTGGCCATTCAGTTGGATGGTCGTTCGTATGCGGAGATCGCCGAGTCGGCTCGGACGAAGCTTGGAATGGAGGTTGATGCAGGGCAGGTCGAGCAATTCGCAAACAGCCTTGTTGAACTTGGCTTGAGTGAAGACGATGCGGCACCTTCGGTCGCAAGTGCTGTGGATGTGCAGTGGAATCCACAGGGCGAGCCGACTGCGATGATGCAGGGCATGTCCGAGCTGCTGGCCGTTGCCACGCGCCTCGATGAGCAAAGCAATCCCGAGTTGTCAGCCGCCGTACGAATCGCCGAAGGAAACGATTCGACGCGACCCATCGAGGCCGCCCTCGCCGATTCAACCCAGCGGGTTGATATCGATGCGCGATCGGGCGCACTCGTGCCGCCCGCGGTGGCTCCGCCTGTGTTCGACATGCCGGCGCCCGTAGCCGCCGTTGCACCCGCGGCGCCCGCGGGATTCAACCTGGACGGTCTCGATATTCCGACGCCTGTTGCGACGCATGGGATGCCGGAAATCGCGCCGTCCGTCGTTGCACCCGCACCCAAGTCCAGCAGCTGGCTGCTTTGGGCCGTCATCGCCATCATCGCTGCCGGCGCGGTCGGATTTGCCGTCTGGAAATATGCGCTGACCGGTGGCGCTCTAAAGCCGGTGTCGGTTCAAACGATCATTCCCAGCCCGGAATCTCTGTACGTTTTTTTTGAGGAACCTGGCGTCGTCGGTGAAGGTCAACCGTATGACATTCGGGTGCCAGCGGCAGGTGTCGTGGCCGAAACGCTGACCGAAGGTGCGGCGTTTGTGTCCGGCGACGTGATCGTGCTGCTTGAGCAAGGGCGCGGTTTGAAGCGAGAGGTGGACCGGTTGCGCGGCCGTGTTGCGTATTATCAGCAACTCTTTGTTTCGATGCAGGCCGAAAACAACAAGCCCGAAGCGCGCCAGGCGGAGATCAAGTTGCGGGAAAAACAGGAGAACCTTTCGCAGTTGATGGTGCAGCTTGAAAAGCTTGCGGTGGTGGCCACTCGGCCAGGCCGGGTTGGCGTGATGCAAACGGCCGTAGGCAAGAAGGTGCGCGCCCAGGACACCGTGGTGCGGACCGCCGCAACCGGCCTGCAGGCACAGTTCTCCTTCCCGAGCGAAAGCCAGTCCGCGGCCGAGGCAGCGCGTTTGGCGTTCTGTCGTGTCGAGATCGAGGGTATGCCGTGTGACTGTCGCTTGCTGGATCCGCGCGACATGAATCCATCGGGCGCCCGGCCGGATGTGACGGTTGAGCTTGCGCCCGATTGCAAAGCGGTGGTGGGCGCGCCGGTGCAGCTTGCAAAAACCCGCCTCGATGGCGTGTTCTCGGTTCCGAACTCGGCCCTGGTCGATTCCGGCAAGGGCCGTCGGATCTTCGTTGCAGCCCCGACCGGACGCGCCGAGATGCGGGCGGTGTTGTTGGCTGAGGGTATGGGCAATACCACGGTCGTCATCCAGGGCCTCGACGTGGGCGACGCGGTCATCGTTAAATCGCCCCGGGCACTGGTGCCGAACATGCCGGTCTTGATCGCCGACGGCGCTGTTCGCTGATTCGTTTTCAGGCGGGATTATTCGTCGCCCGCGATCGATTGAACCACCAGCCGTGGTCCGCTCATGGAAAATGAGAGCGACTCACGGTCGATGCTACCTTCGATCACGACGCGCTTGCCAACCCATTCACCGTCGACGATGCCCTCAAGTACGAGGCGCAGTCCCTTGGCGTCGATGAGTTGCAAAAATCCGCCTTCGAGATCATTTCGACTGACCGTACCCTTGAATCTTGCCACAGATGAATCTTGGACCCATCTGCCTCGCGATGCCAACAAACCTTCAGTAGTTGGGTCCGTCCTGGGCGACTTGGCAATCGAAGGACGGCGGTGGCAACCAGCGTTGTGCGTCGTACAGATAAAGGTATCGCGCATAGTTCGACGAGGTGCGCTTGATGTATTCCCGTGTCTGCGGGAAGGTCACGAGCTCGGCAAAGACGTCGGTCGGGTATTGTCCAAACCGTTCGCAGAAACGCTGCATCGCGCGTGGTCCTCCGTTGAAGGCGCCAAAGGTCAGGGGTGCCTGCTGGCCAAACTTCCGGTGCAACGCGCCGATATACGTCGACGCCAGCCGAAGGTTCGTTTCGGGGTCAAAGAGTGCGTCGGCCGAAAACGGCATTCCCAGCTCCTGTGCCACGCGAATGCTGGTGCTGGGGATCATTTGCATCAGGCCGCGGGCATTGGCATACGAAACCACCAGCGGGTCGAAGCCCGATTCTTTGCGCATGATGGCGTGTAACAGATGGGGAGGATTGCCCGCCGCATCGCCGAATCGATCGACGAGCGTGCCATACGCGCGCGGGTAGCTTGCTTGCCAGATGGCGCGCGCTGGTCCCACCGGATTTCGTGAAAGCGCAGGTGCCCCGAGCGACGACGCGCTTCGATAAGTCCGTGCGTATGCCCCGGTTGTTTGCGAGCGCTCGATGAGCAAACGGAGTCCGGCGCCATTGCCGTACCGCTTGAGCAAATCCGAAGAGCAGCGCTCAAGCTCGACGCCCGCATCGTCGGGTAAGCCAGCCGCCACAAGCTCGTCCACGCGTTGCAATTGCAGGTCGTTTTGGGTTTTCCTGCTGCTTGCCTGCGCCGTGGAATCTTTGCCCACCGGAAGGACCAGTGGATCGGGTTGATTCGCAGCTCGCAACTGGGATGCGGCCATTAATCCGTACCACCCAAATGGTTCCTGTTGCACCAGTTGGCGCCAGCCGTGGCGCGCTTCATCGAGCTTGCCGAGTTTTTGCGACCACAACGCACGGAAGTAGGCCGAGCGTTCTTGGGGCCGCAGCTCGGGTCGAAGCTCGGAGCGCCGGTCGAAGCTCGCAAGATACGACAGCGCCTCGCCTGGTTGGTTGAGCAGTGCGTGCGCAAGCGAAAGGTACCACAGGGCATTGGCCGAAAAAGCGCTTTTGGGGTGTGCGGTCGCCGTCTGTTTCAGGTCGGGAATGGCGGCCGCGACTTTGCCCTGGTTGAACGCGAGAAATCCCGTCATGAACTGCGCTTCAGCTGCCCATGCGGAACGGGGGAAACGCGCGACCATCTTTCGGAACTGCACGATCGCCTCGTCGTCGTGATCGGCCCGCGCCAGCGCGCGTGCGCCGTGAAAGGCGGCCCAGTCCGCGTCTTGCTCGGGTAACCTTTGCGCAAGGTCGAGCAGCAGCTTCGCGGATTCGTCGTAGTTGTGTCGGGTTTGATAAAGTGTCTTGCCCAGCAAAAAATCTCGCTGCATCGCCAGCGGTACTGGCAGTGGTTCTTTTATTTCCCGCAGAATGACAATGGCGCGCTGGAGTTCGAGATTCCGGGTCAGCGTCTCGGCTTGTTTGAGTTGCGCACTCGCGGACAGCGGCTCTACCTTGGGCGAATTGGCCTGTGCAGGGGTGCCGCGCAGAACGCTCAAGCGTGTTGCGCTTTGCTCTGCCAGGGGACTGTCTGGGTATTTTGTGACGATCGCAAGAAGGTGTTCGATCGCAGTCGGGATGGGAGCGTTCGTTGCCAGGCGAAAATGGGCAAGCGCGGGATCGATGTGTTGAAGCGGGGAGCCCTTCGCCGCCCCCTGGCGATCACGTGACGACGGCGTCTCGGTTCGCAGCGCCTTCAGCAGACCTGTGTAACGTTTGACCGCGTCCCGGCGGGCGCCGGTTTGCCACATCAGATCGGTGGTCAGCCAGACGGCGGGATCGGCGAAGCGGGAGTTTTTTTGCCGAGAAATTGCCTCGAAACGACGTCTGGCCTCCGTGAGCTGTCCTTCCGCGCGCAGCGCCTCGGCCAGGAAAAAGAGCGCGTAGTCGTCGTTGTGTACGCGCGCCGCCAGGGCGGTCTTCAGCAGCGGAAGCGCGGCTTTCGCATTTCCGTGTCGGACCGCCATGACACCCTGTCCGAGCGCTTCCACTCCGCGTGAGGCCCCGGACCCTCCGGAGGCGGCCCTGGCACCCGAAATCGGAGCGTAAACCACCCACAATGCTGCAAGTACCCGAATCACCTGGAGAGCGTGCCACCCGAACGGGCTTCGGGCGACCAACGGCGATGCTTTTTTCGCAACGCGGGCGGGCGTCAGACCGATACCCACCGTTCACAGAAACTCAATCCTGCATTGACCCCGACAAGGGTTAAGGGCGATAAAACGGAGGCAATCATGGCAAGCGTCAACAAGGTTATCCTGCTCGGCAATCTGGGTGCAGACCCGGAACTCAAGTACACCCCATCCAACCGCGCGGTGTGCAACCTGCGCATCGCAACCAACGAGGTCTTCAAGGACAAGACGGGTCAGCGCCAGGAAAAGGTGGAATGGCACCGGGTTACGGTCTGGGGCGAGCAAGGTGAAAACTGCTCGAAGTATCTGACCAAGGGCCGCAGCGTCTACATCGAAGGCAAGCTGCAAACCCGCACCTGGGACGACAAAGAAGGCAAGAAGCACTACGCGACGGATATCGTCGCCGAGCGCGTTCAGTTCA
>JAWXBF010000096.1:0-6827 GCA_034439895.1 Deltaproteobacteria bacterium
ATCCCCGCCGAGGACAAGGACCGGATGCGAACAGGCAAAAAAGAGCGGAAGTAATAGAGAAAAGCGCATGGATATAGAACGTTTGTAACGCGATCGGTGGTCAGTTTATTTTTTATTTGTTCAGGATGTGCGCTCGGGTGCGATTGCATCCCACTTCGACCCAGGCTCGATCCGTAGAGGTTTTCAGCAAGGCGCCGACCGCGGCCTGTAAAATATGTGGTGAATTAACAGTATTTTGAAGGCGCTCGCCGCGGATTCGTAGGATCGTAGACTTCAAATGAAGTCCCCCCTATTCGGTCCTGGTGTTTTAATTTTGGGCCTTGTCGGATTGTCGGCCGTTGGTTGCCAGAACCTGTTCTCAAGCGACAGCCCCGACTGCAAGGATCCGAAGGCGATCTACGATTCTTTCAACGATTCCTGTTGGCTTTGTGGCCCAGGTGAAGACTACGACTTCGGAACGCACGCGTGCCGCGAGGTTGGCGAGAGTGGTTGTTGGGCCGACGAATACTTCAATGCGGAAACGCGGGGTTGTGAACATTGCGATGACGCGCCGATCGATCTAAACACCGGTGAGTGCCTCGTTGATGAGAACGGTGGCTCAAGCGGGGGGACCGGTGCAGGCGGAGAGGGCGGCGCAGCAGGGAACAACAACGCAGGCTCCGGTGCCGGAGGCAGTGCTGAAGATGGTACGGGTGGCACCATGACCGGTGGTACGGGTGGCGCCATGACCGGTGGTACGGGTGGCACCATGACCGGTGGTACGGGTGGCGCCATGACCGGTGGTACGGGTGGCACCATGACCGGTGGTACGGGTGGCACCATGACCGGTGGCACGGGTGGCACCATGACCGGTGGCACGGGTGGCACGCCGGTGCCGACTGAAACGTATCCCTGCCCCATGGTGGGCAACTGCCGCGTGCTCACCCTCGGTGATGGCGTTGCATCGGGCGTGGGTTACACCGGTGGTTACCGGGTTCAGTTGATGGCTTCGCTCGGTGCTTACCGTGTCGAACTGGTGGGCAGCCAGTCTGCTGGTACGACGGCGGCCAACCGACCGCACGAGGGGTTCCCGGAATATCAAACGACCGCAGGCGGCGGAAAAATGGGTCTGGTCGACAAGTTGCCCGCCGTCGTCAGCACCGCCAAGCCCCACATTGTGATCTTGAACGTCGGCGCGGAAGACATCTTCAATAACTTCCAGCTCAACCTGTTTCGGACGCGACTCGGCGCAGTCATCGACAAGATCTTCATGGGCGCCCCCAACGCGCTCATCGTCGTGTCGCACCCAGCACCCTCGCGGGACAATACCTTCAACACCCGCCTGACGACAGTCGACACGGCCATCGCCAACGAGGTGACTGCCCGCAGGGTCACCCAGCGGATCACCCGCGCGGCCATCCGTCGCACATTTGAGCGGCCATTCCAGCCCGGCTCAGTCGACACCGACAAGGCCTCTGCGACCCGCTATTACCCGACCATGGAAGGGTATAACACGATCGCAGACACCTACGCGGGGCTACTGCGTTCACAGCTCAAATTGAAGTAGTGCGGTTTACCCGAAACTTCATTCGGCCCGAAGCCCCGGCGCTTCGTGGCCGCTGCGCGCCACGTATTCAAGATAACCACCGCCATAAGGTATGGCGCCGTCTGGATTGAGTTCCAGCACTCGATTCGAAAGCCCTGCCAGGAACGAACGATCGTGTGACACGAATATCATCGTGCCTTGAAACACGGAAAGCGCCTTCACCAGCATTTCCTTGGTTGTCATGTCTAGATGGTTCGTGGGCTCGTCGAGCACCAAAAAGTTCGGCCGACCGTAGAGAAGGCGCGCCATCACCAGCCGGGCTTTCTCGCCTCCGGAAAGCACCCGACAGTTCTTTTCGATGTCATCGCCCGAGAAACCGAAACACCCTGCGAGCGTGCGCAGCGTGGCAACCGACGCCAGCGGGAACGCCTCTTCGAGGGTGCCGTAGACGGTCTTTTCCGCATCGAGCAACTCCATCGCGTGCTGTGCGAAATAACCCATCGATACCGAGGCGCCAATCGTCACCTTGCCGGTGTCCGGCCCGGTTTCTTGTGCGATCATTTTCAACAGCGTCGACTTGCCGGCGCCGTTGACACCCATGATGGCCCAGCGATCGCCGCGCTTGACGGTCAGGCTGAGGTTCGCGTGCACCACGCGACTGCCGTATTGCTTGCCCACGCCTTCAATGCGCACGACGTCGTCGCCTGAACGATCGATCTGGGGAAAGTCGAACGTTTGCGTGCGTCGACGCACCGGGGGTTGCAGCTCCTCGATCTTGTCCAGCTTCTTGATGCGAGACTGAACCTGAGCCGCCTTGGCGGCCTGCGCCTTGAATCGATCGATGAACCGCTTTTCTTTGGCCAACATGGCCTGTTGCCGGGTGAACGCGGCCTCGGCGTGGGCCGCATTCAGTGCGCGCTGCTGTTCATAGAAATCGTAGTTGCCCGTGTAGCTCGTCAACACGCCACCATCGATTTCGATGATTCGTGTCACGATACGGTTCAGAAACTCGCGATCGTGCGAGGTCATCAACAATGCACCCTCGTAATCCTTCAAAAAGGTTTCAAGCCAGATGAGAGATTCGAGATCGAGATGATTCGAAGGCTCGTCGAGCAACAGTGCATCCGGCCGCATCAACAGGATGCGAGACAGCGCCACGCGCATCTTCCAACCGCCCGACAACTTCCCCACGTCGCCATCCATCATCTCCTGTGAAAAGCCAAGACCTGCCAGGATCTCGCGTGCGCGGGCTTCGAGGCCGTAACCACCGAGCTCGTCAAACCGCGCCTGCACTTCACCAAAGCGCTCGAGCAATCGATCCAGGTTGTCGGCCTGCGCCGGGTCTGACAGTCCCGCCTCGAGCTTTGCCAGCTCCGCTGCCACGGTCGAAATTTCACCAGCACCGGCCATGGTTTCTGACACCACGGAACGTCCCGACATCTCGCCCACGTCCTGGTTGAAATACCCAAGCGTGAGACCCCCTTCGACCGAAACCGTGCCTTCGTCGCTGGTCTCCTCTTTCATTAAAAGGCGAAAGAGCGTGGACTTGCCAGCACCATTGGGCCCGACCAGCCCAACTTTTTGGCCGCGAAAGACCGCCGCAGACGCGTTGACGAACAGGATCTGCGATCCGTGCTGCTTGCTGACGGCATCGAAATGAATCATGGGGGTTGCCAGGGTAACGCGCCCTTCTCATTCGGCAAGCGCTGGTATCCTTGTACACCGCTAACGCGCTCGGTTAAGATTGACCCGACCATGGCAAACGACGAATCGGCAGACCAGATCCCCGCGCCTGGCAGTCAAGCCGACTTGGTCCGACTGGCTGCCGCCGTCAAGGAACAACCCGAATCGAGCACGGCCTGGCTTCGGCTCGCAGAGGTACTGGAACGGCGCGGTTTTGTCGAAAGGGTCTACCGGGCCTACGCCCGCGCCTTCGAGCTCGATCCCAGTTCAACCCCGCTGCAGCTTTCGATGGGCCAGTTCCTGCTCAATCGCGGAGAACTCGACGATGCCGAACGCATGTTTCGGATGGCGGCGGCGTCCGGAACCATCGAGTCCATCACGGGCATCGGGGCCGTGTTTGAACATCGCGGAGATCTCGACGCCGCGATTGCCCTCGTCGACCGATTCGACGAGGGACTCGATCATTCCATGTCGCTGCGTCTATTGAAGGCGCGCATGTTGATCCGAAAGAAGCGCGCCGCGGAAGCCGTGGCCATGCTGGTGGCGTCGAAAATTCCCACGGAGCCCAACCCCAAAACGTATTACTACCACGCACTCGGCGATGCCCACGAGGCCGCCGGTCAAGCCGACGCAGCCTTTGCCGCATGGACGCGCGCCAATCAACTGCGGGGTCTGACGTTTGATCCGGTGGCCCACACACGCAACATCGATCGGCTGATTGAACGCCACACCGAGGATACGCTTGCGTCCTTGCCCAAGGCGCCACCCGGCACGCCGCTGCCCATTCTGATTGTTGGCTTGCCGCGCTCCGGAACCAGCCTTGTAGAACAGATCCTCTCTAGCCATTCAGACGTCCACGGCGCCGGCGAGCTCGACGATTTGCGTGATCTCTCCCTCACCTACACACCGGAGTCGCAAGCCTCGGTCAATGAAGCGTCCCTGCGATACCTGCGCCGAATCGGTGAATTGTCGCAGGGCGAAAAGTACGTCACCGACAAGATGCCACACAACTTCATGCATCTCGGCGCGGCGGCCCAGATCCTGCCGATGGCACGCGTGATTCACTGTCGACGCAACCTGATGGATGTGGGCCTGTCTTGCTTCAGCAAACACTTTGGCGCTTTCCACAACTACGCCTGCGACCTCACGGCCATGGGCCATTTCTTCAAAGAGTATTTGCGACTGATGGCGCACTGGCGCACCGTCGCCCCGCTTTCAATCTTTGAGGTTCATTACGAAGAGCTGGTTTCCGATCCCGAAACCATCGTTCGCAACCTGATAGACTTCTGTGAGTTGCCCTGGGATCCCGCGGTCCTCAATTTCCACGAATCGAAGCGCATCGTTTCCACCGCGTCCTACTCCCAGGTCCGGACACCCCTCTACAAAAGCGCCATGGGTCGCGCCGAGCAGTACAAAACCCACCTGGAACCTCTGCGTCTGGCGCTCGAAGTTTGAGCCGCCAGGAACCGATGAATACGGTACGATGAGCCCGCGCCCATGATCGGAAAACGGTACGGCAACTATCTTGTCATCTCCGAACTCGGTCGCGGGGGTATGGGAACGGTCTACCTTGCCGAGAATCCCTCCATTGGCCGCCGGGTCGCCATCAAGGTCCTGCGCGACGAGGTGGGACTGGATCCGCAGACGACCCAGCGTTTTCTGAACGAGGCCCGCGCCGCCAACGCCATCCACCATCCCAACATCATCGAGGTGGTGGACGGCGGAACCTCCGAAGACGGGCAGCCCTACCTCGTGATGGAATTGTTGCTCGGTGAAGAGCTGTCGCGCCGAATCAAACGCCTTCGCACCGTGCCGATTCAAAACGCGCTGGAGATCACCTACCAAACTGCGTCTGCGCTGGGAGCCGCACACAAACTCGGGATCATTCACCGCGATCTCAAACCGGACAACTTGTTCCTGGTGCCGGACACCCTTGATCCAACCATCGAGCGCGTCAAGGTGCTCGACTTCGGCATTGCCAAGCTGCAATCGGCGGTGAAGCAACCAATGGTGAAAACCCAGACCGGTGCGTTGATGGGAACCCCCATCTACATGTCGCCCGAGCAATGTCTTGGTACGAAGGAAGTGGACGCGCGCAGCGACATCTACTCACTCGGCTGCATTCTTTTCGAGATGCTGAGCGGCCGACCCCCTTTCCTTTCCGAAGGCGTGGGCGAGTTGATTGTGATGCACATCAACGCAAAGCCGCAGCCCATTGCCGAGCTGAACGCATCGGTCCCACAACCGATTGGCAATCTGATTGTCCGTATGTTGGCGAAAAACGTCGACGAGCGGCCGCAGTCGATGGAGCAGGTTCAAATTGCTCTCAAAGCCTCTGCGGGCTCGCAGATTGATCTGCGGGTGGTGTCGTCGCACGATTTGCGCAAAGCGGTGACCCTGGGAGGAAATGCAGGTCTTCCACTTGCTGCAACCCAGACCGCAGGCTCACTTGCGGATTTCATCACCCAGGATATGCCCGAACGCAACACCGGGAAGACCAAGATCAAGATCATACTCGGTCTTGGCATTGCGAGCGCGGCCCTCGTCGGTGCGCTCTTCTTGGGCGGGCAATCGACGACAAAGTCTGAACCTTTGAATGCACAACCGGAACCACCGAAGGTTGAGCCCGTGGCCCAGCCGGTTCAGGTTGTCGATGCGGCCCCAGTGCAACCTGCGATCGTGACACCCGATCTGCCTCCCAAGGTGGACACGAAACCGTCGCACAAAAAGCCACCAGGCCGCCCGGTCGTCAAAAAGCCCGAGAAGCCCGTGTCGAATCCGGCGGTTGAAGAACCCGCGAAGCTTTAGATCGCAGCGACAGATGAGATCCAGAACCGTGAACTAGTCGGAGGCGGAATGGTGGTCGCGCAGTTCTCAATGAAGCACTTTCTGAATATTTTCTCATTTCATCCGCCGTTGGCCGCGTCCTGTGTTGTCATAGCGGGACGATGTCAACACCAGTTGAACTGGCACGTGCGTCCCTTCGCGGTGCCGTGGAGGCCTTGGAAAGAGTGGCGTTACCATCGAACGGGAAGACGCCACCAGCGGACGTAGCGGCAGCAGGCAGATCCTTTTTGCTCTTGGTTCTCAACCTGACCAGCGAGGCCATGGGAACGACACAATGGTCGTTTTCGCCTTACATCGCCGGAAGTTGAGACACAGCATGTGGACGGGAAAGGTAGGGTCGAATCGGATCGTACGACGATTGGTCGGCGACGTGAATCTCAGTGCGATATCCGAGTTGGAACCGGGTTTCAAGATTTTTCAAGCTGAAACGGTTTCGATTGGCGGCGACGCACCAAAATCATTCATAGAATTTCACGGGGGCCGAGATCTCTTCGGCCATGCTTACATCGCGAAAGGGTCACGCAAACAAGGTCCGCGGGAGTGCGTGACGGAGTATCTCATTTCACGGGTTGCTGGCGGGCTCCCCGTGCGGATGGCGCGATCACGACTCGTCATCGTTCCAGGCCGGGCACTTGCCGACCCAGACGTCCGATTCATGTCCCGCTACTTTCTCGATACCGGTCGCCGCGAAATCTTGACCCACGGGCTTGAATTGGTGGCCACAGCATTCGGGATGGATGAGCGAGCGATCCAAACCGAAGTCCCGCGCAAT
>JAWXBF010000097.1:0-4513 GCA_034439895.1 Deltaproteobacteria bacterium
GAACAAAAGTGAACTTTCTTTCCCAATCAACCCCACAAAAACCAGAAAGGGTGGGTCAGTTTCAAAATGCCGAAGTAGATCAGTTTCGCATTGCCAGAATCACCATCCCTCCAGACGCCTGAACTATCTCCCCGCTTCCGACCATCCCGCCCACCGGTATTCCGCCAAGCCCACCGGGTCCAATCCCACCACTCCCCCCGATCGCATTGCCACCAACGCCGCCGACCAACGCCCCATCGAACGCAAACGCCGCATCGACAGCCGCAGCACCAGAACCTGCCCCCGCATCGCTGCCGCCACCGTAAACATCCGCATCACCGACGTTTGCGCCGCCTCGCAAACTGTCCAAATCGTACCGGCATCTGGCAATCAGCAGAACAAGACCAAAACCCGCAGTCGAAGTCGCGTCATCCATCAACCCTCCCGCGAGAGCGTAGCGCGTTCTGTGCCTTCCAGTGCCGGTGGATAGACGCAACGTCCATGCCTGTGTGTCCCCATCATGGACCTACAGGCACGGTTTGGGCTTCGACTGGCGACGCTGCGCGAGGCGAGGGGGTTTTCACAGCTACAGCTCGCGAAGAAGGCGGGTGTGTCGTCCCAATACATCAACCAGTGGCGAGCGGGCGCCATCGTTCAAGTTCATCGGTAGTTTGTGCGTTGGTTTGGGTGTCGATGCCATCGAATTTTTCCGGCCAGATGTACGCGACCGGGGCGAGAAAGCAGTGCCGTTGCTGTCCGCCCAGATAACTGGCTCGGTACAGCGCCTGTCAGCGACCGACGCGGAAATGGTGCTGGCGCTCGCGCGGCGGCTGGGACGAAAGTAACGAGAAACTCCGGCCTGGGCATGGTGTCGGGCAGCTACGCAACCGGAGCTGAGTGTCGAGCAGACGCGGTCATGCGTGAAGGGTGCGCGCAGGGTGCGCCGCGCAGGCATCGCACCGGGGTGCGCCGAGTCGGCATCACGCAGGGTGCGCCACGTAGTCTGCGCGCGGGGTGCGCCACGTAGGTTGCGGCGACGCGGGCAAGCTTCTGATTGCCGCGGTCGCGCTTGCGTGTTCGCATGTCTAAAACGAGAAACCGCGGTATTTGACGCCATTCCCGTCCCGGTCTCATGCATTGGCGCTCAGGCGCCGAGTCCAGACCCATACCCACATACGAAACACGATGATGGAACGGTCACACTTTTGATCCCGCATGCGGGACACTGGCAATCGGTTGCCATCGGGGCTGCGGGGAAAGACCGAAACCGGCTTTCGAGGTCGGCCATGCGGGATTCAGCTTGTGCTCGCCATTGGTGGAGCTCCGCGAAGACGGCCTGTAGCTGGCGCATGGTCGCGGTCTCGTTTCGCACCTCGACGAAGGCCCGCTCAATGAGACCTTCGTGGCGATCGCACTGGTCAATGACGTCGCTCAGAGCGATGGCGTTGGTTTCGGCCAAGCCAGCTTGCGCCTCGACCTGAAGCCGTAGCAGGGCCAGGGCACTTGTATTCTGTTCGAGATGCGGTTCGGAAGAAAATCCTTTTGAGGGAACACTGTCGGTTGGTTCTGCGTTGCTGTTTCGGCAGTCTTGTGACGGTACCGATTGCTCGTGTTGCAATAGAATTTGATCGGGTTCGACCTTCCCGAATTCAAGCTTGAGCGCTTGAAGGAAAGACGATCGAATGCCCACTGCGTTATCGTGCTGGCGTTTCTTCTCGACGAGGTTTCGTGCTTGGGCAATGTCGCGCAAACGGCGGACCGACATCGCCGCGATGGCCGCGCAGGCTTTCCATCCCCAAATCAGTTCGTCAGAATCCATCGGTACCGACCTTTCGGCGATTGGTTGCAAAGTGGGCGCGGGCCCGACATCCGAGCGCGTTCCAGCTGCGGATGACGGATTCGCCGGACGAAAACGGAATGCTAAGCGCAGGGACGAAATTCGGTGTTCTTTCGAGATTCACGACCATGAATCACGAGTGGCTCGTTCATTCGCGCGTTGCAAATTGGGGTGCTCCCGAGGCTGCGCTTGGCCTGCGGATCACTGCGCATCCCCCTGCGCATCCCCCTGCGTTGCCGTGGTGCGCTCGCATCCCAACCCATGCGAATCGCGTGCTAAACTCTGGGTATGTCTCCCATCGTACGGGGTCGTGTCCAAGGTGGCCAAATCGTGGTCCAGGATTCCTTTGATCTACCTGAAGGCTCCGAAGTTGAGTTGAGATTGGTGGGTGCAAAGGAGGAGCTTGACGACGAGGATCGCGATCGCCTCGACGCAGCGATCGACGAAGGTCGCTTGCAGATTGCTCGGGGTGAAGGGATCCCAGCCGAACAGGTGTCCGCGTCTCTCTGGAAAACGCTCGGACGGTGAGCTCCGTGTATGTCGTACTGTTGGCCCCGGCGGCCAGCGCACACTTGGAGGAAATCAACCAATGGTGGTTGGGTAACCGTCCGGCCGCGCCGTTTCTCGTCGCAACGGAGTTCGATGCAGCGCGGGATCAACTGGCAAACGTGCCTGACTCGGGCGTCCCTTATCGTCCGCATCGACACACTGGCGTTCGCAGACTTCTGATGCCAAGAAGTCGTTATCACCTTTTCGATACCATCGACCATCCCAGACAAGTCGTGACGATATTGGCGATCTGGCACGTGTCGCGAGGAAGCGGTCCTCGACTTTAACCCCCGCGTCCGAGTTGCGACGACCACGGATCTGCCCTGCGTCGCGGGTGCGTAGGAATGCGCGTGTCATTGCATGACCATGCGCCAACCGGTGCGTGACCCGTGCTGAGGATCAAGACCTCCTGGAGTTTTGGGAGTGAAAATGCAAACCACGCGAAATCACGGCGAAATTCGGCGCTGGTTCGGCAGTCGAGCAAGAGCTGCACGTGGCGGCTCTGTTGGTGAGAAGTCGTTGTTGTCGGGCCAACGTCGCGCGCGATCGCAAATCGCTCGACAGATGCTTGTCGGTGCCGAAGTACACCTCGTCGGGCGTGCTACCGTTGAAGGCCGCGTGAGGCATCACCGAATTGTGTTGCCGCACGTAAAACTCGACCAGCTTCTCGACAGCCGCAAAACTGTCCAGGCGATTCAGGAAAAGCCAGCCGTGTTTCAGCGACCGCCAGAAAGCTTCGATCATCGAATTGGAGTAAGCGACTTCGACCTGCGCAAAAATGGGTCGAAGGCCCTCGGGGCTCAACATCGCGTTTACCTGGGCATTGATGTTCTCGATGCCAGAGTCGGCAATGAACGTCGCGGGTTTGTCGCCATCGCCAAGCGCCTGTCCAGCTTGCAGCAATACGGAGCACGTGTTGGTCGGGTCCATCTGCCGCGCCAGTGTCCACGACAAGATGCGGCGGCTGAAGTTGTCGATGATCGCATGAAGATAGACGCGAGAGTCATCGAGAAGGCGAATCACAGTCACATCAATGTACCAGTATTCGTTGGGCCGCGTCGCACGAATGCCAACTGTCGGGCGGTGAGGATGCAGGCGGGTTCGCGCGATTTCCTGTGCGGCCAGCTGAGTTGGAACAGAACGAGGGCAACTCGAACGATCGTCCAACCCACAGTTGGTCCGACTGTTCCACGAATGGAAACGGGCTGGCGACAGGCCGACAATCTTCAGAACCGCCTTCAATTTCAAGGTTTGCGCGGCGCTACGAATGGCAGAGAGAATCCTGGTTTTCTGTTCGGCCGACGGCAATCGTTGCTGGACAAGGTTGATGCGAAGAGCACGCATGGTGGCGATCAATACTCTGACGATCGCAGTAAGGGTATGCACGCGCCGTTGCAATCGAACCACTTGCGCGCGGAGTTCGGCGTTTGTGTCGAGGCCATCGATCGTGACCACGTCCGGCATCCCGCGGCGGAGCCAACTGGCCATGGTGGATTTGGGCACGCCCAGGTAATGTGCTACGCCGAGGTCACGCGACTGGCAGGCGAGCTCGCGAATGCGATGGTCGTAGGTTCGTCGCGGTGTCGTGGTACGCACGGCCGCAGCATTCAGGGAGGTGAGGTCATTCGCAAGTCGCTAGAATGTCCCGATCCCCGGTGGGGCTATTCACCCATTGATGCCAGGAAATCCGCAAGGAGGGTGGGATGATAGTGGACCCCGGAAACCGCGAGTTTATCAACGAATGGTCGAACGGCGGGAACAAGGCCTGCCGTCTTGGCGCGGCCGATGAGGCCCAAGGATCCCGTGACGCGCAACCCGACAGAGGCCGCAGCACGCCGACCGCGCCACTCATCGATGCATACAGCAACCGCACCGATTTCGACGGCGAGTTGTATTACGGCTGCTTCACCAACGTCGAGGGTTGCCGCCCGTTCGGGTAGCGCAGCGCGACGATTTGTATCCAGGACGGCAACGCAACGGGATGGCCGAGCTCCACGCCCACTGCAAGCTCGTCCGCGACTTGAGGCGGTGTAACGAATGTGAAGGGCAATTCCCGAATGACGGAAAGCGCATCGATTCGACCGAGGGCGACAATGGTCCGGTGTTGGTGACAATCAGATCAGGGGAGTTGGGCATCTCTGAACTTGC
>JAWXBF010000098.1:0-18267 GCA_034439895.1 Deltaproteobacteria bacterium
GGGTAACGCACAGTCAGAGACCCATTGTTTTGGTGACAGGAAGCAGACAGGTCGGGAAGACCAGCTTGCTCGAAAACACCTTTCCGGATCACCGGCGCGTCATCCTCGATCTACCCGGGATTGCGGAGGAGGCAGAGACGTCGGGCCGCCAGTTCCTCGATCGCCATCCAACGCCCGTCATCATCGATGAAGTTCAGTACGCCCCGGCGCTCTTCCGATACCTCAAAGCGGCGGTCGACGACAGGCGCAACGAAGGCGGGCTGTTGCACTTCGGACGGGACAATTGTTGTCGATGGCCTCGTTGGCGTCGGACGTAGGCATCCGTCCAAACACGATAAGGGCCTGGGTAAGCGGCGCTTGGACAGATCGTGCGACACGCCACCAACAGCGGATCGCCTGCCAATGTATACTTCTATCGGGATCACCACGGCGTGGAGGTGGACTTTGTGATACCTGTCGGTGAAAAGCTACGCCTCATCGAATGCAAGTGGGCCGAGACGCCCACCGAGCCGCGCGCGTTTTCCGAACTGGAACGTCTTGCTGGTCGATCGGCCATACTGTCAAAAACGATATTGACGCCGGATCGTGGACGTCGATTGATGGGAACGACAACAGTGGAAGATTGTGTGGGTTTATCGTCGCTCGACTGACGGAACTTGCCCGTCTAGCGAATCATCGCGAGCTTGCTTGATCGCACGCCTGAGCCCGGGGTCGGCACATTGCGCCGTGAAACCGCACAGGCCACGCGGCCTGCAATGGCCATGAAGTTTTGTGCTGCAGCCGAATCCGGTTCACCAAAAGTCAGGGGCTTGCCCGAATCGCCACCGCCACGAATGGCCGAAACGATGGGAATCTCGCCGAAAAACTCGACTTTCTCGCGCTCGGCCAGTTGCTTGCCGCCGCCACGGGCAAAGATCGGCTCGTCGTGGCCACACGAGGTGCAGTGGTAGTAGCTCATGTTCTCGACGACACCGAGGATCGGTACCTCGACCCGCTTCCACATTGAGATGGCCTTCTCGACGTCGATGATCGAGATCTCTTGCGGCGTCGTCACCATCACGGCACCTGTTATCGGCACGAGCTGCGACAAGGACAGTTGCGTATCACCCGTGCCGGGTGCGAGATCCACCATCAGGTAGTCCAGCTCGCCCCAGTCGACGTCGTCGAGGAATTGCTGCAAGAGCTTGTGAATCATCGGACCACGCCATATGACGGGGTTGCCGCGCTCGAGGAAGAAGCCAACCGAGATCACCTTGATGCCCATGTGAACTGCTGGCGTGATGCGTCCGCCATGACCGGTGGCCGAAAGGATATCCGGATCGCCCATCATTTGAGGGATGGAAGGGCCGTAGATGTCCGCATCCAGAATGCCGACGCGCGCGCCATGCCGATGCAAGGCCGCCGCAAGGTTGGTGGTCACGGTGGACTTGCCGACGCCACCTTTGCCCGCGGCGACCGCGATGATGTTGCGAACGCCGGGCAACTTGGCGCCTGCGGATTGTGAGGCACGGGGGCGTACTTCCGCGGTGAAGCGCACGTCGACCGAGGAGACGCCGGCCATCGCACCCACCACGTCGGTGATGTTGTTTCCAATCGTATCACGTGATGGGCAGGCCGGTGTGGTCAGGCGAATGTGGATGGTCGCCTTGCCGTCGTCGAGGGTTACATCCTCAACCATGCCTGCAGAGACGATGTCGAATCCGAGTGCGGGATCGTTGACGTGGGTAAGGGCTTCTTTGACGGCTTCTACGGATGACACGGGTGTTGTTGTATTTCTTCAGGGGCGGGTTTTGCCGGCGACGGCATGCAATCTTGGGATGTCGTCGGTATGATGACCCATCTTGCGGCGTTTCACCGCCAGATAGGCGGCGTTGTACTGATTCTCTGCAACCCAGTGCGCGGTTCGGCGAACCACGGTGATGCCGGCGTTGCGAAGGCCGGCCATCTTCAACGGATTGTTGGTCAACAGATCCACGGATTCGACGCCCAGATCCTTCAGGATGAAACCCGCCACGTCGTAGGTGCGCGAGTCGGCCTCAAAGCCGAGGGCGAGGTTGGCCTCGACGGTATCGGCGCCCTGGTTTTGCAGCGCATAGGCGCGAATCTTGTTGCCAAGGCCAATGCCCCGGCCTTCTTGCCGCAGGTAAACGACGACACCGGCATCCTCGGCAGCGATCTTTTCGAGCGCGCGTTCAAGTTGCTCGCGGCAGTCACACTTGAGGGAGCCGAGCACCTCGGAGGTCCAGCATTCGGAATGCACGCGGCAAAGGACGTTGCTGCGTCCACTGATCTGGCCGCGCACGATGGCGAGGTGTTCCACGGGCTCGGCGCCCGGAGCGCCTTCGGCTGCACGGTACACGATCACCCGAAAGCGACCGTTAACAGTTGGCAGGTCGGCTTCGGAGTAACGCACGATGTCCATGATGGGGCCTCGTTGGGGGTTGAAAACTACGGTTGTGATTGCGGGCTGTCAAACCCGGGGCTACCATTCGATACCGGATGAGTGACGAAGGTGCAGATAAGGTTGGGGAGAAGGCCGTCGAGCCGACTGGGCGGGACCGGCGGTCCAGTCAACGCGTGCCAGTGACGATGTGGGTCGAGGAAATCAACGACGGCACTCAAGTGTTTCGCCGCGCGGGGAACCTCTCGGCGGGGGGCATGTACCTCGACAAGACGATTCCGATGCCGATGGGCACCATTGTGAACCTCAAGTTCACCTTGCCCGGTCAGACCGAGCCATTGCAGCTCGGCGGCACGATTGTATCCATCGATCCAGACCTTGAGCTTGGGATGGGCGTGAAGTTCACCGCCATCGATGACGCTTCGCGGCTTAGGATTGAGAAGTACCTGGCGGCGGCTGGGGAGTAGATCGCTCCGTGCTCTGAACCTGGGATCGGTCGTGGACCGTAGCCCGGCGGCCCATCGCTGTGTGTGCTACGCAAGCAGATCCAGCAGATCCTGTCGTGTGAGCCCACCTGCCGCACCACCACCCGTTCCGAGCGCCGCATCCGCGATCGCACGTTTTTTCTCCTGCAACAACAGAATGCGCTCCTCGACCGTGTCGAGCGCGACGAGTCGGTTGATCAAAACCGGCCTGTCCTGTCCAATGCGGTGGGCGCGATCGGCGGCCTGGGCCTCGACGGCGGGGTTCCACCACGGATCGCAGAGGTAAACGTGATCGGCTGCCGCCAGGTTGAGACCACTGCCACCGGCCTTCAGTGAGATCAGCAGCACCGGTGGGCCATCCTCCTTCGAGAAGGCATCGACCACCTCGCCGCGATCGCGGGTGGCGCCGTCGAGACGCAGAAAAGGAATCTTGGCTTCTTTGAAATGCGGCTCGATCTTGTCGAGAAAACTTGTCCACTGGGAAAACACGAGTGCCTTGTGACCTTCTGCCACCGCGGTTTCGAGGGATTCGACGAGCGTTGTGATCTTGCTCGATCCCTGTGCATTTTGCCCAGGAACGAGGCCCGAATGACACGAAGCCTGGCGCAGGCGCAACAGTGCCTCAAGGGCCGCCATCATGCCCTTGCCACCGTCGATCAAACGCAGCACATCAGCCCGGGTGGCCGCACGAACCGCGTCGTACACGGCCCGCTCGCTGGGCTCAAGCTCCACGTGGAGTGTGGATTCGATGCGCGGCGGCAGCTCGGGCGCCACGTCCTTTTTCAATCGGCGCAATAGGAAGGGCTTGATGCGCTGGCGCAGTTTCGCGGCCACCTGGGCATCGCCTGCGGCGATCGGGGCGGCAAATCTTTCAACAAAGCTGCCCCGGCTTGCCAGCAGGCCCGGGTTCGCGAAGTGGGCGATGCTCCAGAGTTCGTCGAGACGGTTTTCAACCGGCGTACCCGACAGGGCGATCCGGAAATCCCCCGGCAAATCGAAGGCCGCCCGTGCGGTTTGGCTGTCCGGATTCTTGATGGCCTGCGCCTCGTCGAGCACAACCGTACTCCACGCCTGGGCCTGCAGCTGTTCTGAATCCAGTCGCAAGATCGCATAGCTCGTCAGCGTCACGTCCGCCTTCGGATCCAGTGTGCGACGGTTTCCGTGGTACGCGCAGACCCGCAGGCCGGAGCGGAAGCGTGCGGCTTCTTTTTGCCAATTCGGCAAGACGCTGGTTGGACAAACGACCAGGGTGCGGCCGTGGATCGCGCAGAGCGTTTGCAGGGTTTTGCCAAGACCCATGTCGTCAGCCAACAGCGCGCCAAGGCCGGCCTTGCGCATGAAGGTCAACCAGTTGACGCCGTCTCGCTGGTAACCGCGCAGCTCGGCCGTCAGATCGGCCGGCAAACGTGCGACGGGGATCTGCGTGAAGCTTTCGACCAGCGGTGCGAGCTTTTCGAGCGAGGGCGGCCGCGGGTGCGAAAGCGCATCACACAGCGAGGAGAGGGTGGAAAGGGCGTGGGTGGCGACGTGTCCAGTACGCGAACGGGCTGCGAGCAATGCCTCGATTTTCTCGGCGTGTTTGTCGAGGAAACCGCGCGGAAGGTTGGCGAAACCGTCACCAATCGCCATCAGACCCTGGCCACTCCACCAGGCGGACAGGACCTCGGTGGCAGGCACCGAGCGGGTTTCGCCGTTGACTTCAAGGGCAAACGTGAGTTCAACGCCGATGCGAGCACCGGCCGCACTCGACGTGCCCGTGTCGTCGCGCAAGGTCAGGATGGGACGAAGCTCGCCGAGCGTTCGCAGCGCATCGGCGCCCGGTCCTGCCAGGCCATCGGCGAAGCGTTGCAGCCGTTCGGCGAGGCGCGCCGCATCGGCCCCGGCAAGACGGCTGCGCCGCCCCGGCAACAGATTAAGTTCTTCGTGCAGCCGAAGTCGCAGGCGCTGTTCTGCACCGGTGTCGCGAACCGGAACCGTACCACCGAGGTGTACCAGTCGGCCGTCGTCGATGCGGGCACAGGGCGGATCGCCATACACCATCAAGGGCAAGACCGAGATTCCGTCGAATTCACGCGTCACCTCGAACCGAATGCGGGGCGGGAGATCGCGGACGATGGCGGGAAGTCGGTCGCTCTGCACCGCGACGACGATGCGTTTTTGCAGTTCGGGCAAGATACGGGTCTTTAGTTCGCCGAAGCGTGTGGGAGCGAAAACCTCTTCGCGCGGCAGATTTTGCAGCCAGCCGCCCGTGAGTTCCTGTTCTCCGAGCAAATGCAGCACATCGCCGCAGAGTGCGATGCCCGTTGCCACCACTGCCGAGATGCGCGGATCGGCCTCGATTCGTAGTACCACGTCGCGGTCGCGATCGAAGACGCGCGCGTGCGGCTTGATGATTTCCCGGGCGATCGTGACCGGCTGGTTGTCGACGAAAATACGTCCCCTCGAACGGCTTGCGTCTCCGAGATCAAACAAAATCTGCAACAGCGCTGATACGGTGTCGGGTGGCAGCACGCCGCCCGCTCGATTTTGCAAGAGCAGATCGGCGCGCAGATCGGGTTCGTCCGGGCGCAAGGTCGCGGCAAGTCCTGGCCGGGAGAGCATCGCCGTGAGCGATTCAGGCAGGGGCGCCTCGCCGTCTGGTTGGGTTACGAATCGTTGCAGCTTCATGCCATGATCGACGCGGATGAACCGGTAGACGATCTGCCCGCCGGCGTCGGTGGCAGTTTTCAACGCGGGAAGTGCGCTGCCTGCTTCCGGCTCACCATCCTGTCCCACCACGATGGCGGCGGCGGCGATGTGTTCGCAGGGCATCACCCTACTGCCGCAGTCGCAATCCCACTCCTCCTCGTCGGGGGTGATGTATAGCGAGACCGATGCGGCCACTGGACGGGAAGGCGAACGCACCCGCAAAGCGATCTCGACGTCGTTGCGCGATTCAAGCGTGACGGCGCCCTCTCGCGCAAGCTTGACCCCGCGGGACCAGATGCCCGATGCGGCCGCGCGCGAAATGAGACGGGTGATGTCACTCATTGGTTGCTCGTAGCATGAGGGGCGCAGAACGTAGTCCGCTTTCGGACCTTTCGTTTCGATTTTCGAGTCGACTCCGCCCACCACCATCCCAAGTTCCCACGTCGGGAGTAGAAACGGTGGTGGACATGCCCACGCTTGCGCTTTCTGTGCTCGATTTGCGTGTGTTACGATGGCCGCACTGAGTCCATGGAAGAAGGAACCGCGCAAGAAGCGATCGACACAGCATCGAATTCGGCAACGTCACCGTTCCTCGCTCGAAATGTCGATGTCATTGGTCTGTTCCTTGCGTCGGCACTGACGTTCATTCCGATCCTGATGGGTCAGATCCTGCTGGTCCGCGATACCGCACACTGGACGCTACCGCTGCGGCGTCGGATGAAAGAAACGCTACTGGGCGGACACCTACCCGGATGGGATCCGACGCAGGCGATCGGGTTTCCAGTCGTAGCGGATCCCCTGATTGGGACCTTTTATCCGCCGAATCTCCTGTTCTTGCTGCCCGATACGGGAATGATCGTGTCAATCGATTCGCTCCTTCATTTGGTTTGGGGCGGACTCGGAATGGTTCTGGCGTTGAGGCGATTTCAACTTCACCCGATCGCGCGCCTGGTCGGCGGCGTTGCTTGGTCACTGTCTGGCGTGACAGTAGGAATGTGGACAGCCGGCGTCATTCTTCAAGCAATGTCCTGGCTACCTTGGGCCGCCTTGTCAGGAATCACGCTGGCTCGTTTGAGCAATGGAAACAAGACCCGCCGCGAATCGATTCGAATCACGGCATTTTGCGCCTTGCCCACCGCGATGGGATTCCTTCAAGGCGAGTTGTTTATTGCAACGATGGGGGTTGGTGTTTCGATTTGGTTCGGAATCTCGACGCTATGGCACGACGCAGGTGCAGCGATTCCGGCGAAACTTCCGATCAAAGCCGTGCGACGCCTTTTCGCGAGCGGCGCCCTTTCAATGGCCCTGGCTCTCCTCCTGTCTTCCGCCAACTGGATCGTGGTGGGCATGGCACTGAATTCGACAGGTCGGAAGACCAAATTACCGATCGAGATGGCCGAACTATGGTCCTTTCATCCCCTACGCTTTGTTGAGATGGTCGCGATGGGAGCGATGGGCCGACCGTTCCTTTCTCAGCCTGGGGCGAAGTACATTGGAGACAACCAAGGCGAGTTCCTGACCATGTCAGTCTATTTGGGAATCTCGGTTGTCGCACTGGCCGTGACCGGGCTCGCTGCGCGTAGTTTTCGGCGACTCGCGTGGGCTACCGTCGCACTTGGAACGTGTGCGATGTTGCTTGCGATGGGCAAGCACTTGCCCATCCACGGTTTGTTTCGAATGGTGCCACCGTTCGGTCAAATGCGATATCCCGAGAAGTATCTGGTGGTTGTTATCGTTGCGGTTTGCACGTTGGCTGCGCTGGGAGCACACCGTGTGCTGACCGCCTCGGCGAACTGGCGGTTGTTTCTGATTGGACCGGCGGCAATGGGCATCCTATTGCTAGCAAACGGGTTGTTTCCCGAGCCGATTCGACCGTTTTTGAAGGCGGGTTCGGTATACGCAGTTGTCACGGCCACAGTCTTTGTCGGTATTGTCTTTCTCGGACCCCACCGCAATCGTATTGCGAGATTCGGATTGCCGGTCGTGGTGCTGCTCGATCTCGTCATCCCGTCTATTTCGACACTTCACTTCGTTCCAAGTGCGCTTGCTTTGCGTCGCCCGCCCATTGTGGACGTCATCAAGTCCGGTCGGCGCAATCTCCCGCCCGCACTGCCTGCAAGACTATATCGCGACGAATTCGCCACGACACGGGCCATGACGGCGTTCGCCGCCCGTTCCTATACAGACCTCGAATCGATGCATCTACTGTCACTCGTTTCGGTAACCGGCGGACCTTATGGCATTGCCAACGTCATTGGGTACGACGCGGCGGTACCGCGGAACTGGGAGTTGATCTCCACGGCCAATTCAGAGAGGTTCGTGATCGATTTCGTTCGATTCGCCTCAACAGATTTCATTTTGGGATCGGTGAACGGTTGGGCAAGTCGAGCCGGGTACCTACCCGCAGGCATCGACCCGATCCCGGGGCTTCGCCTCTTCAAGGTCACGGATGCGCTTCCGCGTTCCTTTGTCGTCACGATGACCACCCCATTCAAAACCCGAAACCCTGGCGAAGTTCTCAATCGCGACGTTCTGGCTGGAAAACTTGCGATGACTCAGCCGGAGGATGCCGACGCGGTCCTGCATGGCACCGAGACCGAAGGCGGACACTGCCGAATCGATGACTATCGGGACGATGCTTTATCGGCAACCTGCAACAGCAACACCGATGGGATGGCGGTTTTTGTCGAACAGCACGCGCCGGGATGGGAGGCACGTGTCGATGGCCGCCCTGCCAAAATTTTTCGAGTCAATCGCGTGATGAGAGGCATTCGCATCACACCCGGTCAACACAAGATCTCAATGCAATATCACACGCCCGGATTGGATGCTGCGTTGATGTCTTCGGTGCTCGGGCTGGTCATTTTCGGCCTCGCGATGATTCTCACGCGGCCACAACGTCGAATGGTTGGGTGAAAGGTTACCGGTGGGCGCCACGACTGTATAGACTGTCGAGTGCAGTATGACTTTGTGGAACGCAATCTTGAACGAGGCCGGGGCGGCCTCAACGCCAGTCCTCTCCGCGGTGATTTTCGGCTTGTGGGTTGTGGCGCGGGTGCTGGTTCAGGAAGGCCGTCGTAGAATCAAGACTGCGTTTGCTCTGGGGATTCTCCATCTCATACTGGTGATCGTTGCCGCCTGGCTTTTCACCCGCGGAGCCGAATCGGTTGCCGTTACCCGAACGGCAGCGCAGGTTTGCGCCGCCATTTCGATCACGGGACTTTCGGTCGCGATCGTCTTCAGCGGCTTGTTGACCCGCATGGGAATGCGTTCGCCGCGAATCCTTCAGGACGTGACCTTTGCCGCGGCTTCTGTGATAGCGACGTTGGCGTTGGCGACGCGTGCGGGCTTTAGTCTGACGGGCATCGTGGCCACGTCGGCTGTGTTGACCGCGGTGGTTGGTCTCGCGTTTCAAGAAACACTTGGCAATTTGGTCGCCGGGCTTGCCGTGCAGCTTGACCATTCGATACGGGTCGGCGACTGGGTAACGGTAGGTGACACGACCGGCAAGGTGACCGAGATCCGCTGGCGTTATACGGCGATCGAAACCCGGAACTGGGAAACGTTGGTCGTGCCGAATGGGCAACTCGTCAAGGGTTTGGTGCTGGTGCTTGGCCGGCGCGCGGGCATGCCGAGACTGTGGCGCCGCTGGATCTGGTTCAATGTGGATTTCCGCTATGAACCGACGCGCGTTGTCGAGGCGGTCGAGAACGCGCTGCGCTCGACCACGATAGAGTCGGTTGCGTCGTCGCCCGCGCCAAACTGTGTATTGATGGAGCTCGGTGAGAGCACTGCTCGTTATGCCGTTCGGTATCACCTGAGCGATATGGCAGTAGATGATCCAACGGATTCGGTGGTGCGAACGCGCGTATTTTTTGCGCTGCAACGGGCTGGAATTCCACTGTCGATACCGGCCCAGGCTCTTTTTCTTGCCAACGATACGATCGAACGCCGCACAGAAAAGGCCCGCGTCGACAATGCGCGGCGCGTGCAGGTCCTGGCGAAGATCGATTTGTTTTCACCGCTGTCGGTTGCAGAGAGAGAACACCTCGCCTCGAAACTTCGGCCCGCGCCCTTCGCAGCCGGGGAAACAATCACCCAACAGGGCGCCGAGGCGCACTGGCTCTACATCGTGATACGCGGCCGAGTTGTGGTACGAATTGAAGGACCCAATGGGATTGAGAAGGCCGTCGCGACCCTGGGCCCCGGTGATTTTTTTGGCGAGATGGGACTGCTCACCGGCGAGTCACGTTCGGCTACCGTCATCGCGGAAACCGACGCCGAATGTTATCGCCTGGGGCGCGAAGGGTTTGAGGCCTTGCTGAGAGAACGACCCGAAGTTGCCGGGCAGATGGCCGAGGCTCTGGCGCAACGTCGGGTCACCCTGGACGCGGCCGTTGCCGACCTCAGCCAGGCCGCGAAACAGGCGCAACTCGCCGCGGCGAAAAGGGATCTCTTGGGGAAGATCCGCGATTTCTTTGGGATTGCACACGAATAAAGGGTTTTCGCGCAGGAGCAGTAATATTTTACGTGTCTGGCGCGGCCAACTCACCTATAATTTTGAGTCGTGACCACTCAATCCGTCGCTGTTCCTTCCTTCATCCAGCTTTCGCCACTCGACAACATTGTCGTTGCCCGACACGCCCTGTCCCCCGGCGACGCCCTGTCGCTCGCATCCGGAACCACCGTCAGTCCCCGCGTTGCCATCCTCGCAGGGCACAAGGTGGCGGTGGCAGCCATCCCCAGCGGCAATCCGATCCTGCGCTACGGACAGATCATTGGCTTTGCGAGCAGCGACATCGCACCAGGCGATCACGTCCATGGGCACAACGTCGCCATGCGTGATTTTGATCGCGACTACGCTTATTGCGAGGGTGCGAAACCAACCCAGATGGTGGCCGAACCTCGAACCTTCCAGGGCATTGTTCGGGCCGATGGACGGGTGGCCACGCGCAACTACGTGGGCGTTTTGACCTCGGTCAACTGTTCGGCAACCGTAGCACGATTTGTGGCCGATGCCTTCCGACGGGATCCGATGACCGGTCACAATCCGCTCGCCGACTATCCCAATGTGGACGGCGTGGTGGCGCTCACCCATCGCACGGGGTGTGGCATGGATAGCAGCGGTGAGGGCATTGCCCTTTTGCGCCGGACCATCGCGGGGTTTGCGCGCCATCCCAACTTTTCCCATGTTTTCATGCTGGGTCTTGGATGTGAGAGCAACCAGTTGGACGAGCTGGTGGATCGGGAACGGCTGTTGCGTACCCGCGCCATTGTCCCGATTCTCAACATTCAGACTGCCGGCGGCACCCGCAAGGCGGTCGAACGTGGTGTTGCGATGATTCGCGAGATGCTGGCGGATGCAAACCGTATTGCGCGTCAGCCCGTGCCCATGTCGAACTTGATCGTCGCCTTGCAATGTGGTGGCTCGGATGGTTATTCCGGGATTACGGCCAACCCGGCGCTTGGTGTTGCGGCCGATCGCGTGGTGCAACATGGTGGCAGTGCGATCCTCGCCGAAACCCCCGAGATCTACGGCGCCGAACACCTTCTGACCCGTCGGGCCGAAACCCGCGCCGTGGGCGAGAAGCTGATAGCGCACATCAAGTGGTGGGAGAAGTACACCGCAAGCAACGGCGGCAACATGGACAACAACCCGTCGCCTGGCAACAAGGCTGGCGGACTCACGACCATCCTCGAAAAGTCGCTCGGCGCGATGGCCAAGGGTGGCTCGACCAACCTCGTCGACGTGCTGGCCTATGCCGAACCGCTCAAAAAGCGCGGGTTTAACTTTATGGACAGTCCCGGCTACGATCCCGTCTCGGTCACAGGCGAGGTCGCAAGCGGCGCCAACGTGGTGTGCTTCACGACGGGACGCGGCTCGGTCTTTGGCTGCGTGCCATCCCCTTCCATCAAGCTTGCAACCAACAGTAGTGTCTTTACCCGGATGCCCGAGGACATGGACATCGACTGTGGCGGCATCGTCGAGGGCAAGGAAACGCTGGAGGCTTGCGGTGAGCGCATTTTCGAGCGCATCATCGCGACGGCGTCGGGCGAGCATACCCTGAGCGAGCAGCAGGGATTTGGTGAGTCCGAGTTCTCGCCCTGGCCCATTGGCGCCGTGATGTAGGCACAGGCAGCGGGGAAAAAAGGCGCTATTCTCGGCGCCTTCGCCAACACATGCTTTCACTAGAGCAATACCCGCTGTCACGACTGGCCGACCAGGTTGGTACGCCTTTTTATTTGTATGACGGTTCCGAGGTCAAGACCGCGGTCGGTCGTTTGCAATCCCTTGTCGAGGGCCTGAATGCAAACTGCCGCTACGCATTGAAGGCAAACTCGAATCACCGCGTGCTGCAGACCTGTCGCGATGCAGGGCTCTGGATCGATGCGGTCAGTGGCAACGAAGTGTTGCGCGCGATGCGAGCCGGCTTCCCCGGTGGCGCCGAACCGCCGGTCATCATGCTGACCTCGGATGTTTTCCGTGACAACGCGCTTGGCGTGGTGTTGGAACACGGCGTGATGCCCAACGTGGGCTCGCCTGGCATGATCGCAGGCCTTGCCGGCGCAGGGTATCGAGGTCCGATCGCGGTGCGCATCAATCCCGGCTTTGGACACGGCCATGTACAATCGTGTGACACCGGGGGTCCATCATCGAAGCACGGGATCTGGCCGGAAGATCTGTCGGCGCTGCGCGACGCTGCGAAACATGCATCGATCCCGATCACCGTCCTGCACGCCCACGTGGGCACCGGTCCCGCGCCCCGTGAATTTGACGAAAACATGCGACGTCTCGTCGGATTTTTTGCCGACGTGCTACCGGCCTTCGCCGACGTGACGGCCGTCAACCTCGGGGGTGGCATTCCATTTCCCTACAAGCCCGGTGCCGAACCCTACGATCTACAGAACTGGTATCGACCGGTTTTGGCCGAGGCAGAAAAGTCGCTGTCAAAGGTGGCCGGGCGCCCGATTCGCATTGAAGTCGAACCGGGTCGCTATGGCGTTGCCGGTGCCGGGTTGTTGGTGGCGCGCGTGACCGATATCAAAGAAACGCGAGCGAACGCCAAGGGTCCGGGTCACACCTTTGTGATGGTGGATGCGGGATTTAACGATCTCGTCCGGCCTGCCATGTATGGTTCGTATCACCACATTTCCGTGGTGGGTGCGGGTGTTGGTCGGAAGGTAGAGCCGCTGGTCATTGCAGGTCCGCTCTGTGAAAGCGGCGATGTGTTCACCCGCGATGATCAAGAGTTGATCCAGCCGCGGATGCTGCCTCGCCCGGATGTGGGCGATCTGCTGGTGCTACACGATGCCGGTGCCTATGGTGCTGCGATGAGCTCGAACTACGTTTCGATGGGCCGCGCGCCACAGGTTTGGTGGCAGGATGGCAAGGCCACCTTGTCGGTCCGGCGTGAGACCCTTGACGACATTGTCGCGACCGAGTGCAACGAGTTGCTCTAGGAAATCTGCCGGTGAGCGCAACCCGCTTTTTGGTCATCGCAGTCTTTGCTACCATCATCGGGGGTTCTGCACACGCAGAGTACAACCGTATTTCGCCTCCATCCGCCTCGGAGCAAGAGCGGGTGCGCATCAACCTCGATCCGGCGCAGTCAGGCCGTGCCTATCGCGACGACAACGTCGATATTCTGCGCCAGCGCGAAAGTGGCGAATATCGCAAGATCGAGTCTGCCGGTCAGGACTCGGGAAAATTTCAGTCCGGCCGACGCATCGAAAGCGCCGAGATTGTAGACTTTAACGAGCATCTTTCGAGCTACGAGTGGGCAAGACGGAACTGGAAGTTGTTGTTCGCCGTCCTCGTGGTGGTGGTGGGCGGGTACGTCCTCGTGTTCCGACGTTGACGACCCACTCTATCATCCAATGAATTGCTGTTGGGGGGCGCCCGCGGGGCGCAACACCTTGGCAATGAGCTCGCCGTGGGCATGAACGCCCAGTTTCCGGTAGATCGATTTGATGTGATTGCGCGAGGTGTGGACGCTGATGAAGAACAACCGAGCGAGGTCGCGCGGTTTCTTCCCGGAGACGACCGCGCGGAGGATCTCGGTTTCCCGTCGAGACAGCTGTGATGCCTCGTCCGGGGTCAGCATCGTGATCGGATCGATGTCGGCGAGCGGGCTCTGTGCAGAAGCGTGTGACGGATGGGCATGCAACATTTCCATCCGAGACTGGTGCGGGACGGAAGGGAGCGACCGATCACCTGCAACGGTTTCTCTATCGAGTTCCTCGACCAGCAGGGTCTGCCTACGGGCGAGGTTCACCACGCGATCCGAGAGCAACTTTATCGAGTGCTTGCGCAATGCCACTCGGATGGTCTGCGCCATGTGTTCTGCGTCCCAGGGCTTGCGAAGGAGGCGAAAAACCTGCGCCTGGTTGACGACGCGCACCATACTCTCAAGGTTCAATTCTCCCGAGGCATACACGCGGGGTATCTGCGGAAAGTCATGTGCTAGTTCGACGAGCAAATCAATGCCCCTGCTGCCACGAAGGTTTTCGTCGATGACCAAGGCTCCGATGGGCTCACGGGCCAACATGGAGCGGGCATCGTCGGCTGTCTCCACGATGGCCAACGAAAAGGGTTCTTTTCTGAACGCGAGCGCAAGGCTGCGGAGTTGTTCGTAGTCCTCGGAAACCAACAGTGCTTTGTGTGACATGGCGATGCGTCTCTTTTCCCTTCAAACAGTCGTTAGTCCTAACGTGGTTAGGTCGAGATCAGTGTAACCCAGGGAGCGACGATGGGGTATGCCGATTTGCAAGACATATTACAGTTCGACAGGTACGGACAATGCCGCGGAGCGATAGACCGCCTCGATGAGCGCGACCGAAGCCACCCCTTCCTCTGCCGTGACCAGCGGCGGCCGGCCCTCCGAAAGAGCGTTAACAAAATCAGCAAGTTGCGCCCGGTGGGCTTCGTGACTTGCGAGCAGATGGGTCGCCACACCGATGGCACTCGTCGGCGGCGCCTCGGGTGCCGGTATGTTCGGTACATTCCAGGCCACCACCTCGGCGCCCGCCAGCTTGATGCTGCCGAGCTCGCCGTAGAAATTGAGGGTTGGGGTATAGCCGGGTCGGATGCTGGTGGAGGCCATGAGGGTGGCGTATCCGCCCCGCTCCAAGCGAACGATCGCAAGCGCAAGATCCTCGGCCTCGATGCGGTGGGTTTGGGTGGCGGTCTCGGCAAATACCCGGGCCGCAGGCCCCGCCAGCCAAAGCAGCAGGTCGACCGAATGGATGGCCTGATTCATGAGCGCACCCCCGTCAAGCGCCAGCGTTCCACGCCAGTCCGCTGAATCGTAGTATGCCTGATCACGGAAATAGGGACACGCGACCTCGCAAAGCAGGAGCCGTCCGAGCGCACCAGACTCGATCGCCTTTTTCACGGCTAGATGGTGTGGCTCGAAGCGACGCTGGAAGATGACCGATAGCTGCAGGCCCTTGTTGGCCGCAAGCGTCGCCATCTGCCGGGCTTCACTTGCCGTCATCGCCATCGGTTTTTCAACCACAACGTGTTTGCCTGCGGCGAGGGCCTCGAGCGAAATCGAGGCGTGCGAGCCACTGCTCGTTGTGATGATCACGGCATCCACATCGGGCGACGACAACAAGTCTGCGTGATCCACGGTGTGGTGACAGTTGGCCTTCGCGGCAAACGCGCGGGCCCGCTCGGCATTCCGCGACGCGACTGCCACGATGCGCGCCTGTGGAATTTCGGCGAGTGCGCGTCGATGGACGTCGGAAATGGTACCACAGCCTATGAGTCCAAATCGAACGGGTGGAGCCGTGCTCATGATCGGTTGCGACGCCTGCCGTGGCGCTCCCGTGCCAGATCAACCAGACGCGAGATGAGTTCGATCTGTGGCACGCCCGATGCTTCCCACATCTTGGGATACATCGAAATGGCGGTGAAGCCCGGGATGGTGTTGACCTCGTTGAGGAATACGGCGCCGGTTTTTCGATCGAGGAAAAAATCGATTCGAGCGAGTCCCGACAGCTCCAGCGCGACAAAGGCCTTCGCGGCCATTTGTTTGAATTGCTCGGCCGTTTCGGCCGAAATCTTGGCGGGAAGCTCAACGTGAGAGCCGCTCGCGTCGACGTATTTCGCGTCATACGAATAAAAACCGTCCGGATGGGTGACGACGATTTCGCCCGGTACCGCGACCATCGGTCGATCATTTCCGAGGACGGCGCATTCGATCTCGCGCGCGTCGACGCCCGATTCGATGAGAATCTTGTCGTCGTGTAACAGCGCATCGGTGATCGCGGCCGAAAGCTCGGAGGACTGTTTGACCTTGTGGACGCCGACCGATGAGCCGGCATTGGCTGGCTTGACGAACATCGGATACGAAAGCGCGGCCGCTGCCTGGAGTATGGCTTGTGGCGCATCTGCAAAATCGCGTGCGCGCACGATTTGCCAGGGCACAACTGGAATGCCGGCGTGCACGAGCAAACGTTTCGTCACGTCCTTGTCCATCGCAATCGCCGAGCCGAGGTGCGATGAACCGACGTACGCGACGTTGGCCAGTTCAAGCAAGCCCTGCACGGTGCCGTCCTCGCCGTGGCTGCCGTGCAAGACCGGGAATACCACGGTTTCCGTGTAGTTCGGATCGTCGAAGATGGATGGAATTCCCGAGCCCGGGCCCGGCGGTACCAAAAGGGGTGGGCCGCTGGTTGAAAGCTTCAAGAGCTTGGGGTTGCCAACCGCCGTGACGAGCTGGTCTTCGGTGGTCGTGCGCCAAATGCCCTCTTTGTCGATCGCGACAAGCTGGGGCACAAAACGGTTTCGATCGAGTGCCGCGAGGACGTTTCGCGCCGACAGCAGTGAAACTTCGTGTTCGCTCGACTGCCCTCCGAAAAGAAGGACGACTCGGATTTTTTTGCGATCGGTTGCAGCATTCATGGTTTGGCGTTTGGGTGGGCAGACAACTGAAGTTCACGAAACAAAAAGGCCAGCTCGTCGGTGTATTGCGCTATCTGCTTGCCGAGCGGCTTGCCGGCACCGTGACCGGCCTGTTGTTCGAGGCGCAGCAGCACCGGATGTCCGGAAGTCGTCGCGGCTTGCAGGCGCGCCGTCATCTTGCGGGCGTGCATCGCGTCCACCCGGGTGTCGGATTCAGCGGTGAAGACCAGCACCGCGGGGTAGTGGGTTGCAGGCTTCACCCGGTGGTAAGGGGAATAGGCATAAAGCCACGCAAACTCGTCGGCCTTGTCCGGATCGCCGTATTCCGGGATCCAGAGGCGCGCGATGCGGAACTTGTGATACCGAACCATGTCGAGCAGCGGGACGCCAACGATGACCGCGCGAAAAAGTTCGGGTCGTTGTGTCACGGTTGCGCCGGTCAGCAATCCGCCGTTGGAGCGACCCGAAATCGCAAGCCGTTCGGGGCGCGTGTAATTCTGCCCGATCAAAAACTCGGCCGCGGCGGCAAAGTCATTGAAGACATTTTGCTTGTTCTTCAACATGCCTGCGCGATGCCAGTCCTCGCCAAACTCGCCACCGCCTCGCAGGTTGGCCACGGCGTAGAGGCCGCCCTGTTCGATGAACGGTATGACGGCGGCCGCAAAGCCAGGGGTCAAGGCGATGTTGAATCCGCCGTAGCCATAAAGGAGTGCTGGATTTTTTCCGTCTCGGACAAGACCCTTTTTGTGCACGAGGAACATCGGGATCGAGGTGCCATCCTTCGAGGGATAGTGAACCTGATGGACCTCGAAGTTGCGCTCGTCGATCGGGGTTTTCAGTTGTGCCCACAACTTGCTTTTGCCCGTGTCGCCGTCGAGTTCGTAGATCGTTCCCGGGGTCAAAAACGAGCCATAACGAAAGTAAACGGTTGGATGGCTCGCGCGCGATGAAAACGCGGCAGCACTGCCGAGACCCGGAAGGTGGACCTCTCGTTCAAGAACGCCCTTGCGCGAAAACAGACGCACCCCGGAAGCCGCGTCGTGCAAGAAGGTCGCGACGAGATGCGATCCCGCGACGCCGACGCTTTCCAGCGTATCGGGTCCCTCGGCGATGATTGTCTTCCAGTTCGACTCACCGGATGAACCCGGATCGATCGCGAGCAATTTGTATCGAGGGGCGCCGTCGTTGGTGAGCACGTAAAGCGTGTCGTCGAGAACCTCTACCGACTGGTAGATCGCGGATTTTCCAACCACGACCGGTGTGGGCGCACAGGCATCGGTGCGCGAACGATCGACGACAAAGATCTCGGTTTTGGCCCAGCCTTGCGAAACGGTGATGACCAGCCATCGACCATTGGGCGACAGGCCGACGGTGGGCCAGTCGGTCATGTCGCGCGTGCGATCGTCCTGTGCGGGAAAAACGCGCGCATCCCTCGCCGGATCGGCGCCGAGCGCGTGGAAGTAGACCGCCCTGTGATACTTTTCCTGGTCCGGTGGCACGCTGCCCGGTGCGGGGTACCGGGTGTAGTAAAACCCCGAGGCGTCGGGGAGCCACGCTATCGAGGCGGCCCGTGCGCGGGGCAGGGCGTCGGACCGGTCGACGCCGGTTGCGGTATTGCGAATGCGCAACACCGATTCTTCGCTGCCGTCCTTGGAGGTGCCGTAGACGACCCATGTGCCGTCTTCGGAGGGATCCCACGAATCAAGCGAGAGCGTTCCATCGGCGGCCTCTTGATTCACATCGAGGAGGACGCGATCTTTGCCGCGCAGACCCTCGCGCACGTA
>JAWXBF010000099.1:0-12158 GCA_034439895.1 Deltaproteobacteria bacterium
TCGGCATCCTTTTTTCGATCTTTGGGCGCGAAGCCGTGAACCTCAACCCCGGTTTGCTTGGCGCGGGATTTGAATTCGGCAAAATCACCACAAACCAGTGTCAACAAGTAGGACGAATGGGGTGACGACAACTTGTAGTGCCACCGTGTGCGCTGTTTGCCCGCGGGTTCGCGCGACAGCAAATCACCATTGGACAGCACCTGTTTGTCCGAGGGGGCGGTACAAACAATTTCGCTGGTGGATTTTTCTGTCGGGGCGTCGATGCAGGGGAAGAAGCAACGCGCGTCTTCATCCTGTCCTTGCGTCCAGCACTGTTCGGGCCGGGTCGGATCGTCGGCATCGGGCGCGAGGAAATACAGGCCGCGTCGAGGTTCGGCGCGGTAACGCACGGCCACGGTCAGCTCGGTGCCCGCCGCGGGCGAGGTTGCGAGCGGGATCGTTAACCGGCGGTGGTCGTAGGTCCATCCGGTGACGCGTTTGCCGCCGAGGGTGACGGTGCTGATCTGCATATCAACGGCATCCAGTTCGATGCGGGTCAGCAGGGCGGCACGCGCCGCCAGAGTCAGCGTGGCGGTGCCTGCGATTGCGCGTGCGGCGAAATCCAACTCCACATCAAGGTGGATATGTAACACGCGGACGGGACGGTCCGGGGCGTATCGGAGGGGCGTCTCGGCGGGGACAAAAGGACGCAACATGGTCGACGAAATTACCCCGTCGCGGGCGAGCAGAACATGAAAAACTGCGGTAACTTGAGCGAACTGGTACATTGAAAGGACCCATGGCCAACATCCCTCCAGTTCGCATTGACCGCATCTGGAAAGGCCTAGCCCCGGCTCAGGGCTTTGCGGTGGCAACCGATTTTGAATGTTATCCGCGAATCTTTCCCGAGATAACGAAGGTGCGGATCCTTGACACTGCGCTCGATAAAAAACGGGTGGAGTTCACGCTCACCTTGATTGTCCCGCTTCGCTATGTTCTCGATCTGATTTGTGACGCTGCGGCGAATCGCGTGACCTGGACCTTCGTCGAAGGCGACATCATCACCGACAACGAAGGAGGGTGGCAATTCACGGCGCAAGGCGAGGGGACCTGGGTTGAGTACTGGGTGTCGGTTTCGGCCAAGTCTCCGTTTCCTGACTTCGTGATGCGGCGGGTTCTCGACGGTCTCACGACATTGTCGTTGCCCCGAATGCTGGATTCGATTGAGCGTGAAGCCCGCTCACGTCCGATTGAGTAACAACTGGTCGGTGTTGATCTGTTTGACCAGCCGCTCGAAGCGGCGATCCGCACGCAGGTGATCGAGCATGGCACTGGCCGCCTCTCGATAACGCTCGACCGAAAGAGCCCCGGTCAAGACCCGATAGCGCATGAACAGGAATGCCGTTTGGGCGACGTCCGATAGACAGTATTCGCGCAGGGCATCCATCTGCCCGGCGTTGTAGAGGCCCTCGACCTGACTGCCGTCAACGCCATCTTTGCCAGGAAGGCCCACCAGCTTTGCAGCACCGGCCAGCGAAGTTCGCATCGCCGCTCCAAAGTCTGAAAGGAAGTCGCAGAGATCCAAATGCCCCTCGGCCTTGAATCGAAAGCGAATGTTGCTGTCCTGGTAGTACCAGGGCATGGGAACCCCGTGGCGAAGCGCGCGCAATGCCAGCACCGGCAGGTCGAAACCGCGCCCGTTCCATGTGATGAGGTGGGGTTTGTGTTTCGCCATGAACTCGGAGAAATCCTGAAGCAGGGCGCCCTCATCCTTGCCTTCGGCGATGGTCCCGTGTCGCTTCACCGCCAGATTCTGGTCAAGCCACATCACGCCGATGACGAGGACCTTGCAGGCATAGAGGGGCGGGAAGGGGCGCTCGACCCCGGGCTGCGGCTCGGGCGGTGTGTAAACGTCTCGGTCCGGTGCGGTTTCAATGTCGAGGACCAGATACTCGTCGGATTGCATTGGGGCATCATATCGTCGCGGGCTCCGTGTTATAAGCGCGCAATGAAAAACCGCATCGCAAGCCTCGTCGGGCTGGGTCGGGGGATGCTCCGTGCCACCTTGTTGCTCCTCGTGGGGTCGGGCGTGTTTGTGGCTTGCGCCCATCCACCCGTCAAGCCATGGGAGCGGGAAACCCTTTCTCGCCGAGCGATGCAATTCAACGATGGGCTTGAAGGCCGCTTCAACCAACACATGTTCTCGTCGCGGGAAGGCGCTGACGGAGCATACGGTGACGTCGGCGGCGGTTGTGGTTGCAACTAGGCGATTCCCCGCAAGTGTCCTTTGGGGGCTCCTTGTCTGGGTTGTGACGACCGACGGTACCGCGAGCGGCGACGATCGGATTTCGGTGCGCGGAATTTATTACCGCGAAGCGTCCACGCGCATCGTGGAACCGATGGTATCCGTCAGCAAGGACTTGCCCGAAGGCATCGACGTGGGCGCGCACTATCTGCTCGACGCCGTGACGTCGGCATCGGTCGCTCAGGGTGCAACCCAGGACGAAATCTTCACCGAAAGGCGCCACGAAGCAGGTTTGAGCGGTGGCTATCGATTGGGCGCGACCCGAGTCGGTGCTGGTTTTCGCTACAGCCGCGAACCGGACTACGATTCGCGCACGCTGTTTCTAAACCTTCAGCATGAAGTATGGGGGCGCACCGGTGTGGTATCGGCGGTGTTCGCCAAGAACGATGATCACATTGAGACCCGGATGATCGATCACACTCTGGATGTGTGGTTTGGAGGCATCGGCTACACGCAGGCGTTGTCGCCGGTGGCTCTCGCGCAGGTTCTGTACGAGACCTCGTGGCTCGACGGCTATCAAGCCAATCCCTATCTGGATACGCCAAATCGCGGTCGGCCGATGGTTCCAACAAAACGTTGGCGTCACGTCCTCGGTGCGCGAATGGCGTATTACATTTCTGACCTAAACGTGGGTCTTCAGGGCTTCTATCGATTTTATGTCGACCGAGGTCCGCTGACGGACAACTACAACCCCGAGCCCTGGGGCCTGCAGGGGCACACGACTGAGGCTCGCGCGTACTGGATGGTTCACCGCAACGTCGAGTTGCGGTTTTCGTATCGTTTGCACGTCCAAAGTCCGGCGGACTTTTGGTGCAACAGCAGCGGTTTGGCGGGTGGAAGCTCGGAGTGTTACGGACCGATTTCACGCTTTCACTCGGCGGACGTAAAGTACGGCGATCTGACAACGCAGATCCCACAGCTGAACGTTTGGTGGCAGCTGCACGTGTTTCGGGGGATCCCATTTTTGGGATGGTTCTCGGAGGGTGCGGCCGAGCTTTCGTATGGACGATTGTTTCAAAGTGCGCGTTACGGCGACGCTCACCTGTTGCAGGCCGGATACTCGTTGCCGTTCTGAGGAAACCCGTTATGTCCAGCACCCCTTCCAGGCCCGTTGTTCTCATCACAGGCTGTTCGAGTGGCATTGGCCGCGAGGTCGCACGCCTCTTCGCCCGGCGTGGTTATCGCGTCTATGCGAGCATGCGCAATCCTTCCGCCGACCAGGAATTGCTAGCGGAGGCGAACGCAAAATCCTGGGCGCTGACAACGCCAATCCTCGACGTGACAAGCGATGCCGGTGTTTCTGGCGCCGTCGCGGCCATCTTGGCTGAAAACGAAGGTCGCATCGACATTGTTGTGAACAATGCGGCGTTCTACTGTTTTGGCGCGCTCGAAGAAACCACACCGGACGAACTGCGTGCACAGCTTGAGACCAATGTCATCGGCGTACACCGAGTGATTCGCGCGGTGTTGCCCGCGATGCGTGCACGTGGGGACGGCGCCATCGTCAACATCAGTTCGACCAACGGGCGCACGGCTCTGCCCATGGTGGGTCCGTATCAGGTATCGAAGTTTGGCGTGGAGGCGCTTACCGAAACCTTGCGCTACGAGGTTGCCCCTTTTGGGATCCGCGTCGCCTGTGTTGAACCGGGCTCGTTCGAGACCGAGTTGCATCGAAAGCAGTCCCAGGTCATTTCGTCGACCCGCGCCGATTCACCGTATGCACCGTTGCTTGCACGCTATCGTGAACGCCTCGGCGCCATTCCCCGCGCGCGTGTCGATGCGGTGGCGGACACCATCTTTCGTGCGGGCACCGATCCCAATCCGGCGCTGCGCTGGAGGGTGGGGCCGTTTTCGACCCTTGCCTGCGTGGTACGATTGATGGTTCCGGACCGAATCTTCGAATTGTTGATCCGGCTGGCGTTCAACTGGGCGCCGCCCCGAAGGTAGTTGCCTAGAACGTAAACCGTCCCACGAATCCCGCGCCGCCGGGCTGAATGGTTGGTGCGATGGTCAGGTTGTGGCCGCTGGAGGCGCTGTCGCTGTCGTCGCCGTCGTTTTTGTCGGCAGCCAGATAGAAGAGCACGCCGCTTGTGACGGCCATCGCACCGGTGACGCCCCAGAATACGTACTGCAACGTGGTCGCCTGGGCACCGTCGTCTTTCAGGCTTTGGACTTCCTTGCTGCGTTGCCGTTCCATTGCTGCGACTTCGGACTTGCTGAGACTGGGATCCACCTCAATCTCGTTGCCGTTGATGTCGCATTTACCGCTATCGCTATCGCACGGGAACTGGCGATAGGGATCCAGATCCTTGTTAAATTGCAGAACATCGAGGCCGAATTTGATGGCAAGCGCCATCGACACAACGCCGATACCGGCGGCGCTCCAGGCTCCGATGGTCGTTGCGCTGTGTTCCGTGGGCTTTTCTCCAAGGTCAAACTCGGTCGCAGAGGTTGCCGTTGGTGGCACGACGGCGCCAGCTTCGTCGACCAGCTTTGCGTGGACGTCGACAGCCTTGCCAGCCTCAACCGTCACACCGGTCTCAAAGGGGGCGAAGCCCCGCTTGGTCACGGCCACGGTGTGATCGCCGGGGGTAACGGAATCGACTTCGACCGCCCCGTCGGTGGTGACGCCCGAGGGAACCCCGTCAACCGCGATCGTGGCGCCCACGGATGTGCTGCGAATACGTATTGAACCCAAAATGATTCGGCCGGTTAGCGAGGCGAACCATTTCTTAACCGGGCTTTGCAATGCGGCGGCCGATTTCTGGTTCGCAGCAATGGGCTCGGACAGAAACGAGACGATGCGTCCCTTGCGGGCGTCGAGCAACTTGAGCGTGACAATCGTTTCGCCCGTGGCGCCGCCTCCGATTGTGCCGAAGACGATCTGTGATGCGTTAAGGCTGGCCGCTGCCTGTACCATGCAAGAAGGGGATTCGTCGGGGCAGGAAAAGATAAGCTTGACCTCGACCAAGTCTCGACCGGGGACCACCTTGTAGCCCTCGGTTGCCCCGATTTCCTTGCGCAAGGCTGTCGTCAGCGTGGTCGCGAGTCTTTCGTTTGCAGGGTCTTCGGCCTCAATGCCGAGAACCGAAAGGGTTTCTGCCGCCCGGGCAGCTGGCGATCCTGCGCACAGCCCCAGGGCGGTCAGCAGGAGCGATTTTAGTAAAAAGGGACTTCGTTTCATGGGCTCCGCGGGATGTTCGCTATGCACGCGGGCGTTGTCAATGACACTCGGCGGTCCGACTGCGGATCCTTTGGTGGCGGGACAGTTGGGTACGAAGAAAAGGCGCTCGGCGCGGGTTTGCGCTACGCTCATGGCGGCTGTCCCGCGTCGGACCGTAACCCATGCGCCTTTCGGTTTCGGGCAAGATTTTTGTCGCCTACACCGTGCTGGCCACGGTGTTCCTGGCGTCGAGCGTTCTCACCCTGGTTTATATGTACCGGGCGCGTTCTCGCGTCGTGGCGAGCCAGACGCTGTTTGACGTTCAGGCCGACCTCGACGATGCCTGGCGCAAATTGCAAAGCGTGCCGACGACGGTCGTGAGACGGCCTGACCCCAAGCGCCCGCTTGCCTTCGTCCTCGCCCGGAGGCAGGTGGCCTCGGCGCTGGAAACACTCGACCGGTATCAGGGCGGGGAAAGCGGCAAATGGTTTTCACCCATCGAGGGGGCCGATGCCTTTCGAGTTCAAATCGTCGAACTGCAGACCCGGCTGGGGTTGGTTGCAGACGGACTCGCGGCTTTCGAGGCGAGCGAAGACGACGAAAGTCGACAGGCCTTCGTGGCCAAGCTGACGACCCTCATCTATCACATGGACCGGACGCGTCGGAGCATCCGGGGGGAAAGCCGTACCATTGCGACGCTCATGCGGATCGACGAGGAAAGCGCCCGCAATCTGGCGCTCTTGATGGCCGGTGCCGGGTTGTTTGTCGCGCTCGGTGTTGCGCTATCCATGATGCGGACGTTGCGGCCCCTGCGGGTATTGCGCGAACGAGCCCGCGCTGTTGCCGGTGGCGATTACGCCCAGCGCATCGAGGTGCATTCGCAAGACGAAATAGGCGACTTGGCACGAGAGTTCGACGTGATGTCTGCGGCGATCAAAGAACGTGAGCAACGCCTGATCCGTTCCGAGCAGCTTGCGACGATAGGTCGAATGGCGGCGCAGATCACCCACGAGATTCGCAATCCCCTGGCTTCGATCGGCCTCAACGCCGAGTTGCTTGCCGACGATCTCGCAACCGGTCGACCCGAGTCGCTCGGCCAACTCCAGGCTATCGTTCGTGAGGTGGACAGACTGAGTGAGATCACCGAAAATTACCTGCGTTTCGTGCGGTTACCGCGGGGTACTCGCGAGCCGGAAGATATGGGTGCCATCGTCAATTCCGTTCTCGCCTTTGCCCGAGCCGAGCTTGAAAGAGCAGGCGTAACGGTTTCAATTTCGGTGGCGGCGGAGGTGCCCGAGGTCAATGCGGATGAGGGGCAGGTGCGTCAGGCGGTGCTGAATCTGGTCCGCAACGCGCGCGAGGCGATGCCCGACGGCGGTCAGATCACGGTGGCCGTTTTGAAGGTGGGCAACGAGGTTCACGTTCGGATCGGCGATTCGGGTTCCGGGATCGATGCCGACAACCTTCCGCAACTTTTTGATCCCTTCTTTTCGACCAAGAAAAAGGGGACAGGTCTTGGCCTTGCGCTCGTGCAACAGATTGTCGTGGATCACGGTGGCCGTGTTACGGTTGAGAGTCCGGCAGGGAAGGGATCGGTCTTTGGCCTCGTCTTTCCGCTCGAAAAACCGTCGACCGGGTCGTCGACCGCGTCCACCGGTGTTCCGGCCGCAATCAGTTCCGAGGTTTTGCAGTAGTTTTCGGCTTGACGACCCCGGTCAGGGTGTAGAGCTCGCCCAGGGCGGCCCGAATGCCTTCAGGGTTCCTGGGCGATAGCTGGAGGGCCTGTTCGTAAGCCTGAACGGCCCGCGGGTAATCTCCCTGGTTGCGCAGGGCGCGTCCGTGTGCCGCTTGCAATTCGGCGTCCGACGGATCGATGAATACGACCAGCGGCGCAATTTCGAGCACGCGTTCATACCGGTGCAGCGCCAGGGCACCGGTCACGATCTCTTTGCCGAGGCGCGCATTTTGAGGATCGAGCAGAAAAGCCCGTGTTTGCGCGTGCAGTTGTTCCCTCGGTCGATTGGTTCGTTCGTAGAGGCGTGCCAGGAACACCCAGGCCTCAAGTTGTTCAGGGGCAAGTTCGGTGGCACGCAGAAAGTGGTGTTCGGCATCGACGAGAATGCCGGTTTCGACCGAAGACAATCCGAGGCGTGTGCGCAGATCGTAGCCCTCGATGCCGGCCTCAAGAAGGGGCAATAGCGCCGCTCGAATCGCCGCAGGATCGTGATCGCGATCTGCGATGGTCGCCTCCAAAAACGAAACGAGTGGATCGGGAGCAGCACCGTCGGCCTTCGGTTTCGGTCTGGCCAGAAGCAACCATTGTTTTGCAGCCGCAGTGTCGCCGTCGGCCATCGCCGACAGTCCCGCCCGGGCGCGATCGGCCGCGTTCGCCCCGAGTTTATGTGCGCGCATATCGGCCTCGTCACGGGGATATAGCTCGGTAACCGTGGGCAAGAACTGCGTTCGCAGGTACTGGTAGTGTTCCGCAAGCTCTTTCGTGAAGGCGGTGTCCATCTGGGTCCGTTCGGTTTCTGTGATGCGGTTCAGCACCGATTCTCCGGACATCCCGTTCCCAAAATCGACCAGTGCCTGTCGAAGTTTGGCAAAGCCGTGGCGCCGCTCGAGGAATGAGACGGCATGGGCCGAGACCATGTAGGCCGCTATCGCCTGCTCGGGTGTTTGCGCATCGATGAACGCGCGTGAAAGGTTTCCGATCGAAGGAATGCGTCCCTGGCTCATGGCCCCGAAGAGCACCATGTGTTCGCGTCGCGTCCATGCGGGATGGAGGTGCATCGTTTCCACCTCGGCTAGCCCCTCGGTAAACCAACGGGGTACACGCTCTTTGCCGAGCCCGAGCGCAAACACATGCGCAAGCTCGTGCGCCAGGATCATGCCCCAACTGCCGTTGGCGAGATTCGGCGCGTGCGCGGTGATGACCCGGCCAAAGCAAACCGCCTCGACATCAAGACTGGGCAAACCAACCGTTCGTACCGCGAAATCCTCGGGTTTTCCGTAGAGCTCGACGACGATGGGTTTGTCGGGGGTGTACGCGTACCGTGTGGCGTAGCGCGCATACACCTCCTCCAAAAAGGGTGCCACGACGTGCTCGATCGCGGCACGGGTGTGTTTCTCGATGCGAAGGCGAAAATGGGCGGTGGCGTACACAGTGTATTTCTGTGGGATGGTCTTCTCGAAAAGCTCCAGCTGATTAAAGGTTCTCGTGTCATACGGATCCACGGCAAAGGCCGTCCTCAGGTACCCCAGGCCTTCGTTTTCTTCGCCCATGCGCAATAACGTGGTGCCAAGGACGCTCAGACAACGCGCGTTGCGGGCATCGACGTTCACGCCCTGTATCGCGACGGTGCGTGCGTCCTCGTATCGGCGGTGGCGGACCAGCGCCTCAGCAACGGCTGCGAAAAAACGCGCGTCGTGCGGTTTTGTCGCAAGCGAGCGATCGCGTTGCAGCCGATAGCCGATCTCATTGCCGACCAGTCGTTCGAGCGCGGCCAGGATCCAGGCGGCGTCGGATGAACCGGGATTGGTGCGTTCCATTTCCGAAACCGTCGCACGGACTTCGTCGAAGGCGCCGGCATCCAGTTCAAGTTCCGCTCGCATTGCGAGGGCGGATCCGTGCCTTGGATTCTCTTTCAGCGCCCGGGCGACAAGAATGATGGCTTGCTCGCGGTCGTAGTTTCGGTCCACCGCGACGCGGGCTGAACCCACGAGCGCGTCCGGGTTGCGGGGATCTGCCAACAGCGCATCCGAAAAGCTTCGATCGGCGTCGACGAGGGCGTGCTTTTCAAGGAGCAACCCGCCCCATGCGATTTGTGGCTCGGCCGCCCGCCCTGCCTTGATCGTGGCCTGACGAAACAGTTCGTTCGCGCGGTTGAAGTCATTGGCGAAACGCAGTGCGTTTCCCATCGCAACAAGCTCTGCGACGCTGGCCCGCTGTTGTCGGCTTTCGGGCCAGTCGGCGATCAATTGCGCGACGAGGGAGGCGAGTTGCGCCCGGTCACCGAGGGCGTCCGTCACGGTTAGCATGGCGGCGCGCAAGGGAAGATGGGTGGGGGCTCTTGTCGCCGCGATTTGGAGGCGCCGCTTTGCCTCATCGACTCGTCCCAGCGCCATTTCGGCCCGGGCGGCGTGGATGGTCCTGGCAACGGCCGATGCACCCGATCCTGGCCGCTTCTTTGCTTCGGCCACGACTTTTTCGTACTCGCCCTGTTTGAACAGGGTTTCGAGGTCGAGACCGGCCCGGGCGTGCAAGGGTACGATCAGGGTAGCCCCAACAAGGCTTGCCACCAGCAAACCCTTTCGACCCACGAAAACGGGCGCGTCGAAGCCAGTCACCTCGCAATCCTAACAGCTTGGGCTTGCGCCGGGGCGGCTCTCAACGCTGCGTGGTAACATCATCCTGAAGGCGGCTATTGGGATGCAGACCGAAGAACCTCAGAAAAACGACCAGTCGGCGGCTTTACGGGACGAAGTGTACGACGACTATGACGCCTTCTTGCGCCATGCGGTGCGCGAGTACTACGACCGGGGTTGGAAGCAACGGAAAGGGAACTTTATCGCGCTTGTGATGGCCTCCGGGCAGATCACAGGGATCGCGACCGATTCGGTGAAAGACGGATCGGGCTTCAAGAAAGCTGCCATCGGCGCGGCCAGTGTTGTGGCTTTGCGCCTGGCGCTGAAGTACTTCCTGGCGGGTCCGCTTGGACTGGTCTTGACGGCGGCGGCCATCGCGTCGGCGGTCGGCTATCTGATCAAGAACCAGCGCGAGGTCATGTCCAAGGTTGGACCTTACCGGGAGTTGATCGAGCAAACCCGAATCCGTTTCGAGGAGATCCAGGGCGGCTATCGTGCAAGCAAGTACGATACTTCCGCACGAAACCTGATGGTAGAGGGTCTGTTGAAGCGCATTCTGGAACAGATCGACGCCGACTAGGGGTGCTACATCAGCATGACGGACTTGAGTCCGCTGGCCGCGAATCGCACGAGCAAGCTGGATCGTAGTACGGTTTCAATTTTGCCCCGACCGTGATCGGGGTGGTGAAGCACTTCACCGACCCGGTAACGGCGCTTGGGATCGAAGTCGATGACATCCGTTGCGGCGTAGATGGCGTCGTTCGCGGCCTGTTTCTTCGCCTTTTCCACGCGATCCCGTTCTTCGGCTCGCTGGGTGATCGCACGATCGTGCGACGCTACAGAGGTCTTGGCGGCCTCGGCTGCGGGTGCGCGGGCGGGGCCGGTTCGGTAGGTGTGGCGCGCCTTGCAGACGCCGCACACCACCTGTTTGGGGTCGGCTCCAACCATGGCAACGATGTTGTGGTTCGTGGATTCCTTGCAGACGCCACACCAGGCATCAATGTCGTCACCAACCGTGGCACCCTTGCGCGCGGTGACTGCGCCACTGTGGCGCCAGGAAACACCGGTAATCATGCGTTCGCCCACTTCCGATATGCCCGCTCGACGATCCGGCGTGCTCGCGGAAATCGATGCGATGCGCGGCAGCAACGTGGCCAGTCGGCGCAGATCGCGCACTTTTCGGCCGAAATTGCGGTCCAGCTTCATCCGGTCCATCTCGGACAGGGTGACCTCGAGCGCTTGGTACCGCTGGCCGATCTCTTCGACCGCCAGGTGCACCTTGGTCAAGAACTCCCGATCGTCTTTGCGATCTTCGGCCGCGTGGACCATAAAGGCCACTTCTTCAACTTGTTTGCGAAACGATTCGTCCTCGGCTGCCATGGTCGTCTGTTGGGTTTCTGGTGGAGACGACACTTTTAGCGTCTATTCCCATTGGAGGGCAAGGGCGTGTAATGTCTTGGCGAACAATAACCCTGCGCTTGACTCGGAGTAGCGACTTCATGACCCAACGAGCTTTCATCCATATCTCGGGAACTTTGGCGTGTTTACTGGTGTTTTCGCCGCTTTCTTTCGCTCAGGCCCCCGTCAAAGCGCCCGCTGACCCAGATGATGTTCTGACCCCCGGCGCCGTCGCTCCCCCGGCCGACGCCGACTGGATGGCCCCCGCAGCGGCACCTCCGGCACCTGCTGCGCCTGCGGCTGCCCCGGCCGAGGCTGCTCCTGTGGCTGCCGCAGACGACTATGCCGCCCCGGATTCGGCCACGGCAGAGGTTTCGGCCGAAACGCCTGCCCCGGTTGCGGAAGCAGAGGCAGCGGCAGAGGGTGCGGCAAACGCCGAGGGCTCGGCCGCAACGGATACCGCCACCGAGGACCAGTACTTGCCCGAGGATGTCAGCCTGCACCTGAACGCGCTGCCATCGCTCTCGGGTCCGGTGGGTCTGTTGCGCGTGTCGACCGCCGATACGGGACCGGTCAACCACCTGCGTCTCGGATTTCGTGGGGAATACTTCAGTGGCACCGACGTGCTCATCAAGGGTGACGAGGATGTTCGGATTCAGGGCACTTTCGTGCTGGGTTACACGCCCATCGAACACCTAGAATTGTTCGGCGGATTCTTCGGATCGTCGAACCGCAATCGTCGTGTTTGCGTGGGCGGCACATGCATCAGCGAAGCCAACCGGGTTGATCCCGAAATCATCAAGTCGATTGGCGATCTGATGTTGGGCGGAAAATACGCGCAGCCGATCGGCACGGGCGTATCGATCGGCGGCGAGTTGGGCTTGCGCTTGCTTTCATCCGTTGCGGGTCTTTCGCTCGATCCCTCGGCCACCTCACTGTGGTTCA
>JAWXBF010000100.1:0-9287 GCA_034439895.1 Deltaproteobacteria bacterium
ATCGATTGGTCAACTCCAAATCAACTTTTTTCGTAGATGAAGCCTTTGATGGGATGACAACGTTTCAGAATCGCTTTAATGTCCATGACGGCGCGGTGGACTCCGGTGGTTTTGGTATGCACCGGGACGATACTCGTTTCGGACAATTTCGTCGGCGATCGCCGCTCCCTTTTTCCCTACCTCAAAGCCTCATGCCCGTTTTTTCACCCACAGATTCTGTCGGGGGGCCGGATTTCAAGCGAATCATCCCTGCCAGACTCAAACGTCGGATAACAGAGATACCGATCGCGGGCCGCCTTTGACCCGGGCGAGCAAGCCTGTCCTTCGGGTTTCATTTTTGTAATCATTATGACGATACCTGAGGGTAATGTCGCGCCCTTCTGTCTCCGCCAGCGGTCCAAATCCGGAGACAGCCGAAGCCTATACTCGACCCCGCGATCCCGAGGCCATCGCCATCGCCGGCGGCGTCAGCGCTGCCGCGGTTTCGCTGCGCAACGAAGTCGACACGCAAAAGCGCTGTCTGCCAGAAGTGGCACTGCGCGTCCTTGAATCCATCAACCGCGACGTTGCGACCGGTGAAAGCCTCGAGCGCGAGCTGGCCGGGGATCCATTCGTCACCGCGCAAATCTTATCGGTCGCAAATTCAGCGCTTTTCGGCGCTGGATCGGAAGTCGTATCCGTACGACAAGCCGTGGTACGGGTGGGTCTTGCCACCGTTCGGGATCTCGTGATGCTGGTCGTCACCCAGTCCACGATGTTTCGAATTCCCGGATTCGATGCGCAAGTGGAAATGTTGCGTCGCCGATCGGTGGCAACAGCGGTCGCGGCGCGAGCGGTCGCCAAGATCATCGGGAAGCACGCCGATTTCGCGTTCCTGTCTGGTCTTCTGCACGACATCGGACACTTGCTCATCCTTGAACGGGCTGCGAAGATCGGTGTTTTGACGCCAGCAGTTCTCAAACGACCCGAGCTCTTGATGGTTGCGCTTGAACAGAGCGCCGCGTTCCACAACGACGTCGGCGCCGCGGTCTGCGATGCGTGGGGGTTGCCGCAGGCGGTCACGCACGCCGTTTGGCATCATCACGATTTCAAGACCTCGGACCACTACTGTGTGCCTGGCCACCTGATGGCGGTTGCCGACCTCATCGCCGACCACATGGGTGTCGGGGTCAAACCAACACCGCTCGAACTGAACCATCCATGGTGTAAGGATCTGGGACTGACACCAGTCAGCGTCAAGGCTGCCATCGAGGAAGCGGAATCACAGTTCCCCCAGATCTTGTCCGCTTCACGCCGACGATAACCGAGATCGACATCAATGTCGTCGACTGAAACGAAAGAAGTATCGCGAACTGTCTCAAGAAGCGGGCATGCGCTGCCTCAGGATGTCGATGAAAGCCCTGAGCTTTGATGGTACGAATTGGCTGCTCGGAAAAACGGCATGCAACGCTGCCTCGGGCGCGGCGAACTTTTCCAATACCTGCACCAGTGTCCCGGCGCTTACAGCGTCATGCGCGAGCACATCCGGCAGCCGCGCGAGTCCCATCGCCGCAACGGCGGCGTCGCGGATCATGGCGAGATTGTTGCTCTCGAAACGACCACTGACCTTCACGTCGATTGGCTTTCGTGTGACAACAAAACGCCATGCGTTTGGTGCGCGGGTCGAGAACAACAAGCATTGGTGTTTCGTCAGCGCTTGCGGCGTACGAGGTGGCCCGTTGAGCATTGCAGAGGCATCCAAGGCTTGAACCGGAAATGCGCGCGGTCGCGGCGGCCGTGCTACTAATCGGATTTTCCCTTGGATCTGCTCGTGGGACGGCGAAACAATCGCAGCACGAGCAGTAGCACCACCGCGCCGATGAAGGCGACGAAGATGGTACCGGCAATCCCACCGAAGGGCACTGGGATGCCGAGCCCGCGGAACAGAAACCCGCCCAGAAATGCGCCCACCACGCCGATCACGATATCCCCCACCACGCCGAAGCCGCCGCCCATGACCGCCGAAGCGAGCCAACCCGCCAGCAACCCGATAACTGCCCACAACAAAACGGTTTCAATAGACATGCTGCCAGCCTAGCACAGGGGTGGGCCAAGGTAGGCGCCCACCTACCCGGTGCCGTCACGCCGCTGCAGGCCGTGCCAGCGGCGCGGTCAGGTGACTTGAACGTCAGCCTTTCACGCACACGACTTGACGAAGTGTATGAACAATCTCAACCAAGCTGCGTTGCGCATTCATCACGACCTCGATCGATTTGTAGGCCATTGGCGTTTCGTCGATGACGTCGGCGTCTTTGCGGCATTCGATGCCGGCCGTTGCTGCTGCATGATCGTCCACGGTGAAACGCTGCCGTGCTGCGGTTCGTGACATCACGCGGCCGGCGCCGTGGCTGCAACTGTGAAAACTGTCGTCATTGCCGAGTCCTCGCACAATGTACGAACGCGCACCCATGCTGCCCGGAATGATGCCAAGATCGCCGACCCGCGCCCGGACAGCGCCTTTGCGGGTCACCAGCACGTTGTCTCCGAAGTGGTTTTCACGCGCCAAATAGTTGTGGTGGCAGTTTACGGCTTCCAGTCGTGCTTGGAATGAAGGCAGCCGTGCGCCCATGGCCGAAAGCACTTGCTCCATCATCAATTCGCGATTGCAACGCGCGTACTCCTGCGCCCAATGAACCGCTGCAACGTAATCATTGAAATGCTCGGTACCCTCGGACAGGTACGCGAGATCCTGATCCGGCAGATTGATGAACAAACGACGCATGTCTTTCTTCGCAAGTTCAATGAAATGGCTTCCGATGCGGTTCCCCACGCCCCGCGATCCGCTGTGCAGCATCACCCAAACGGCATTATCCTGGTCGAGACACAGCTCGATGAAGTGGTTCCCCGTTCCCAAGGTTCCAAGGTGAGAAATGTGCGATCCGCGATCCAGTTTCGGGTGTTTCGCGATGAGCGCAGCATATCCGGATTGGAGCGCCGTCCAGTTTTCGGAACTGGCACGTGGTACGTTACGCCAGGCGCCGCGATCATTGAGTCCCCCGTTGTCGGTTCGACCATGGGGGACGGCGGTTTCAATTGCGGTGCGAACGTCGTGAAGGTTGTCGGGCAGCATCGATGCATTCAGGCTGGTCTTCACCGCCATCATTCCGCATCCGATGTCGACGCCTACCGCCGCAGGAATGATCGCACCCTTGGTCGCGACGACGCTGCCCACCGTTGCACCAATTCCAACGTGAACATCGGGCATCACGGCCACGTGGCGGTAGATGAACGGCATCGTCGCAACGCGCTCCAACTGTGCGCGTGCCTCGGCCTCGAACGGCACGCCAATCGTCCACGCTTTGATGGGCGCCCCACCGGGGACATGGAACGTTTCGTGTGTGGCCGGGGAAGGTGTGGCGTGGTTTTTGGTCATAGTGCCGTTGATCCTGCATCTTTTCCGTATCGCTTCTGGGCCGCATCAACCTGCTTCACCTGCGTCCGATCCCCTGGGCCTTTGTGCGGGATTCCTTGGTGATATCGTCAGCCATGGGATCTAAATACACCCACCGGCGATCCTACGAGGGTACCTGCGTTCGCAGGGACTCGACGTCCCACGCGGGATCGTGAAAGTCGCCTTTGTCTGCAATGTCCGCTTGCAGAACCTTGCTCATCATCTGTGATCGTTCGCGGGCGGCGCTGAAGTATGCTTTTTCGTCACTGGAACGGCGCAACTCGGCCAGCTCGCGCAAGGCCGATTCGTCGTGGCGGCGAAAGATGCCAACCGCACGTTCAGCCTGGTGCGCCCCAAAGCCAAGCCTTCGCAACGCCAACATACCGAGGCGCAATGCAGACTCAAACGTTTCGCGCTGCATGTCTTCCACGCCGGCATCCAAAAGATCATAGGCTTCGATACGGCCTTTGGCGCGTCCCATGAGTTTCAAGTGTGGGAAATGCTTCTTGGCGGTGTGAACCACTTCAATATTCTTCTGGGGGCTGTCGAGCGCCAACACAAGAACCTTGGCCTGATTCGCGCCTGCAGCCGTCAAGAGATCGAGACGCGAGGCGTCCCCGTAGAAAACCTTGTTGCCCCAGCGACGAAGCAGGTCCACCTGATCGGAATCGGCCTCTAACACCGTCGCCGAAATTCCGTTGGCGCTCAGCAAGCGTCCCACGATCTGACCAAACCGTCCATAGCCTGCGATGATCACGGTGTTGTGATCATCGGGCGTGTCCGCCGCACGATGCTCGTTTCGTTTGGATACAAACCTCGGCATGATCAGGCGCTCGTACGCCACCATCAGCAAGGGGGACAGTGCCATCGACACAGCCACCGCCACAACCAACGGTCCTGCCACCGCGGCGGTTAAGATACCTTGCGACGTGGAAAGCGAAAACAAGACGAAGGCGAACTCGCCCCCTTGGGCCAGCGCGAACGAGAACATGAAATTCTGGTTCAGAGGCATCCGAAACACACGACCCAGCAGCAGCAGAACGACCAGCTTCACGATCACCAAAAGCGCAACCAACGCCAAAATCAAGAGGGGTTGTGCGGCTATCAAGTGAAAATCAATCGAAGCGCCGACGCCGATAAAGAACAAGCCCAGCAACAGCCCCTTGAATGGGGCAATGTCGCCTTCCAGTTCGTGCCGGTATTCGCTGCCCGCCAACACCACGCCTGCCAAAAACGCACCCAAAGCGCGGCTAAGGCCCACCTGATCCATCAGCAACGAAATGCCTATCACCAGAAGCAACGCTGCGGCTGTGAATACCTCGCGCAAACGCGTTTTCGCGATCGCACGAAACGCGGGCCGCACCAAAAAGCGCCCGCCGACCGCAACGCCCACCATGGCACCCAGCACAATGAGCGTTTGTGCCCAACCCGGCAGGCCGCTTACCAACGTGACTGTGGCTTCGTGTGCTGTCGCACCCTGCGGCGGCGTGACCGTTGCAAGCAACGGAAGAAACGCAAGAATCGGGATCACGGAAATGTCCTGAAACAAGAGCGCGGCGAAGGCGTTCTGTCCGCCTTCGGTGTTGGTCCAACCCTTTTCGCCCAACGTTTGCATCACAATGGCGGTTGATGACATGGCGATGATCAACCCCACGGCGGTGGCCATCTGCACGCCAAGGCCAAACAACATCGCAACCCCGCCCGCCGCCAGCGCTGTTAGCACAACCTGCAATCCACCCACACCCAACACGGGCAGACGCAGCCGCCACAAGCGCGCCGGCTCAAGCTCAAGGCCTATCACGAACAACATCATCACCACACCGAACTCAGCGAAGTGCATGACCTCGTGACCTCCGCTGTCGCCCATCAGACCCAAGGCAAACGGACCGATCACCGCACCCGCAATCAGGTATCCCAAAACGGATCCAAGTCCTAACCGCTTGGCAATCGGAACCAAAATGACGGCGGCCGCCAAAAACACGAAGGCCTGGTACAACAAGTTATCGTTGTTCATTGCTTGTCCTTGCCCACGTTGCTGGTTGCTCACCCTCCAACAACGATGAAAGTCGCTGACGGTACGCTTTCGCCTGGGTGGCCAAGGCTTCATCACTCAAGCGGTGGGCGCCGTGTGTGATGAACGGATCTAGAAACGGCATGCCACACAATTGCGCGGTTTGTTCGATGGGCGCTAGCAGTTGGCGCATCGTGAATCGGTTCAACCCTTCCGCTTGATAGGCGCCCTCGGGACCGCCCGTGGTCACAGCGGTCAGCCAGCGCTTGCCACGCAACGCGGTGCCACCTTCGCCATAGGCCCATCCATGCTTCAAGACCAAATCCATCCATTGCTTGAGCAGAGCCGGCACGCTGTACCAGTAAAAAGGATGTTGCAACACGATGGTGTCATGTTCCAGCAACAGAGCCTGCTCACGCCGCACTTCGATGTGAAAGTCGGGGTACTCCTCGTAAAGATCGTGCACCCGCACCGAAGGGAGATCGGCCACCTCCTGGAGCAACCGGCGGTTTAGCCGCGATCGATGCGACGCTGGGTGCGCGTACAGAACCAACAGAGACATGGCGGGCAGTCTGACACGCAGGCCGCCCTTGCGTCCAAATCGTCGCTCGGCCCGGGATAGCCGCCAACTTTCAGGGGGATTCGTCCGGCCGGATGCTCAAACGCCGAGTTCGGCGATGGGACCCGCTGTCGGATCCTGTCCGAATGTGTTCACGTTCAGACCAAACGTGCGACACAGCGACACCAAGAAATCCACGTGGCGGCGCCGACGTCCAAATCGCAGGAATCGGCCGGTTTTCCATTTGCCGCCTGCGCCACCGGCCGCGATGATTGGCAGCGACTTCATGCTGTGCGCGTTGCCGTCGGCGAATTCATTCGACCAAAACACGGCGCTGCTGTCGAGCAAGGTGCTGGTGCCATCGGTAGAGGCCTTCATCTTGTCGAGCAGGTATTTGAAGCCGTGCTCGATCGTAAAGGCCGTGTAGCGCGTCATTCCGGTGGGATCTTGGTGTGATACCTCGTGTAACGTTTGGCGCAGCGCCATGAATGCTGGCGGCCACAACGCCGTGGTGGCGCCCACTTGGAACACCACCACTCTCGTCAGGTCGCAAGCCATGGCGGCGACCGCCATGTCGACGTTGACTTGCATGATCTCTTTCAGAAAGATCGCGGGATTCTTCGTCTGGAAGGTGCGAGAATTATTATCCCGGGGCGGCGTCATCGGCGCCACACACCCAACCCCACTTGTGCCGCCACCAGACTGCTGCATCGTCGCCAGACGGGTGCGCAATGAATTGATGCTGTCGAGGTGGGCGTCCAGTCGACGGGCGTCTTCTGCGCCAACGCGTTTCCGAATGGAACCCACGCCTTTGGCAACCGCATCAAACAAGACTGCATCGTCGCCATCGCGGGGGCCCTTGGTTCCGGGGGTTGTTGGCGGCGCCATGATGTTGGGAAACAAACGATCGAAGGTGACGAACGCATCAAGTTCGGCAACGATGGGATCCTTGGAACCGCGGTAAACAATCGATCCCCCCAAAAGGTTCGCCGAAATCGAACCGCATCCGAGCGCCAGCGATTCAAAGCGTGTGCCTTTGCCAATCTGCTTCGCGATAACCTGATCCACCGATGGACCGGTGGCGCGTGTGCCGTTGTTTCGAGTTTCCGGATCTTGGCTTTCGGGTGGTGAATCCGGGTCCGTGGCCGTCAGCAGATTCGCAGCAGATTCCGGATGCGGGATCGGACCGCCATCGATGCGACCGTCAAACTCGCTGCCGAAACAGATGAGGTGTTGCTTCAACGGCTCAAGCGACTTGGTCGTCGATCCCATCGTGAAGTTCGTGGTGTCGCCGGTTGGATAGAACTGGCTCACGTTCCCAATGCCGTTGCTGCCGACCATGATCACCAAACGCTGTTGTGGTGCGGCCTCCGCTTGTGCTTCCAATAGAGGAATGAACGGTGCCGCCGCCATACCAAGCCCGGTAGCACGCAAAAAAGATCGTCGATTGGAAAAGTCGAGGGCTCCGTAACGATTGCGCATGAGTGGATTCCTTTTCCTCAGATACGACCAACAAAACGAAACGCATCGGACGTCGCCAGCTTCACGAAAGCGTCTTGCAGTGAATAGCCGTCCTTCGTCAGATCGTGGCTCATCCGTTTCAGCACACACGCATCCGCCTCGGATTCCAGTCGGCCGATGGCAAAGCGGAAAAGTTGATTGGAAAGGCACTCGGATGCGATTGCACTTTGCTCCAACTGCCCGAGCAGTTCCATTGCGTCGGTGAAATTCCCGTCGACGTCCGAATCGCTCAGCTCTCCTGTGGCGTCGATGGCAATGCCGTGCTCTTGCGCACGGTAGGCGCCCACCGCGTCGAAATGCTCGAATGCCAGTCCCAGCGGATCGAAGAATGCGTGGCAAGCCGCGCACGCTGGGTTTGCCCGATGCTCTTCGAGTCGTTGTCGCAAGGTCTTGTCCGTCGTTTCGGCTGGCAACGGGGCGACACCCATGGGGGGAGGAGGAGGCGGCGTCTGACACAACAACTTCGCACGGACAAAGAGGCCGCGCTTGACCGGTGAGGTTTCGGTTGTCCCCGAAAGTGTTGCCATCACCGCGGCCTGGGTGAAGATGCCACCCCGTTCTTTGGCGTCGGTCTTGAAAGAATCAAACGTACTGCTTTTTGCGGAGACGCCGTAAGTGCTGGCGAGTTTTTGATCAGCAAACGCGATCGGCGCGGTGAACAGCGACTTCATGTTGCCGTCCGTTTCCTTGACCGCATGGTGAAAAAACCGGGAGATGCTGGTTTTGGCGGAAGACCAGAAATCCTCCGTGAACCCCGGGAACTTCAGGTCGTCCTTGGCAGGCCTTGCCTCGACGCCCAACCATTGCAACGAGAATGCCTCAAGGGATCGATCAAAACGGGGATCGTCCATCATTCGGCGCACCTGCGCGGTCAACCCGTCGGTCGCATCCAAGTCGCCCGCTTCGGCGGCAGCAAGCAGATCATTGTCTGGGATCGAGCTCCACAGGAAGAAACTCAAACGTGAGGCGATCTCTTCGCCCGTCAGCTTGTTCGCACTGCTTTGTTCGTTCTGCAGCCCAACGACAGGGCGATACAGAAACTGCGGCATCTGCAGGATCGCTTCGACCACCAATCGGATGGCCTGGGGGTGATCGGTCGTTTTTGCCTTGTTCAGGTAGATCTGATTGAGGAGTTCGGTCTCATCGGCTTCAAGCGTACGACGAAACGCCAACCTTCCGGTCCGCTTTATGAAGTCGATCGCGCAGGCTTCGTTCGTCTGCCCGCTTGCACATTTCAGAAGATCGGCTTGCCGCGGCACAAAGCGTTCGGCCACGGATTTGGCGGCCGCAGAAAATTTCTCCGCCTCGGAAACGCCGACCGTTACCACGCCGTTGGACGCGTAGCCCGAAACCGATTCATCGCCGGGCAAAAGCGCTTCGGGGAGGCGAAGGTCATCGCCGAGCAAATCGGCCACGGCATTGTCGTACTCGACATTGGATAGTCGCCGCATGGGGGCGACTTCCCAACCGTCGTCGGTGATCTCGCAAAGTCCTTCTTTGTCGGTGCCGGTCGAAGGCAGATCGCCACCGCCACCGCTGCCATTGCCCCCGGTATTACGCGAGGAATCGGTTGTGCCTCCCGAACAGCCGCCCAATACGGCAATGGCCAAGGCGGAAGAAGTTAAACTGCAAACTCTAAAAAACCGCATCGTTACTTCGGGTGACGACTGAAGCATCCGACCGATGCCTCAGGTTCAAACCAGTGTCCGCGCTTTCGCCAAGCATTGCATTAGGCCATAATTCCTAAATGTTGAGCCAGCGGGTGA
>JAWXBF010000101.1:0-27475 GCA_034439895.1 Deltaproteobacteria bacterium
GCCATGATAAGCGTGCCTGAATCGACCGGGGATCCGATCGGCTGCACGGAGATCAACACCACTGGAACGCTGTATGTACTGGAAGAAGCGGCGCGCGCGGGTGTGAAGAAACTGATCTTGAGCAGTTCGGCGGCCATCTACGGCGACAATCCGGTCACACCGAAAGTCGAATCGATGGTACCCGAACCGAAAAGCCCGTATGCGATCACGAAGCTCGACGGCGAGTACTACTGCAAGATGTTTTCGGATTCCGGGCGCTTGCCGACCGCCTGCTTGCGCTACTTCAATGTGTTCGGTCCACGCCAGGATCCGAATAGTCAGTACGCAGCGGCGGTGCCAATTTTTATCGATCGCGCCGTCACGAACCAGCCAATCACGATTCACGGGGATGGCGAACAAACGCGCGATTTCATCTTCGTGAAAGACGTCGCTGCGGCGAATGCGTTTTTTGCCACCCAATCTGCGGCGGTGGGCGTTTTCAACGTCGGCTACGGTCAGCACATTCGTATCAAGGAACTTGCTGCCAACATCTGCCGATTGACCGATTCGCGATCCGAGATCAACCATACCGCCGAACGCGCCGGCGACGTGAAGCATTCGATGGCGGCGATTGACAAGTTGAACGCCGCCGGCTTCTCCCCAGAGGGCAGTTTTGCCGCCGGTTTACGCGCCACCATCGACGCATTGCAGGCGAAACGCCGCTGACGCCAGGCGGTCATGTCGGTTTTTGCGAACGGTCACGTAGAAACTTCCTAATAGCCTCAGCCGCAATGAAGCGCAGTGTAAGTAGATGACTTTCACCAGGGGGACGAGATGCAGAACATTGGCACTGAAATGTTGCGCGGCTGGCGTAATTACCATTCTCGGGTCGATTTCGGGCTGCGTCAGTTCTGATCCGATTTCGATGGATGCGGGTGCCGGCGGCGTTGGGGGGACAAGGGGCTCAATCGGGACGGGTGTTTCCGCTGCCAGGCTGGCGGCGGGCGCGCGAAACAGTCACTTTCCGCTGGTGGAGGGCGCCACCTGGATCTATCGCCACACAAATCCCACGAAACCTTCGTGGGACGAGACGAATACGATCAAGAGCACGACGTACCTGGGGCGACCCGCGTTCATCTACTCGGATGAGGAAGATGCACAAGGTTTGCGGACGCACAGCACCCTCGAGGTTCGGGACAGTCGCGTGTTTCGGGTTTACAAGGAGACAGCGGTGACTGGGCAGGTCGCGCTTACGGTCACCTACGACCCAGGCTTCCTGCGTTTCGACGAGGCGTGGAACGCCGACGGCCAGACCGTGACCTTGACCAACAACTGGACACAGAACTGTGTGCTGATGAGTGCCGCATCGAAATGTGCACCGGGATCAATCAAACCCGGAATGTCGAGACACATATGGACGGTGCTGAAGGCATCGACGACCGTCACCGTGCCGGCGGGGACCTTCGAAGCCATTCAGATTGAGCGGGTTGCGCCGGTCAAGAATGAGACCACGATCTTTTGGTTTGCGGCCGGTGTGGGAAAAGTGCGCGAAGAGACACCGGCCGCTCAGGCCATCGAAGAACTGCTCTCGTTTGAGATCCGTTGATGCCGTTGCAGGACGCAAATATGTCGGTCGCCGCCTTGGAAAGCCACACCGGCGATCGGCAGATGACTGCAGACCGATCGGAGATGAAGTTCGTGATCTCGCCGATGGGCACTGCTGTGCTGGTTCGCGCGGTTTCCGCTCAGTTGCCGACGCATCACTTCCGAGGACCGGACGCGACGTTGTTGCCGGATGGGCTCGAGTACGCAACGACCATCTACTTCGACACCTGCGACCGCGATCTGTACCGCGCGGCCATCGCCGGAAAGCACGATCATCTGAAGGTGCGCGCACGCGAATATTACAGCGTACACCCGTCCCTCACCGAGATCGCGACCGACTTTCGCGATCTGGTACGCCACACCCCCGTGCTGTGGCTTGAGATCAAATACAAACATGGAATGCGCACGCAGAAACGGCGGGTCGGGATTCCCAAACGCGAAGTTCCGGCATTTTTCCAAAGCGGTTGTGTTACCGGAAGCATGGTCGATCTTGTGAAACCGTCCTACGGCGGAGACGCGGGCGAGGTGCTCGAGGAGGTCGCAAGCGTCTGCAGGACGTACGGAAAACCGCTCGAAACCGATTGTGTCGTCAACTATCGGCGAACCGCATGGCAAAACGAAGGGGGGACGCTGCGCATCACCCTCGACCGAAACGTGGCGTCGTTTGCACCTCCGCGGGATCTGTGGACGCGCGATTTTAAGTTCGTTCGAGAGACGCTGGGGACACCGGTGCAGACATTGGAATCCACTGTGGTCGAAATCAAGTCACGTGGCGATCTGCCAGCGTGGCTCGAGGTTGCGTGTTCGCAGAACGCGGTCCGAACAGAAGGCTTTAGCAAGTTCGTTGCGGCATCCCGGGCCGTGCATGGCGAATGAATTGACCACAAAGCGTGCCCTCTTGGCGGCGCGCTGGTTGTTGGCGTTTGTTCTGGTGGCGTACTTCGTTTTCGACGCCGCTCGGCCGGAAGACTCGGAGACCGGTGCGGCGGACGAACCGGACGCGCAGGATCACGCGCTCACCATCGTGCGCCTCAAACCCGCCGAGCTTGCGCCGGGCGGTGCAACGGTTGTGCTCCTGTCCGGTATCGACGAGCAATCGCCGCATGCAATCACGGCGACCATCGATAACGAGCTGGCGGAGATCGTCTACCAGAAAGGCCGCGAAATCGTGGTACGGTTACCGCAATTCGATCGAGGCCACGGCAAGGTCCGCGTACAGCATCTTCAGGTCCGGCAGGGGGATCGACTCAGCAAGCCCCGTGATCTGTGGGTCAAGCAGGTGGCGCGCCGAAAGATTCTTTACGGCGTGATTGGCGGTCTCGCGCTCTTTATCTTGGGGCTTCGCACCTTGCGGCAAGGGCTCGGCGTCTACGCAGGCGGCAGACTCAAGTTGTCGATTGCCCGCTGGACGGGCCGCGCGCCACGGGGATTCGGCGTCGGCGTGCTCGCCGGATCGATCACACAATCGTCCGCATCTTCGGCCGGGGTTCTCGTGGATCTCATCCACTCGAAACTGCTCGGGTTCGGTCCGGCACTTGCCATGCTGCTCGGATCGCAGCTTGGTGCTGCGCTTACCGTTTTGGTTCTGCCGATAGGCTCAGCCCGCGAGGGGCTCTTGATCGTTGCGCTCGGCGTCGCATGGATGGCCCTCTCCGTTGATCGGCGCAGCCGTGCGGTCGGTACGATGTTGGTCGGCCTTGGTCTCCTCTTCTACGGTGTTCAGTTTCTGCGTGGTGGTCTCCAACCGCTCGTTTCGGACCCGGTTGTGTTGCCTTATGTCCGTCATTTCACAGAGGCGGGTGTCCATGGCCTGCTTGCTTCCGCGGCCGCCGGCATCGTGGTGTGCGCGCTGACGCAAGGACCGGGCCCTGTCTTCGCACTTGCGCTGGTTTTGGCCGAGTCGAGCGGTGTTATCGGCCTGCGCGAAGGGTTGGCAATCCTGAGCGGAACAGCGTTTGGCAGCGCCGTGGGCGCCGCGGCGATAGCGTGGCCGTTCGGACGTGAAGCGAGGCGCATGGCTGTAGGGTACCTTGCGCTCGGCGCGACGTTGACCGTGGCCATGCTTCTGACGTTGCCCGTCTGGATCACGCTCGCCGATGTGCTTTCACCCGGTGCACCGGAAGTTCTCCGCTACGGAAAAAAGATCCTGGCCCCGCATGTGGGCATGCATCTCGCGGTGGGTTTCGTGGCATCTCAGTTCCTTCTCGCCGCAATCGCGTTGCCTTTGCTGCCCCTGCTATCGCGAGCGGTCAAGCTCGTGTGGCCACGCGCGGCGATCGGTCGGGCCGAGAAACTCACCTTGATCACCGAGCACGGAATGATGCGTCTCGGCCAGGTGCTCGACAATGTTCGAGGTGCGCTCGAGACCACCGCCGCGATGGCGAGGACCATGGACCGTGCGCGCGCGATCGAAGTGGACAGCGAACTGCTCAAGGCAAGAACGACCCTCGACAATCTGCTGGTCGAGATCGCCGATTGCGGCGCGGAGGTTGATTTGATCCGCTCCACAACGATCGCACTGTCACAGCTCCACGAAGCGATAGCCGGGCTGGCGCGGCTTGCAGAGCGCGGGATTGAGGAAGGGTTCGAACTCGATCGCGACGATTTGGGGGCCATGGAAGCGTTACACGCCCGCGTGCAGGCCGCGTTCGCAGCGTTGCGTGCGACGGCAGACGGCAAACAGGCCGAAAATTTGGAGCCGGCGCGGGTGTTGGAGATCCGCATCAACGCGGAGGAGCGGGCGTGCCGCCAACGACTATCCGAACGCCTATCCGGAGCCGATCGGGTGGTCGTCGCCCGGCACATGCACGTCACCAGTGTGCTCGCAGCGTACGAAACCGTCGGCAACTACCTTTTTCGTGCGCACGAAGCGCTGCAAGGAAATCATGACTAGTCTTGGGTTTGCAAACGGGCTCACGCTCCTTTTGTGGGTGGCACCCGGGGCCGTGGGCTTTGCCAACGCCCAGACGTCTTCTACGGTTGCGACGCAGGTCCCGGCGAGTGAAGCCGCATCTGCGAGCGAAACTGAAGAATCCGAGCCCGCCAAACTCGATCAAGAGGCATTTCCGGGCGATCCGTTTGGCGATGGTGCCAAGGGAATCGATGGCGGTCCCCTGTCGTTCAGGGTGTTGTTGCAAACGCGTTACGCGACGACGTTTGCAACGAAGAGCACCAACCTGCGTCCCGGTTTCGCGGTGGGTGAGAACTACCTGGTTTACGACAACGACGGTTGGCGGTTGGAGCGGCTTTTTCTGCGTATCGGCGCAGAGCTGACACCGGATGTCGGTTTCAAAGCCATCATCGATTTTGCCCAGCTCAGCGGCAAAGTGTCGGGTGCGGTCAAGCAAGCATTTGCGACCTTCCGGCCGATGCCGAAGCATTTCGAGATTGGCGTGGGAATCATGAAGCTGCCGTTCTCGATCCTTGAGCTCGACCCCAGGTCGCAATACGAATTGACCGACCTGGGTCCGGCCAACGACCTCATCAAAGATCTCGGCTACGGCGGCCGTGACGTGGGCGCTGCGGTCATGGTGGCGCCGCTGTCCAAGCCGAAGCATTTGCGTTTTCAGGCCGGCGTTTATCGTGGCAATTCCGAGGATGAACACGCCTCGCCACTGGGTGCGGTCGGCGGGCGCGTGGAGAGCCGGCCGCACAAGGGACTGCGGCTCGGCGTTAGCACCGCCGTGAAACCCTTCGCCGTTACGTATCAGCGGCCGTTCGAAACCTCGGGCAAAGACGAGCTTCCCATGCCGCCGGATCCGCTTTATCCGCGCGCGAAGCATGAAGGATCCGGCAAGGCCTTCAGCGCCGACATCACGTTCAAACACAAGGGTGCCATGGTGCGAGGCGAGGCGATGCTCGGTGACCGTACCGACCTCGACTCGCGCTACGGCGCGAACACGTTCTGGGCGGTGTGGGGATTGGCCGCGTACCGTTTTCGCGCCGGATCGCTGCGTCTGGTGCCGGCCCTGCGTGCCGAGTGGTTCGACAGCGATCGCGAGCATTCCGTCGGGTTGCGGCGCGTACTGACCGCAGGCGTGAGTTGCATATTTTCAAAGCGCGTACGCTTGATTGTCGACGTCGCGCGCAGTGATGTTCAGGCTGGCAGCCCGCTCTTGGAGCAGCCGCGCCCGTTGCCAGGATTCCCGTACTTTGAACTCAACAACACGCGGATTATCGCGCAACTTCAGGTGGAAATCTAATGAATCGACTAACTGTCAGGCCAATCAGGGATCCCGCGCAGCGCTTCGGGAATCGTCTGCAGCTCTTTGGCCACGCTCTCGATCGTGGCGGACTTTGGCATTTTCAGCAAAAAAACCGTCTGGAGATTCTTGAAATTGTTGCTGTGCCCAAGGATGCGGCAACCGGCCCGGGTGATCGCCTTGCGATAGGCTTCGCACGATCGCGCCATTTCGGTGATCGGGAGTCCGCCGACCGTGAGCACGCGCGCCGCAGAGTTCTCTATCACGTAGATCATGACCCAAAAATAGAACGTGACCAGTATCGCCACGACCCACAGCCCAAGCCCCCAGCACAAACCGAGAAGCGTCGCCATGATGGTATGCCCGGTGCTTTTGGACTCACCTACGTCCGTACGGAATCGCATCAAGCCGCCGATTCCAAAAATGACGAACGCCATCGATGGGTGAACGGCACAGATCACGGCGATCACTGCTCCCACCACCGAGTAGATGATCAGCGTCTTGCGCTGATCGAGGCTGGCCATCGTAATCGGCTTGTCGCGATACGCCGGGTGATACGCCAAGATTGCGCCCGAGGCCGTCGCGGCGAGCAAAACCAAAGCGTATCGCAGATATTGTCCCGGATCCCCGAACCCGCTCCAGCTGGGGTCGAGCACCAGGTGCTGGATGCCATTCAAATCGCCCATCGGTCGGGCCAAGCTATCACGGTGCAGCAGTGACCGACATCATTTCAACGCACACGGCCGGCATGTTGCGCCCTCGGCTCATCGCGTTCGAGGGTGTCGATGGCGCCGGAAAGACGACGGCACTCGCCTTGGTCGCGGCCCGGCTTCGCGAACGCGGCATCCGAGTCTACCTGCCACGTTGCGGTAAAGATCATGCGTCGCGCCCGGTTCGTGCGATCCGCGATCTCACCCGCAATCGCAGCCATGTCGATCTCGACGCACGCGCTGAATTGTTGCTCTATTGTGCGCGCGAAGCGCAGGTCCTCACGGAACTCGTCGCGCCCGCGCTGGCACGCGGTGACACCGTGCTAATCGATCGCTCGTTGCTCACGCCGATTGTACTCGGGTGCGCGCGTGGGTTGCCCCGCGATGTGTGTGAGCGTGCAGCAGACGTCGCCGCCGCCGGGGTGCACCCCGATCTGACTTTGGTGTTTGACGTGGACACGCGTACGAGCCGGATCCGCAAGCGGCTTGAACGCACGCGCAGTCACGGCAACGACGAGGGCGGACGCAAGGGCCTTGCGGGAAGCGCTTTCAAGGAGCGGGTGCGCGATCTATACGCGGCGATTGCGACCAGGCCGGGTCACGCGCTTTTGCGCGCCGAACGTGCGACCCCCGCGCAACTCGCAGAGCGGGCGATGCTGATCATCGAACACGGTGAAAAGGCCGACACACGCGAGGATCAACTCGACGGGATGCCCCTGTGGATGATACCGGGTACGAGCGCGTTTTCACGCGCGCTCGAAACCTTGCCGGTACCTTTGCAGTTGTATTTCGGCGATGGACTGTTGTGCGGGCGTGAGACGCGGTGGCGCACTCACGGAGACGAGCCGGCGCTGTGTGCCTTCGCACTCGATCCTGAGGATCCGCTGCGCGAACAGATGGCAGCGATCGAACCCGAATACGTGTTGCGGGGCTACGCGCGTCGCACGCTGTCCGGCCCCGACGATCTTCGCCTGCGGCTCTTCGCCGTCGCACCGGCAGCATGCATTGTTGCGCTCAAGTCCGTCGACGATCCGTGGGCCGATGACATCCGCGAACAAAATGCGGATCGGTACCCGGACGCGGTGTTGATTAGCCTGCAAGGACGCGAGGACGTGCGTGCGCAACAGCTACGCCAACGCTGCTGGCGCGAGGCCGGCGACAATGCGCGCGCAACGAGTTTGACCGCGTGTAGTGGCGCGATGGCCTGGAACGAGCGCGAGGCCTTGTATGAACGCGACCCCGTTCTCGGTCTAAAAAGCGTGCGGGGCTTACCCGATGCGCGCGCGCAGACATGGCTCGATCGCTATGCGGAATCGGCGCCCAAGATCGTACTGGAGGCGCTCGCGGGCAGGGCTGATGCGAAGGCGTACGAACTGCGCGAACAACTGTTCGCCACCGGACGCGAGGTCATCGACAGTTTGCGTGGTCTTGACGACGAAGCGGCATGGGCGCTGCGCGAGCGAGCGATCGATTGCTGGCCTTCGACGGTGGTCCACAGCCTTCTCGGTTTGGAAACGCAACCGCGCGCGCAGGCCATGGTCGCTCGCTGTAATACGCTTAACCTGGGCGACATTCACCTACTCAAGCGCATTCAACAATTCGAAGAACGTCCGTTATGGCCGGCGTGGGCCCGGGAACGGCGGAGTGTCTTGGAACAAGACACCTGAGACCCGTCGAAACCGTGACCCACGCATCGCGGACCGCCCTCGCAGTCGGCAATCTATTCGCGCCGCCACGCCCCCTCGCTGCCCTTGGCGGAAACCCGTTGAGCGGCCGCGAAATCCCGGTGCATATCGTCCTCGCCGACGTACCCGCCTTCTTCCAGGGAATCGTTGAAGTAATCTCCTTCATTCGCATCCTCTTGCGTACGGTCTGTTTTTTCTTCGGTTCGTCTTTTCATTCGGCCCTCCTTGCAATGGCGAGGTCGCGCTGCGTGGCAACATTGCCCACGTGACAAGGGGGGATGCATGGGTAGTGCCATTCGCGCGGCCCCCAGAATCGTCCGCTACGGCGCAAAATGCCTGTGACCCCACGAAACGAGCGGCTGACTGTTTCCATCTCGAAACGGTGAGCACCCGGGCGTCACGGCCGAGTCTGAGGCGGGTGCGTATCGAATGATGTTAAACGCCAACATCGTTCGACTCGATTCAGTGCGGTGCCTGGTCCAACGACCGGGTCGTCACCGTGGGCTTGAATCCGTGTCTGCGGGCCTCGCTGATGGCCCAGGCGGCCAATTCGGCGTCGCTGAAGGATGCGTATTCGATCGAGAAGACAGGCCGCCGCACCGACGCAAGCGCGGCGTTGACTTGGGCCAGGCGCCAGGTGCGCTCCGGCGACGTGGTTTCGCGGTATCCACCGCGGACGAGATCGTAGGTCGCAAAGACACTTTCAACAACGTAGCCGTCGACAAAGGGCGCCGCGTCGAGCAACCCCTCTGTGGCGTTCGCGAGCAGGTAGGCATTCGGAAAGGCTCGCCGCAGTTCGGACAGGAACTTGCGCAACGCCTGGCGCGACCCCGCAAAACGCACTGGATCTTTCTTTTCCAAATAGGCCGCAATATCCAGTGTATCGAGCATGAAGCCGTCGTAGCCCCTGTCCATCAGGCGCGGGGCCTCTTGTTCAAGTAGGATTCCCTGCCATCGTGGGTCGCGAATATCGACGCGAACGTTGTGCTCCCAGTCCGGGTTTAGCTCGACGAGATACGAACTCCCGGCCACGGCAGGCCAATACGGGCGTCCGAACTCGACCTCACCGAGGCTGAGATACGCGAGGCGGATGGTCTTGGGCCCGAATGGTTCGATTGCGTAACGGGGGTGGTCGTTCAAAACCACCAACTCAACCCGCTCGGCGGCGAGCTGCCAGCCGGGTGCGCGGGTTTGCGCGGAGCCTCCGATGAGGATCCACCAGTTCGTGATGCGGTCCAACTGGTTAGCGAACTTGTTCTGTATCACGCAGCCGGTCAAGCCAGCGGCACCCTGGGCGATGATGAGCGCGGCAACAAGATTGATCGCGATTCTGGCTTGTTTGCTCATGGCCATTTGGGATGTCCTTTTCAATAACCGTTCCACCGTTGGTGTTCGAGCAGTGTCCGCGTCGGCATGTTCATTGCAAAGGTTCGTCACGGGCTCTCACTGGAACTTAGATGCGAATCGCCGTTATCCCGACACTTATTATATTGCTGGTTTCATCCCGGAGTGCCCGCGTTCGGGCTGAAGAAACGCCGGGAGATATCCTGCGAGCGGAAGCCGATGCGGCCCTGGCAAAGGGTGATTTCGCACACGCTCAACTGAAGTTCGACGAATACCTAGAGCTTGTGCCCGACGACGCCGAGGCTCGGCGTGACGCGGGACGCGCGGGGATGGCCGCCGGTGACTTCAAGTACGCCGTCCGCGTGCTCGAAACGGCGCACCACTACGCCGGACATCATCGTGACCCTGAACTTCATTATCTCCGGGGCGAAGGGCTTTACGAACTTGGCGAGTTCGCTCAGGCGTTCAACGAACATCGGATTGCGGAGCTGGAGATCGATTCGGCACCCAATGAAAGGATGCGGAGATTGTGGTTGGCGCGCATCTACAGTCGACGGGGTCAAATGGAACGCGCGGACCGGGTCTACGAAAGCATGTGGCCCGGCTCAGATCAGCCCGTCGATGCGGAGGTGGCGATGAACCACGCCGAGGCGCACGTGATGGGACAGGACTGGCCCGGTGCGGAACGCGTACTGCGTCGGTACCTCGATCGGGATCCCGAAAACGTGAGGGGGCGCCTGCTGCTGGCGTGGGCGCTTGAATCGCAAGGCAATCTCGACGCGGAACTGGCCGTGCGCGCCGATCTCGACGCCAACGCATCCTCGGCAGCGATCCATCAGGATTACGGCCGAGCGCTCGAACGCGCCCATGACTACGCCCACGCCCACATCGCTTATGAAGACGCCGTTAAACTCACGGGCAGCCCAGATGCCGCCCTGCTGAGGGCTCGAGATCGCATGCGCTACCGTACCACGCCCGAGGTCGGCGCAATTGCGATGGTGCGATCGGATCGCACAACCAGTGCGCAGCATGTGCAGGCGGGCGTGGCGCTGCCGTTCGGTTCACGTCATCTTGTCTCGTTGCTCGGATGGCACGACGCCCTGAGCGGCGGCTTTCCCGTCGGGCGCGCAAAGGCGACTGGGCTTGCGGCCTCCCTGGTGCTCGGCACGCGTTGGACAGGAAGCCTCACGCTCACCCAACAGATACGGCAGATAAGCGACGAGCCCAGTGACAGCGGGCGCCCGATGCGAATCGATCAAGGTACCCAATTCGGTGAGACCGTCGAAGTGGATACGCCGCTGGGTGCACACGTCCGGCTCAACCTGCGGGGTGAATTCGACACGCTGTGGAGCGATGCCCCCAATACCATCCAGGAAGGCGGCGCCACGACCGGTTTGACAGGACACGTGTTCGTGGTGCCGTTCCTTACGAACAAAAATCTGATCCTGGACACGGGTGCGCAGACGCGGCGGCTTCGGTTGGCGCGCCTTGCTGAAGAAAACGCTGCGCCTGAGGCCTCGCAGGTGCTGATGTGGGCCGGTGCGGACGTGGTGTTGTGGCGCGATCCCACGCGCGCTCTACTTGGCGAGATCCTCGACGACAACTTCATTCGTCCGACCGCGATGACCGACGCGCTCGTGCTGAGCTATCGCCACTATGAGTTGTTTGGGCAATCCGATGCGGACTTTGCGTCGCGCATCTTTCTTTTCGATCGATCTTCGATCGACAACGGATCGTTGGTCATTCGCAATACGTTTTTAGACGGTCGATTCGGATTGGATGTTCACGCGGGCCTTGGCTACGACCACGCGCGCGAGCGGATCCTCAGCCAAGCGGGCCTGTTGTTTCTCGCTGCGCTGTCCGCCGGAACCCGCCTCGGCATTGCGTACGACATCGTTCACGAAACCGCCAACGGGCTTCCCGGCACGCGCCAGACAGGATGGTTAACATATCATGCCGACATCTAACCCATTGGGTAACGAGGGGTCCCCGACGGCGCTGGCCGTTTTACCAGGTGTCCTGGCGGCGCCGTCGATGGGAAAGCGGCAGCCGACGTGGATGGTCGCACGCGAGGCTGGCGCTGCCGCAGTTTTGGCTTTGGGGCTGACCGTTTTGATATCCCGCAACGACCCCGGATTCTCATTCCATCCGCATCCGGCATGGGCGGCTGTGTTGCTGTTGGCGGCACGATACGGAAGCCGGGGTTTGGTTTCGGCATTGCTTGCAGTAAGCGCGATCTTGATTCTGGGATCGCTTTTCGGTTTGAATGTTGGCGATCTCCTATCAGTGATAGCCTCCGGTTCCGATCTGGGTGCCATGACGGTCAGCGTCCTGGTCGCCTGGGTCGCTTCCGTTCATGAGAGCCGAAGCGAAGCGTTGCTCGGCAAGTTGGCCGAGCTCGAAAGCCGTTGCGCCAATGATAACGTCGTTGTTCCGCAGCTTCGGGCAGCGGCGGTGGCGTTGCGCGCGCGGGCCGACCGCCTGCACCACTCAGTCTCGTTCCTGCGCGCGGCCTCCGTGCGTCTTGAGGGCAGCGATGCGGTGTCCGGAGCGTGCGCTGCCTTGGAACTGGCGATAGGACGGACGGGCGCGCGCGGAGGCGTCGTGCAAGTCGCCGAGCAGGAAATTCTGCGAACGATTGCTGCAAGCGGCATGATAGGTGAGACGGTCGGCCTGTCAGCTGGGCGGGCCGCCGGGTCGGAAAATCATCGCGATGGAACCGCCTACGCCGCGTTTCTATCCGGCAAACCAATGCGCGCCATCGATCTGCCATCGATCGCTCCCAACGACAGCGACATGGCGGTGCCGATTACCAGTTCGCAAGGAAACATCATCGGGATCATCGCTCTGTGTGGCGTTCCCCTCGATTCGTTGGGCAACGCACTCTTGAATGATCTGATGCTCATCGCCACCTGGTGTTCCAAGCCCATCCTCGCGCGGCGGTTCGAGCGGCGGCACACCATCGTCGACATCGAAACCGCAACACCGGCTGCCACGCGCCCCACCCTCCAGATCTCGGCTCCGAGTCCCACGCATCCGAACACCGGCGTGCGGGCTGACGAATTAGACCCTCAAAGCCAACGCGAGAAATGGTCATGACAAGCGTCTTTTCAGAAGAACGCGATCCCGCCGTGCGGCGTTTGAAGATCGCCGCGCCTGCGTTGATTCTGTCGGGCAGCCTCGAAGTGCTTTCCGTGCTACTGATCATCAATGGATGGGGCGGCGTGGCGTACTTGGCCGCCAGCCTCCTTCATATAGCGGCAGCGGCGGTGATCTGGATGGGAACGCGCGCTTGCAAGAGCCAACGTGAGTTGATGGCGGCGTTGGTGCTGACCTTGCCGCTGGTCGGACCGCCGTTGGCGGCATTGGCTCTCGCCACGGAGGGACGCGGCAACATAGACCAATTCATGCCGCGCAGCCCAGTGGTGGTCAGATCTCTCACGAGCGCCGACGTACGCCGCCTCACCGAGGGACTGTCCGGGTGCGAGGCCTTGATTTCTAGCGATCTCGACGAACGGCGGAAAACACTCGCGCTGCTCAAGCACCGTGCCGACAGCGTATCGATCTCGCTTCTGCGTTGGGCGATATCCGGCCCTGACGGTGATTTGGCCGTCGAGGCCGCCCTGGTGCTTGAGGATCTGAACGTTCGATTCGAGACTCGCGTGGCGTCGGTCCGAACCGCGACCGATGTGGGCTGCACGTTCGACAGTGCGGTCGCGGCGGGTGATGCCCTGGCCGACGGGATTCATTCGGGGCTGGTGGATCCCGAACTGCGTGGGCCGCTGATCCGGGAGGCCCGCCAATATTACGAGCGGTCCCAATCCATCGCGCTCGAACGTCTGCCCGAGATGGCCGTTCGGTGGGCGCGCCTCGAACTTGTTGCGCGAAGTCCGGACGCTGCGCTCGCAGTGCTTGACCGCGCGTCTTTGGTCGGAGGCGGCGAAGCTTTCGCCACATTGCGCGGCCAATTGCTGGGCACTGCCCAGGGAACGTTGCCGCTGTGATCTCAACCCCGCGCGTCGACGACGTCTGCATCTTAATTGAAGGGACCTACCCCTACGTGTCCGGAGGTGTTTCGTCGTGGCTGCACGACATCATCCGCGGCCATCCGGAGTTGTCGTTCTCGATCTTGAACATTGGATCGCACGTAGGGGTTTACGGCAAGCCCCGCTATGTGTTGCCCGACAATGTCGCCGCGCTACACCACATTTACTGTCACGAGGCCATTCCCGGTGTACTTACGAACGCGCGCCGGGACGCGCTCAACGACGAAATCCGTGTGCTACGAAACCAGAGAGATACTCGAGTCGGTCCATCGAGGGTGCTGTCAGCCTTGAAGCGTCTGCACCTTGGGGATGCCGTCGATGCCGGTCTTCTGGCGGATCTGGTCAGCGACGATCTCAGCGTGGGTGCATTCCTGCACGGACGTGAGTCCTTTCAATTTATGTCCGAGATGGCGGAACAGCTTGCGCCCGAAACGCCGTTTCTTGAATTTTTTTGGCATTGCCGGTCCATCCACGTTCCGATTTTGCGTCTACTGTCAGCACCGATTGTTCCTGCCCGCAGTTACCATGCGCTGTCGACGGGATACGCAGGTCTGGTCGGTGCAGCGTTCAGTGTGAGAAGTGGTCGGCCCCTCGTCGTCACCGAACACGGAATCTACACACGCGAGCGCGACATCGATCTAGCGAACGCGGTTTGGATCAAGGACCAAAGTGATGGATTGGAAGAAGAAATGGGATTTGCGCCCACTCCGTCGCCTTTGCGTCGCGTGTGGTCACGTTCGTTCGCAGCACTCGCCAAGGTTGCATACCACCAGGCCGCACGCTTGGTCACCCTGAGTGACGCCAACCGTGCCCGTGAAATTGCCGATGGTGCTGCCGCATCGAAGATCACCATCGTGCCCAACGGGGTTGATGTGGATATGACCGATCTGCCAACGGACGTTGTGCCGCCGCCCAAGCTGCAAGTTGTGCGAGATGCCGGCACACAAGATGTTGTGCCGTGCCACAGGCCGCGGCTGCGCGTGGGCTTTGTGGGCCGGGTCGTCCCGATCAAGGACGTGATCACGTTCATCAAGGCGTGCAACCTGGCCATGGCGACGGTCGATCTCGATGTCCGCATCATCGGACCCGCCGAGGAAGATCCGCCCTACGCACAGCGCTGCCGCAACTTGGTCGAAACCCTGGGTCGTGTCGACACGATCAAGTTTGTTGGCCCGATGCCAAGCCACCTCATCTACCGCGACCTTGACGTCGTGGTACTCACGAGTTTTAGCGAAGGGCAGCCTCTCGTGATGTTGGAAGCTTACGCGGCAGGTTTGCCGGCCATTGCCACGGATGTGGGCGCTTGCCGCGAAATGATCGAAGGCGTCAATCCGGCCGACCATGAACTCGGTCCGAGCGGTTTCGTAACCCGAGTGGCGACACCCATCGAAACCGCCAGAGCGATGATCACGCTTGCACAGGACCCGGCGCTCCGGCGGCGTTTCGGTGCCGCGGGCCGCCATCGTGTTGTGGGTTTCTATCAGCGGCGGGACATGATCCAAAGCTACCGTGCAATCTACCAAGACATGGTGTCGTCATAGCGGGCATCGGCTGGAAACTGCAGCGTCTTATTGATCGCGGCACGCTTGAGGGCGCGCTGGGCGCATACCTCACGGGCGTGGTGGTCACATCGGCACCATGGCTTCTGACCAGTGCGGTTCTAATTGGTCTGCGTTTGACGGCGCACACCCACGGTCAGGGAAACTTCGGCGTGGTGGAACAGATTATAACCATCGCATACGCGGTCACGGTTGTGTTGAGCGCACCGGTCCAAGTGGTGGTCTCACGATATGCTGCCGATCGGTTGTACGAACACCGCCTGGATGCGATCGCCTCACCCTTGCGCCGCGTGCTGGCACTGACGCTGTTCGGATTTTGTGCGTTGGGGGCGGGCGTGATGGTGTTGCTGCGGGTACCGCTCGGGATCGCCATCGCGGGTACGATGCTGACGACGGTGGTCGGGGCGCAATGGTTGCTTCTTTCGGTTGGCTCCGGTCTCAGCTCGCCAGGCGTCGTGTTGCGCTCGTTTGGCTACGGTGCACCCGTTAGCGTGGTCGCAGCCCTCGTGCTTGAGCGCGGCATGGAACTGGGCCCGATTGGCTATCTTTGCGGGTTTGCGCTCGGTCAACTTGTGACACTGGTGTTGTTGCTGCTCGGGATCACCCGGGCGATCCCCGACTCCGCTGACGAGGATGCTCGCATTTGGCCGGCGTGCGTCGAATACCGACTGCTGGCGCTCTCGTCCTTCGCCTATCACCTGTCGATCTGGGCAGACAAGGCAATTGTATGGTTGGTTCTTGGGCGCGATGTGGCGGCGCTGTACACCGCCAGTGCCGCGTTCGCATGGTTTTCGGTCATTCCGGCGTTCGCGTGGATCTTCGTTCAGATCGAAACCGTGTTCTACCAGCGCTTTCGCGCCTTCTATGGTGCGCTCGAAGGCGGTGGTACGCTTGCTGGCTTGCGGCAAGGTGCCCTGCTTTTACAACGCGAGGCAAAGCGAATCGTTCGGGGGGCATCTCTCGTTCAGGCGGGCGTGACCGGGGTGGCTTTCATGGCAGCACCGAGGATCATGCGCATGGCCGGCCTGCCACCCGAAGCGGTGCCGCTGTTTCGCATTTTCCTCCTGGGCGCCGCCCTGCAAGTGATCACGATGCTCGCGGTCGTTTTGTTGTACTACTTTGATCGACGACGAGACGCCCTGGCGGTTTCTTTGGTGCTGCTGATAGGAAATGCGGCACTGACCTTGTTTTGTTGGAGCGTGGGACTGCCACCCAGTTTGGGATACGTCCTCGCTTGTTTGGTTACGTGCCTTCTCGGCCTCGTTCTGGTGCGGCGCCGTATGGATGCCCTCATCATCGATACTTTTCAGTCGCAGGCCTTCGGCGCGTCGTAGGCCCGGCCGGGCGGCTGCGCAGGATCGGCGAGAGTTGCTCCATTGCCAACCGTATGCGCATTTTCACCGTTCCGAGGGGCTGGTGCGTTTTGCGGGATATTTCGCTGTGGCTCAATCCGTCGAAGTAAGCCATCGCGAGGATGTTGCGATGCTTCGGACCCAGCGATTGCAGCGCACTGTTCACGATGTGCCTTTGCTCCTCCTGCACAACGACATCGTATGGACCTGCGTCGGGGGCCGGCTGTAGCTCATTGGCTGCCGAGGCGACGATGCGGGCGGCGCTGCTTTTTGCGCGCAAACGATCGAGCGCACGGCTGCGCGCGACGGTCACAACCCAGGCGACAGCGTCATCGCGCTTCGGATCGAATTGCGCGGCTCGCTTCCATAGACCGAGGAACGTCTCCTGGACGACGTCTTCGGCATCCTCGCGATCCTTCAGCACGCGTACGGCGATGGCCATCGCGCGGGAAACCTGCGCGCAGTAAAACTTGCGGAACGCCAATGCTTGGCCGCGAGCAGTGCCACACAGCGATTGTCGATCGTTGTTCCGGGCGGTTGGGCGCGCTGCAGGAATGCCGTGAACATGGCTAGTTGGAACGCGCATGGTCCAGGTGCCATTCCAATGTTTTTAGCAGCGTCTCAATGTCGAACGGCTTGCGCAAAAACGCCGCTACCCCGGCGGGCCGGTCCTGCTCTGACGCAGATAACACGACCACCGGGATTCTCGACAACGCGGGCGTGTGTCGAATGGTTTCGATCACCTGCCAACCGGTGACAAGCGGCATCATCAGGTCGATTAACACGATGTCAGGTGGCGGCTCTGCTCCGGTCAGGAACTCCAGAGCTTGCCGGCCAGTTCGTACCGGAACCACGTCGTACCCCTTATTCTCGAGAAAGTCCTGCAGACAGTCGCGAATATCGAGATCGTCTTCGGCAAGCAGAATGGTTTTGATCCAGGTTGTATGTGGCATGGTGTGTTCAGTCATCACGGGCTATTTCTCAGCGTGGTCCATCACTCTACGGTCACACTCTTTGCCAGGTTTCGTGGCTGGTCCACGTCATTGCCTTTCGCAACCGCGATCGCGTAGGCCAGCAACTGCAACGGAAGCACGGTCAGCAAGGGTTGCAGGAGCGGGGGTGCGGACGGGACCCAGAGGACGGCGTCGCTCTGCGTTTGAATGGCGGTATTTCCGGCGGTGGCGACGGCGATGATTTTTCCTTCGCGCGCGCGCACCTCGGCCAAGTTGGACAACACCTTCTCGTACTGAGGGCCATCCGTGGCAATCACAACCACAGGTACGCCGTCTTCGATGAGCGCGATTGGGCCGTGCTTCATCTCGCCAGCAGCGTGGCCTTCTGCGTGGATGTACGAGATCTCTTTCAGTTTGAGGGCGCCTTCGAGCGCAATCGGATAGTTGGTCCCCCGGCCAAGGAAGAGAATGTCCGGCGCCTGGCAGTAGCGCTGGGCCAGGTCAGACGGATCCCCGAGCCTCTCCAACGCCTCCGTCATCTTCGCAGGCATGGCGATGAGCTCTTCTATCAAACGCGCGGCTTTCGCGTCTTCAAGCCGCTTCGCTTGCCGGCCAAGGTAAATGGCGAGCAGCGACAACACCGCGAGCTGTGTCGTGAATGCCTTGGTCGATGCGACACCGATTTCCGGTCCGGCCTGGGTGTATAGCGTTGCGTCCGCGGCACGTGCGATGGTGGATTCGACCACGTTTGAAATGGCCAGAACGCGAGCACCGCTCGCGCGGGCCTGGTTGACCGCGGCCAACGTGTCGGCCGTTTCCCCGCTTTGAGAGATGGCGATCACCAGATCTTCGGGGCCGATCACCGAGTCGCGGTAGCGGAATTCACTGGCCAAATCGACCTCGCAGGGGATACGGGCGTGCGATTCAATGAGAAACTTACCGACCATTCCGGCGTGATACGAACTGCCGCAGGCAAGCAGCACCACGCGACGCAACTTCGCCACGTCGATCTTCAAACGGGACAGCTCTGAGTCTTCCACGTCGTAACCGTCCGGTCGAACCCGCCCGCGAAGCGTGTCCGCGATGGCGCGCGGTTGCTCGTAGATCTCTTTCAGCATGAAATGCGGATATCCGCCTTTCTCGGCCTGAGCGGCGTCCCAGGTGATGGTGCGGGATGTGCGTGATAGCGGCGTTCCATCAAGGTGGCTTACGCGGGCTCCCTCGGGTGTGAGATCAACAAGGTCGCCCTCTTCGAGATAGATCACGTCGCGGGTGTGCTCCAGAATCGCGGACACATCCGAGGCAACAAAGTTCTCGCCCTGTCCAAGTCCGACCACCAACGGCGAGACATTTTTTGCTGCAATGATGCGATCACCATGAAGATCGGACAACACCGCCACGGCGTAGGCACCTTCTACTTGGCGCAAGCCCACTCGCACCGCCGCCATGAGATCGTTCGGATCGTCGGTGAGCGCTTCGTCAATCAAGTGGGCCAGGATCTCGGTATCGGTTTCAGAGGCGAATACGCGCCCCTTTTCGATCAACTGTTTCCGCAGCTTTGCGTGGTTTTCGATGATCCCGTTATGAACCACCGAGATCGGCCCGACCTTGTGCGGGTGCGCGTTTCGGTCGGAGGGGCCTCCGTGGGTTGCCCAGCGTGTGTGGCCTATTCCGACGTGCCCTGGCACGTGCATTCCGTCAAGCAGCTTTTCCAGCTCGGCCAGTTTTCCTCGGCATCGGACCACGGTCGCGGGGCCACCGTTCTTGACGGCAACGCCAGACGAATCGTATCCGCGGTATTCCAAACGCCGTAGCTCGCCGACGATGATCGGGGTTGCCTTGCGTGTCCCTACGTAGCCTGCAATTCCACACATATGAAATGACCTCTTTTGAAGATGAATGGTGATGGGTTTTCGATTGTTAAAAGCACTGTGGCCACCCGATCAGCGACCAGGCAGGGGCAAAATTGTCACAATTGGCAAAGGTGTCACGATTGGCAAATGTGTCACGATAGACGAATTTATAAGGATGGTCGCGGGGAATGGACAGACGCGGCCTTTTACCGATTGCAGGAATGACGAACCTGTCGGTATCGTTAGGCCTGTGCACAGGATGAACTCGGCATCGTTCATCTGCCGCTGCCAACCCGTCACGTAGATAATTGAGGCCAGCACCGCTGCGCCGGCGACGAGTCCGCCAAAGGATCGGCGCTGCCTGCGGCCGGTCCAGGCCAATTCCGCCGTTGTAAATCGATAGTTGTATGCCTTGGATTCTTTAGCTTCTGCATTGATCATGAAAATGTTTCCTTTCACTTCTAGTGCACCCAGGTTTTCGAATCGGAACTACAGAAGAGGTTGCCACCCGACTTCTTGGCGCGGTAGGCGGCAGCGTCCGCACGTTCGAATAGAGATTCGACCGGTTCTCCGCTGCCCGGTGTCGTCGCGGCGACACCGATGCTGATCGAGATCGGCAGATCATGTGGACGCAACTGGCGGATCTGATCCAACAACCGCTGGCAAAACGCTTCGCCGGCGGCGAGATCGGTGTGGGGAAGCATGACGACGAATTCGTCACCGCCGTACCGTGCCGCCACATCGATGTCGCGAACTGCCTTCATCAGCACCCCACCGATCGCGTTCAACACCGCGCTTCCTACCGCGTGCCCGTGATGATCGTTGATCCCTTTGAGGCCATCCACGTCCGCCATCACAATGCAAAGAGGTGTCAGGTGGCGTTCCATGCGCGATTCCTCCGTCGCCAGCCGCTCGTTGAACAATCGCATGTTGCCCACACCGGTGAGTTCGTCGACGCAGGCGGTGCGCCGCTGCCGTGCCGAAAGATCGCTCCGCCAAAGGCAATTCTCGATGCGTGACAGAAGCTCGTCGAGATCGTACGGCTTGCCAAGGAAATCCAGCGCACAGACAGGATGACGGCCCCGAACTTGTGTTGCGAGATCGTGGGTTCCGGACAGGAGCAAGATCGGGACGGTGGCGGTACGAGGATTGTTCGCCAGCTCGTCGATGACATCGAATCCGTTTAGACCCGGAAGGCAAACATCCAGGAGGATGAGATCGGGCGGCATGTGGGACACCTGTGCGAGGCCATCGTCTCCTGAATAGGCGACCGATACTTCGTAGCTCGGCGTTAGTGCTACACTCAGCGCCTCTACCTCGTCAAAATCGTCATCGACGATGAGGATCCGACGCAAGTTTGGACTAACGACGGGCAAATCGTTTGCCTCGTTTCGCGGAGTGGTAAAAGTTTCGATCTTTAGGTCGCGCACACAGGGGAGTACTTCAATTAACGTGCCAACCCCCACAACCGCCACGGCGCCTTTGGGCGGGATCTGTGGGGGAACCGACACGTTCAGTGAAGGCGGGCGGGGCCGGGATGGATCGTTTGCGCCAACGCGCGGGCCGGACTCAATCAACCTGAGAAAGAGACGTGAGGCCGTGCGCCCGGATCTTTTCCCAAAGGGTCTTTCGCGAGATGCCGAGCTGCTCGGCTGCTCGGGCCCGGTTCCCCCCCGATTCAATGAGGCTGCGATTGATGCAGGTCTTTTCAAATTGGTTTAGCGCCTCGGTCAACGTACCGAGGGGCAGCGGTTCCGCTCTTTTTGCTTCGCTTCTATTGAACGCCGCCGGTAGGTGCTGCAGATCGATCTCGTCGGACTCCGCCAGGACAACGGCGCGCTCAACCACGTGCGACAGCTCGCGCACGTTTCCCGGGAACGGGTATTCGGAAATGGCCGCCCACGCTTGTTGCGTGATCTTGGGCAGGGGACGGACAGGCACAGCAAACTTCCGGAGAAAATACTGAAACAAGAAAGGCAGTTCGCCCTGGCGCTCCCGGAGCGGGGGCAACAAGAGATCGAGAACCTTGAGCCGGTAATAGAGGTCTTCCCGGAACAATCCCTGCACGATGCGCTCTTTCAAATTCCGGTGCGTTGCCGAAACCACGCGAACGTCGACGGAGATAGACTTGTCAGATCCGATCGGCTCGAAGGTGCCCTCTTGCAAAACCCGGAGTAGCTTGGCCTGAGCGGACATCGGCAACTCTGCGACCTCGTCGAAAAACAGCGTGCCTCCGTCCGCGGCCTCAAAACGTCCTGTGCGCCGCTGCTCGGCATTGGTGAATGCGCCACGTTCGCTGCCGAAGAGCTCGGCCTCGATCAGACCTTCCGGGAGCGCCGCGCAGTTGACGACCACGAAGGGCTTTCCGCTCCGGGGACTCCGATCGTGAATCGCGCGTGCAGTCAGCTCTTTACCGGTTCCACTCTCGCCGTTGATCAGCACGGATGCGTGGCTTTGCGCAATGGTTCCCATGCGCGAAAGGGCAGCGACCATTTGCGGCGAGCGTCCAACAATGACCGGCACCTTGGCCAGTTGCTCGAGTTCGGCACGCGCTTTTTCAAGGTCGTGCCTCAGTTGACGTTCTTTCGTGATCCGCTCGACCAGGATCAACAGCTCGTCCAGATCGATCGGTTTTACCAGGTAGTCGCGCGCGCCCGCTTTTGCTGCTTTGACCGCGTCGACCACGGTTGCATACGTCGTCATGAGGACAACGTCCGTGTCGGGGGCACGTTCCTTTACCGCATTGAACACGGTAAGGCCGTCGGCCAGTGGCAAACGAATATCCGAGAAGACGATGTCGAAGGTTTTCGCCTCTGTCAGCTCGAGCGCCTGTCCGCCGTTCTCGGCGCGCGTGACGTCGTGACCCGCCGCCGCAAGGAGGTTCGAGACCAAGTCTCGAATGTCGTCTTCGTCTTCGACTACAAGGATTTTAAGCATCGTGTTTGGCTAAACAAAAAGGCACGGGCATCCAAACTGACACCCGCGCCTAGTCACCAGCACCTTGCCCCGGGGGAGGCGTGCCTGCTGTCCAGCCGCTATTTCTCCGCTTTGGTCGTCGTCTCCCATCCCAGCGCTTCCTCTACATCGACGGGCGAGTTGTAGGTTCGGTCCGGCAGCGTCTCCTCGACCCACTTTGCGTCGGAAGCCTTGATCTCACGCTTGCCCTTGCAAGCCGAAACCACCTCTTGTTTGCTTGCGGGGTATTTCACGCGCTTCGTGATGTGGTCGCGCAACCGGATGTGCTCTTTGAGGAGCTTTTGCTCGTCGCTGTCCGAAGCCCGTGCCGCAGACTTGTCAGCGGACGCTGGTTTCGCCAGTGCAAACGTGGGCGCCGAAAGCCCGGCGGCGGCGGCAAAGGCCATGGTTGCGGCGAACGTTTTTGTTGTGAGTCGTTTCATTTGGATTCTCCTTGATCGGGTCGTTATTGGTTTATTGTCGTTTGGGAAGTTCGGTTACGGATTCTTCACGGGATGGGTTGGCGTACAAATCGCGCGCAGGTTTCGGGGCAAGCTTGACGACCTGCCCAAATATTTTCTTTTCGAGGTTTGTCTCTTCAAGAATGCGTTCGGCTTGGAGTCTCTGCAGCATTCGTGAGCTCTCTGCTTTGCGGGCCCACGCAACATCCATCAACCCAACGTCGGAGCGCACCACGAGTTCGTAGAGGCGGCTTGTCACCCGCGATAGGGCTTGCGCCAACAAGGAACGGCCCAAGTCATCCGCCTCGGTGACCATCGCCTCGAGATCGTCCTCTAGCGCTTCTGACCTCGCCCTTTCGCCAGCAATCTGCGCCTTCAGAATATCCAGCTGTTTGTCCGCCTCGCGGTCGACGCGTCCGTCTAGCGCCAGCAACTGCGACTCGACCGCATCGGCCCGGGACAGGATCTCGGGACCCTGATCGAACGTTGCGCGGATCGGCACTAGCCGGCGCAAAAGATCGGCCGAGCCGTCGCGTACATCGGCCAAGTTCGCGAACAGTGTCACCTTGTTCTGCCGGATCATGGCGTCCTCAAGAACCGCCAACGTATCGGCGGTAGCCGCCAGCGCCGTCCGGATGTCGGCGACACTCGATTCCACCTCGATCATGCGCGCCATTTCAGGATCCGCGCGTATCCATTCGGCAATCATCGGTGGAATCTGTCCGGAGGCTTCAAGTTGCGAAAGGGTACCCGTTTCCAATTTTTTCGCGGCTTCGTACATCGGCTCAAATGTGTTTCGGATTCTGGCGAAGTCCTCGCCCGCCAGACGCAACCGTCCCACGCGCAACTTGAGATCGCCCAGGAGAACCCCAATTTCGGGCGCATCGTTCCGGAGGGCGCCGGGTCGCAAGAGATTCTCGAAATTTTCGACAGCCCGTACGAGATCGCCGGTTTCGATGTGAATCCAGCCGACCTCAAACTGAGCATCCGAAAAGTGTTTGGACGGCCGCGAAATCGATTCGTAAGAACGAATGGCCGGCTGCAGCTTCCCGCTTTTGTAAAAAATCCGGCCCGCAGCCAGCCGGGCCAGATCTTGGATTTCTACTTCTAGCGCCGTCGCGGCCGGTTTTTCGAGTTGGACGATGGCGGTGAAACCAGACAATGCCCCTACAAGGTCGCCTTTCTTCAAGGCGATGGTGGCGATGAAGTAACGCGCTTGGAAGTAATACGGAGACGCCGGTCCGATGGCCGCGAAGGAAGCTTCCGCTTCAGCAAGCTGTTCGCGGAAAAATAGATACTTCGCCTTGGCATACGGCACCGCCGGAGCCACAAGCGTCGATGGAAGCTGCGCGAGCTTGGCGAAATAGTCAGGGACGTGGTCGAAGTTTTCCGTAGCCAACGCAATGTCGATGAGCCGGACCAGCGCCAACTGGGCGCGTTCGCTCGGGATAAAAGGTTCAAGCGCATTTTCAAAGTAGTGCCGTGAGGATTGATAGTCATGGAGCGCGTAAAACGAATCTCCCAGGAGAAACATCGCGTCCTCTGCCTCGCGTGCCGCCGCATCGCTGTCGAGAACGTCGAGCAAAAGGGTGATCGCGCCGGTGTGGTCTCCAAGGTTTTGCAACACTTGCGCGCTGACCACCCGCTCTGCGTTCGTCGGAATCGCTGCCTCTTTGAACTCGAGAGACATGATGTGGGCCCGTTGATCGAGCTCGACAACGCCACCAGCCGATGAACGGGAAGGCGCGTCCCCGGCGCGTGCCATCGTGTCCGGTGCGATGATAAACGCTCCGACACACAGCCAAATCGTAGTCCTCTTGGAAATTCTCATGGACGCCTCAGCAGGGATTGGGACTGGTTTTGTCGACGTCGACAATTTGGTGTTCACGCAGCTTCTGCCACAGGTTTTTGCGCGATCGGCCCAGGAACTCGGCTGCCGCGGTCCGACTGCCACCCACGTGCTCAAGCGCGCGAAGGAGGTACTCGCGCTCGAACGCCTTCATCGCTGTGTCCAAATTGCGAACCGGCTCGGCAACGGCAACTGAGCTTTCCTCCGCCTCCCGGTCGCCGCTTTCCGTTCCCGTGTGTTGCAGATCGCTCGGCAAATGTTCGGGCCGGATCTCATCGCCCGCGGCCAACACCACGGCGTGTTCGATCGCGTGCGAAAACTCGCGTACGTTTCCCGGGAATGGATAGCGAGACAGGATCGCCCAGGCGCGCGGCGAAACCGTCGGCGGAGGGCTTCCCGGCGGACTGTACTTTTGTAGGAAGTGGTGCAAGAGAAACGGCAGATCCCCGCGGCGGTCGCGCAACGGCGGGATTTCAATCTCGAGAACGTCAAGGCGATAGAACAAGTCCTCCCGGAATCGTCCGTCCGTGATTCGCTCGCTGAGGTTGCGATGGGTCGCCGAAATGATCCGGACATTGACCTTCACCGACTCGTTTGTGCCGAGCGGCTCGATTGTTCCTTCCTGCAACACCCGCAGCAACTTGGCCTGCGCCGCCGCAGGGATCTCCGCGATTTCATCCAACATGAGGGTGCCCCCCTCGGCGGCTCTAAACCGCCCTTCGCGGCGCTTCACCGCGCCTGTGAACGCGCCGCGCTCGTGACCAAACAACTCTGCTTCCAGGAGTGCAGCAGGGTATGCCGCACAGTTCACGGCTACGAACGGCTTGGCTCGACGCGGGCTCCGCTCGTGCAATGCGCGGGCAACAAGTTCCTTTCCGGTGCCGCTCTCCCCGGTGATGAGTACCGGGGCGTTACTTTGCGCGATGGTGTCGATGAGGCGCATGAGACGCAAGATGGGCGGCGATCGGCCGACGATGGCGCAACTCGAAGTGGACGTGGACGACAACTCGGCACGTGCGCGATTTAGATCCCTGCGCATCGATCGCTGTTTCTCGATCCGGTCCACCTGCAGCGTGAGCTCGTCGAAGTCGAAAGGCTTGGTTAAATAGTCGGTCGCGCCTTCCTTCAAGGCAGCCACGGCCTCTGAAACCTCAGGGTGGTCCGCGGTAAGTATCACTTCCGTGCTGGGCGATTCCAGCTTCACCCGGCGAAACAAAGTCAGACCGTCGATCTTGGGCAAGCGTATGTCGCAGATCATGACGTCGAACAATTGCGAAGAGATCATCGCGGCTGCTTCAGCGCCGTTGCAGGCGGCCGTCACGTTGTGACCCGCTTTCCGCAAAGCGTCGCGGGAAGGCAGGCGGCATTCCGAATTATGGTCGACCAGTAAGATCTCAAGCATGACGACCGCGTCTCTGTGCAAGCGGCGTTCCAAACCGGGGAACAGTCCAAACTCCAGAAATGTGTGCAGGAGAAAAATTCTTCCTAAATCGAGGAAGCCGGTTGCCACTCGGCAATACCGTCATTCCGCGTTGGCGGCGGCCGTAGGCTGCGCCGGCACCGGCAATTCGATCGCGGCAGATCATGAGATCCTGCCGTTCATCAGCGGGAGACTGACGGTGAAGGTAGATCCCTTGCCCTTGCCAGCGCTGTCCGCGTGGATGGTTCCACCGTGCCGTTCGACCAGGTGGCGTACGATCTCCAACCCAAGGCCAAGGCCCCAATGAATCCGTTCGCCAGTCTGTTCGTTCTGCGCGAAGCGATTGAAAACGTGCGGCAAATATGCTGGATCGATCCCAATCCCCGTGTCGGCTACAGTCAAGCGGGCGAAGCCCTGACCCGCCTCAAGTGATACGGTTATTTGCCCACCCTTCGGTGTGAACTTGATGGCGTTCTCCAACAAGTTCGACACCACCTGCAAAAGCCGTTTCGGATCGCCGGAAACCCGATCGATGGATTCGTCGATCGCCACGTTGAACGCGATCGCTTTCCTTGCCGCCGCCGTATCGATCGCCTCGATCGCCATCCTGACGGTTGCACAAAGATGGGTCGGCTCGTACGTCAAAACCAGATCTCCCGTCATCATTCGCGAGACATCAACAAGGTCTTCGAGGAGTTGCACTTGTGCTTTGGCGCCCCGTTCCAGGGCTTCATTGGCGCGCGCCGTGGCGGCCTCGTCCATGTTTCCGCGGCGCAAAAGCTGTGCCTGCATCAATATGCTGGATAGAGGCGCCCGCAACTCGTGTGACAACATGGCCAGGAACTGGTTCTTCATGCGATTGGCGTTGTTCGCCGCAGCCAAGAGATCAACAAGGTGTGCATTGACCTTGCTCATTTCTGTCATTAGCCGCTCGTCGGCAATTTGAAGTTCATCCGCGGGCGCCGAACCGTGTGCAATCATTTGGAGGTTGTTGCATCAAGATTCGTGCCAACGCGTGGATCAATTCATGAAAGCCACGGCACAGATTCTGCATTGACAGCATTTCATGATGCATCGACTTTCCGGCCATATTCCCGTCCACACAAAGTTGGCACTAACATTATGTCTGGCCTTCGCCGGATGCGGAGCAAGCTCTAAAACCGGCGAAACGGAAGCCAACGGAGGCACAAGCGGTAGCATCGGTACCGGCGGCAGCGTGGCTACGGGCGGCAACGTGAGTACCGGCGGCAACCTCGGTACTACAGGCGGTAACGTCGGCACTGGCGGTAATGTGGGTACTGGCGGTAACGTGGGTACTACAGGCGGTAACGTCGGCACTGGCGGCAGCGTGGGTACTGGCGGTAACGTGGGTACTGCTGGCGGTAACGTTGGCACCGGCGGCGGCGGCGGTAGCGTTGGCACCGGCGGCAGCGTTGGCACTGGCGGCAGCGTCGGTAGCGTTGGCACCGGCGGCAGCGTTGGCACTGGCGGCACTATTAATA
>JAWXBF010000102.1:0-3349 GCA_034439895.1 Deltaproteobacteria bacterium
CACAGAGATCGAATGTGCAACTGTTTCCATCGTCGACGATTGGAGGCACCCCTGCGGCGCACTCGCCCGCGCCGTTGCAAGTCGCAACGCCATCGCAAAGATCGCCATCGTCACATACGGTACCTTCATCAACCGCGGCATGCACAACACCGGTCAGCGGGCTGCAAGTGTCCACCGTACAAACATTGCCGTCATCGACCACCAACGCTGTCCCGGCCGTGCATGCTCCCGCTGAACACAGTTCCGTTCCGTTGCAAAGATTGCCGTCGGAACATTCCGTCCCATCGGAAGAAACTGCATGCGTAACACCAATCGCCGCGCTACACGCATCCACCGTACACGGATTCCCGTCATCCCAGTCCGACGGTGGCCCGCAGACGAAGCCCGTGATTTCCACAGGGACATCAGCAAAGGCGCTCAGCAGAGAATCGCTTACAGTGACACGAACCACGTAGCTTCCTGGAACCGTAAAAACGACATTTGCCACCGATTGGGTTGCGTTACCGATCGAGGGCGTAGAGGGTCCGATGACCAACGACCACTGGTACGACAGAACCGCCGACGGAACGCCATCGTCGGTCGCAATTGCAGTAAGATCCACGGTTTGACCGACCGACGCCGGTTCTGGCGACGCCGACCCCGTGACCACCGGGGCTAGATTCGTCACACACCGCTTGCTCCCGCTCGATGCGGTCGACGTTCTTGGCCCCAACTTCCAAACCAAATTACTGCCATTGAATGGCACCGAGAAAACCGACACTCGGCGGCCCGGTTGGAACACGATCGGTTGGCCGCGGTCTTGCGGACTCGGCGTGAACTTGTTGTTGGCACCAACGGGAACGCTGACCGTTTCGGCCACCGTGTTGCTGTAGCCGAAAAACGCCGTGTAGTGGGTCGCGTCTTGTTGTGTGACGCACTCCAGCACTGGCTTCACCAAAGACGGGTCGGTTAGCAGCGCAAACGTCGTTCGCTCAACCGGATCGTCGGGCGGCCCACAAGATGCCAGCGCGGTAGCAAACAGCAATGCGGAGATTCGTCGTGTGATGTTATGCGTTATTTGTTTCTCTCAATGCGGGGGGCGGGATCGGAACGAGCGAGCATCTATAGAGGTAGAGAGGGCAGATTTCGTTTGTGAAAAAGAATCGTACGGAGGCCTGACGATCGAGTCGGAACGCGTCATTTCTGAAAATTGGTGCGAGATACGTTCGGCAACGTTTTCTTGGCGTTGCGTGAAACCGTGGCTCCAAGGGTGAAAGTGCAAAACGCATCGCCTCTATCTAGCTAGACCGCCTGGATCGGTGACCGGCGGCAACTCAACAGTTAGTGCACGCGCTCGGGTAAACCTTACAGAGTTCGAGCAAGCCAGGTGTTCATCGCCTCCCCCGCATCTCAGAACCCCAACCCGAGGTACGGCCGCGCCGGAATTTCAGCCACCGACAGTCCGAATTCGCGTCTCCACCCGTGTGAAAAACGATCATACAGACCCTAAGCTAGGAGCGTCGCAGCATTCGGCATCCGGTTCGTGTAGCGATTCCCGCTTTTCGATCGCAGCAAGGTCGGCTCCGGGTACCCGAACCTGCGTACCATCCGTCAACGCCACATCGTATTGTTCTTCGCCCCAAACCTTGCCGCGAACGGTGCCAATATCGCCCTGCCGGATTGAGCCGATGACGGTATCGAAGGTTGGGTTTTGCCGCCAAAAGAGAAGGCGGGTCTCGCGGTCGAGTGAGCGGAAAGACTTCGGGAGGAATACGAATCGTTCGGCCGAGACGCTGAATTGTCGGGCGACATCTTCACGGTTGATCTCGATGGCAAGTGTCACGTTTTCTGGTCTCGCTAATCTTCTTCTTCCGCCGCACCCTCTGTGCGGCGGAAATCGGTGTTCCCGACGGGATCGGCAGTCGCTGCATCCAACTCCGTCCGAACCAACCGAAAAGCCCACCGCGCAACACGAATCGGAATCACCAACGCCAGCGTCCCTGCGCAAACCAAGCACAAGACCATGAACGACGCGACCGCCACCGCACCCACGACGAGCGTGAGGCCGATGATGGTGCCGACAGTGTCCGAGGTCATTGGGAGCGAGACAGACGGTAGCGCCGGGGTCTGACACGGGATTATCGCCCCCAGAGCATTTTGCGACGGGCAAGGGGTTCGGCGCGGCTGTCCGAGACACCGTGGATGGTCCGAATCTTCTCGAATCGGATGTGCCGGGGCCGCGACAGTAGACTTGATCGCGATTACCCACATGGGGAAAATCACCGCTCCAGATTTTTCCCCAGCGACCGTTCCCAATCCCGAACCCCGCGCTCGACGTGTGTCTTGACCGCGTTCCACGTCACCGAGCAATTTTCGGGCATCGCAGTTTGTTCCGCGTCTCGGAAGTAGAGTAGCGCTCTGGCCATTTCTGACGGAGGAATGGGAAGTTTTTCAGCGGCGTTTTCGATGAATCGTGCGACAGACCATCCCGGTTGCCTGCTGATGCTGTAAACATCGACAAAGTCCTTTTTTTGGCCTCGGTGAAAAACGGCTCCAGCTTTCATCCCTGACAGCAGCTTCATCTTACCGACGGGAAGCGACAGTGACGAGGTACAACTCACCATCTCGGTTTCCGCTGGGATCTGTGTGTAACGAATAAAGCTGGTTTCGAGGTTGCCGTAATACGCTCGAACCGTATGAGGCCCATTGATTTCCACCCGCGTAGGCTTTCCCTTCAACTCGGACAGTGTTTCGACCAATCGTTTCGCATCGAAGGCCTTTGGAGAGAACCGATCAATATCGTGGGACGTCCGATGACCAAGCCTGAGTGCCAAGGCGGATCCACCCGCCATGTAGAACTCGTCTGCTCGGACCATCGGAAGCTGCCGCTCTGCAACGGCTCGTTTTTCCGCATCGAAGGTATGCTCGTAAATCTTCGGCATCAGAACCTCAACCCGAGGTACGGCCGCGCCGGAATTTCAGTCACCGACAGTCCGAATTCACGCCTCACCCGCGCGCGTTCCGGTTCGGCAAGTCCACTCCCCGCACCCCAGACCAGAAGATCGCGGATCTCAGACGACGAAATCTCACCGGCCAGCCATCGAAGCGAGGGAGCAGACCAGCGGGCGAGGATCATCGCCACCACCGGATAGCGATCGGGTCGTTGATTCCAATCGAAAGACTCCAGATCGGTTCTATGGAGCAATTGTCTCACCTCGACCGGCAGTGTGGAGACGGGTCGCACTACGGGCGACACCGATCGCCAGAAATCAATCGTTCGAGCGCTCACCCAACGCGACAATTGTGCAGTGCTGAACCCACTACCCTTTCGACGCGACAGCCATCGACGGATCTCGTGGATCGAAAAGTG
>JAWXBF010000103.1:0-8754 GCA_034439895.1 Deltaproteobacteria bacterium
GAACCACCGGACCCTCCGCACCCAATCCCCACCGCAAGCATCCCCCACACGCCCATCCCATATCGCCATTCTCTAGTCATGATCGAATCCCCATTTGCGTTAAAGTACACTGGATTGGGGTCGCAACTGATTTCAATCTTCGCGCCATTTTAACCGACGCTGCTTCGGGTCCACGCAGGACAAGGGGAGACGATAAGCGCCTCGTTCTCACGCGCGCCGAGACCGAGATCGACGTTACAAACGGTCTGGGTTCGCGGCAACGGGGCGATTGCGAGCACGGCGGCGCAGCATCCCGAACGCCACGACGCCCACAAGCAGGCCGGGCCATGAAAACGAATCTTCTGTTTCCTGCCCAAGCGCGCAAGCACAACCGTTTCCATCGCCAGCGTTGGCCCTGGCGGGACTACCGCCGGCATCGCCGCCGGTCGCACCGGGATCATCAACCATGACGGGCGAGCGCGTTCCTGGGTTCCATCCGGGTGGATTCGTAGCACTAAGATTGCTCGGTGAATTTGGGCGGGGATCGGCTTCACCGTCCGCCGCCGCTGGTCCAAAATCCGAGGCGCGCAAATTTTCGGCTTCGAGTGCCTGCAACAGTCCGTCGCCCGTGCTCGCCTGCAAGGCACTCAAGAATACGGGTGGTTGTCCCGGGGCGACAAAGGCGATGTGTTCGGCGCTGTTTTCGCGTACGCCACCTGTCCAGACTGGAGGATTGTAGATCGAAAAGGCAGTGGAAAAGCCGAGCTCTTCACCCGAAGGCAAGGTCAGCCTTGCGTCTTGCAACTTGCCATCGACACAATTCCCATCGCCTTTTGCAACATGAATGTTGCTGACAACGGGAAGGTCTGCACGCAGGGAAAACAGTGGATCGCGGGTCATTTCATCGGGTGACACGGTTGAATACAGGCGGGTCAGGTAGGGGTGTTTGGCGAGCATCGCGCTTGCGTCTTGCGCCGGCTTGATGATTCGTTCCAAAATCGCGTCCGCGAACGCGGCGCCATCGACCTGGACTCCTGCAAGTGCAGCCGCGAAGTTGCGTGGCGCATTATAAAACTGTGTTTCCGATACGCCCTCGTCGCGCAATTTTTGCGGCAGTGGTACGTATTTGCGCAGCAAGTCCAGCAACAATCCCGATGACGTTCGCGGTATGGAACGGGTTGCGATCTCGATCGCGGTAACAGGATCTTTGGTCGCACGCAGGGGTACGAGATCGACGGAAACGCCCAGACCGGGCAATGCCGGCGTCGGGCCCGCAAACTCGGTGACAAAGCCGTGTCCCGCGGCCTCGTTGATGGCGAGGGTGGCGAGCGCGTTGTAGTTGAGCCCACCGCGGAGCCAGTCGATCTTGCGTGGATTGACCTCGACGTGAAACCAATTTTTGGGAACCGCGCGACTTTTACCAAGTACGTAGACGGATATCGGCATATCGGACGTCGCGGCGACCCGCGTAAGCACAAGCGGAACACAGGGATCGGGCTCGTCCATATCGAGAACAAGCGGCGTGATGTCGCCGACACTGGCGTCTTTTTGCAACTTGATTGCGAGGAACTTCATCTTGCGATCCACGTAGTGGCGGATGAGGGGCAGCGCGCTCGGCGGTTGGTCGTAGCCGTTGTCGTTGAGCCACGTGATCAGCGCCTGCGCGTCGGAGGATTCGATTACCTTGGCGTCATACGGACCGACGTCTTGCTCAAGCAAGACGTTTACAGAGGATGTCGGAACCGAACCGGATGTACCACCACTTGCAAAGCTACCCCCATCGACAGAAGAATTCTGAGGGAAACATGCATTCACCCGCTCCGACCATTGGACTCGAAACTGCGGCTCGGTTGCAAACGCGAGTTGCGAAAACAAGGCCTCGGTCCCGACGCTGATTTTTGGCACGCTCGGCACGGGCACCACCCAGGCGAACTTTTTCGCGTCGCCCGTGTAGAAGATGCGAATGTGGGCGGTCACGTGGTTGTCGTCAACGGCGAAGACGATTTGTTCGCCGTTCTGGACGACCGGGACCTGGCTGCAAAAGAACCCACCGCAGGCGTTTACGACCGGAATATTCGTGGCGGTTGCTGTCAACGATGCGACCAGCGCAGATGCGCATGCGAAGTTTTGGCGTGTCATGGTGCCGCAGCTTTGCAAGGTTCGCGCCGTGTCGGAAATTACCCGTAATCAAAGGAATCATACCCGCTAGCGGGTCGCGATCCGCGACGGCGTCACGACACATTTGTCGCGCTTCGGGCCCGCCGATCGAACCCAGACGAATTTGAAGGTGAAATACCCGGTTCGATTCACGGCTGTTGATTGAGAACTCATGCGCTGCACAGTCTGCGGTATTGAACTCGCAGAAGGTTCGCGGCGTGCGCGAACTGCGGGATGAAGTTCGTCGGCGAAGCACTCGCGCAGGATCCCGCCGCTGCATCGGTAAGCGGTGCTTGCGATAGGTAAAAGTTGATCCATGCTGGGTTCCCGTGGACGCCTTTTCGGACCCAGCCCTCATTGCGCGCGCGCAGATGGCGTTGTCCCTGTCCTTTCATATTGTGTTCGCGTCCGTAGGCATTGCCATGCCGGTGTTGATGGTGATTGCCGAAGCCCGTTGGTTGCGTACCGGCGACAAGACCGACTTGGATCTTGCACACCGTTGGGCCAAAGGCACCGCGGTGCTGTTTGCGATTGGCGCTGTCTCTGGAACCGTGTTGTCGTTCGAGCTGGGATTGCTGTTTCCAGGGTTCATGCGTCTGGCGGGTCCCATCATCGGCTTCCCCTTCTCGCTGGAAGGGTTCGCGTTTTTCATCGAAGCGATTTTTCTTGGAATCTACCTCTACGGATGGAATCGTATTACTCCGAAACAACATTTATTCAGCGGCATTATGGTGGCGCTGAGTGGCTTGGCCTCGGCGGTTTTTGTGACGTTTGTCAACGCATGGATGAATGCCCCGCGCGGATTCACGTTTGCCGATGGCAAGCTGCTGAACATCGACCCTCTGGGTGCGTTTCAAACGCCATTCGCGTTTCACGAAATCGTACACGGCAGTCTTGCGGCGTATGCAGCCACCGGGCTTGCCGTTGCGGGCATTCACGCGTGGGCTTTGCTTTTGGGTCGAGCGCCCCACTTTCACCAGCGGGCGCTGAGCATCGCCCTGTGGGTAGCGTTGCCGGCATGTCTGCTTCAACCGTTGGTTGGACACTTGGCGGGTCAGCGGATTGCAGAACACCAGCCCGCCAAATTGGCAGCGCTCGAACAATTGCAACACACACAGACGCGTGCACCATTGACCGTGGGGCCGTTTGAGATCCCGGGCGCGTTGTCCGTTATGGCGTTCAACGATCCCGATGCGCGTGTGCAAGGCCTGGACGCATTTGCACCCGCCGATCGCCCGCCCTCCTTGGTTCGGCCCGCATTCTTGATCATGGTGTCCATCGGTACCTTGTTGGCACTGTTCGCGGCTGGGATGGCGTGGCGGCATTTTCGACGACGTCCGCCCTGGGGCGATCGCCGGATCCTGTGGGCCACGGTGCTCATGTCGCCTCTCGGATTTGTCGCACTGCAAACCGGTTGGATCGTGACCGAGGTGGGCCGGCAACCCTGGGTGGTCTATGGTGTGTTGCGAACCGCCGACATGGCAACGCCTTCACCGGGTTTGGGCATTCGCTTGGGTATTTTTGCACTGATTTACCTTGTGTTGGCGGCTACCGTGGTCGCCGTGTTGCGACGTCATATTCGGGCAACGTTCACGCCGAATTTGCCCGAGGGGCGGGCGTGAATCTGGGTTGGGCTGAACTTGTTGCCGGTATTGCGCTTTTGGCCCTCGCAATTTACGCCGTCACCGGTGGCGCCGATTTTGGGGCCGGCATTTGGGATCGCCTGGCCGCTGGCCCCCGCAAACAAGATCAACGGGACGTGATCGAAAAGGCCATTGCACCCATTTGGGAAACGAACCACGTTTGGTTGATCTTTGTCGTGGTGCTGCTGTTTTCAGCGTTTCCGAATGCGTTTGCCACGATTGGCATTGCCCTGTACGCCCCTCTGTCTTTGGTGCTTTTGGGCATTGTTCTGCGCGGCGCAGGATTTGTATTTCGGCAGTACGGACACGGATCCGTTGCCGATCGACAACGATGGGGTCGTACGTTTGGCGGAGCCAGCGTGTTGACCCCGTTTTTTCTGGGCACCGCTTTGGCGGCGATCAGCAGCGGTTCGATCCGAGTCGATGCCGCCGACCGTGTCCGGACTTCCGTGTCGGCATGGCTGGGTTGGTTTCCGGTCACCGTTGGGGTCTTTGTGATGACGGCGTTTGGATTTGTTGCGGCGGTCTATCTGTGTATCGAGGCGAACGACAAACCGGAATTGCAAGACGATTTTCGCAGACGCGCATTGGTTTCTGGTCTTGTTTTGGGTGCGCTATCTTTCGCAGTACGTTTTACTGCCGAATTCGCCAATCCGGTGTTCGCACGCCGTTTGTTCGGCTGGCAGGGCACCGCTTTGATGTTGCAGACAGGGGTCGCTGCGGTGGCCCTGGCGACGCTGTTCGCGGTGTTTCGGCGACGCTATCGTATTGCCCGTGGACTGGCTGTGTTGCAAGTGGTCACGATTGTTGCAGGGTGGGGTTACGCCCAGTATCCATATGTGATTGCCCCCGATCTGCTGTTGGCAACAACGGCAGCACCTGTCGCCACGCTGCGACTCATCGCTTTAGGCGTGGGCGTCGGTGCCATCCTGCTCATTCCTTCGCTGATTTGGATGTTTCGCGTATTCAAAACACCGTGAATCAGCGATCGATAGAGCGGCGCTACGCCTTCATCGCGGCGATTTCGCCCTTGGTGTTCACGCCAAAAGCGGTGGTGGGAACGCCCATGCCGTTGGCAATGGTCGTGAACACGTCGCCGTTGGACGGCACCGCGTCACCCCGATCGCCGTCGGCAAAACGAATCCCGTCGTCACCATAGTTCAGCCACTGCCCGGGCTTGAGGTATCCGCCAAGTCGGCCCGCCGTGAGCCACTTGCAGTTCCCGGTCGAGTGACCGGGCTGTGCGAGTTCGCCACACCACAGAACGCATGTGTGGTGCAAAAGTGAGTTGCCATCGGATTCCTTGACCGCGCTCAAGAGGTCAAGGCACTGCTTCACGATTTTGGCAAACTCGCCGTACATGCCGCGGCACTGTGATACGATAGCGGCGGGGTTGCCGTCTTTTTTTCCGACATCCACCGCATGCACCAAATCGTGCGGCGAGGCAAGACCCGCGGTTCCACCGTAAAGCCGTCCGGGTGGATCTTCAACGTGGATGGAAAACACGCGCGTGATGTCACACGCAAAAGCAGACTGCATCAGCAACGGCACTGTCGGGCGTGTGTTTTCCCAAATCAACGGATCGTAGTAGTTGCTCTGGGTCTTGTTGGCCCTCACACCCGTCGGCGTCTTACATTCGGCAAGGACACCACCCGAGGTTCCGGGTGTGCTCATCAAGTCGATGCGTTGTTTGAGATCGGTCACGAGATTCGCGTGCTGTTCGAGCTTCACGCGCTCGACACGACCGAGCTTGTTTTCGGCAACCTTAAATTCATTGGCCAGGTAGTCAAGCGCGGTCTTGCGCTGCAAAGCAGCCTTGTCCACCGTGGGCATGCCGGGCATCGCTGCCGGGGCCATGCCGGTCGGAAACAACCGCTTGAACACGGTGAGGGCATCGCGTTCCGGTAATACGGTTTGGCCTGCGACTGGCTGATACGGCTGGCCCCACGTCATCACGTTCGGACGCTGCTCGACGATGGCCGCCTGCACGACAGGCACTGCGGTTACTGGCTTGCCGCCATTTTGCGCCTTTAGCCCATCCGAGATGTGATAGTCGATCGAGGGACCACCAGCCTTTGCGGTCGCCCCCTGCGTCTGAATATTGGCGGTGAGGGAGCTGGATTGTCCGCGCGCGTGGCCGCAGGCGAAATCGTCCTTGCTGCCCGGACCCTTTAGGCCCTTGAAATCAACGCCATCGAGCAAGGTGATCTCGTTCTTATAGGACTCAAGCGGCGCGAGCAGCGGTCCCAGCTGATAGTTGCCCGGCGTACCCGTCGGCCGCCACAGCCATGGCAGCGTTCCGTGTTGCGTATAGATAATGAGCAAGCGCTTGGGCGGCGTCGATGCGGCCTGCGCCGATCGCAGGCTGGGCAAGAAAAGCGAGGCCCCGCCTAGACCCATTGTTTGTGCAAACTTGCGTCGATTGAATTGCATGACGAAATCCTTATTGCGCAAAGGGAACCCGGTAACGAAACTGATTGCTCTTGACGGCTGCCTTCAAGAGGCTGGCAAAACTACCCTTGTGGTCGATCACCTGATCGGTGGTAGCGGCGATGGAACATCCGTCTTCATCGACCAGTTCTCGCGCGAGAGCGTACTGGTAGAAGTTGGTGACAAAACACTGAGCGACCTGCTCACTTGGAACGAGCTTGTCTATCAACTGAACCGCATTGTCGAAGGTACCGTCGGCATCAAAGGTGTCGGTGATCGCACCGGAGGAATCGATCGGTAAGGTCTTGCCTCCCGCAATCGGCTCGGTGGTTTGCCAACGGCCGACGGCATTGTAGTTCTCGAAGGTGAAACCCACCGCATCGATGCGCTCGTGACACGAACGACAGGCAGACTGTCCCTCGTGTGCCCGTACGAATTTCTCACGGGTGGTCTCTATGTCGGTCGGCTCGGCCACCGGCGCTGGTGTGACGTTTGCCGGCGGTGGCGGTGGCGGTGAGCACAACAGATGTTCGAGCACGAAAACGCCACGCTGCACCGGTGCTTGCACCGTTTCATGTGCAAAGCCGGCCATCACTGCGGCCTGCGTGAGGAATCCGCGGCGCTGTTCTGAATTGAGCATGATCTCGGTGAGTTCCGTTCCCGTCGCCTTCGCGTCGGATCCGTACAGGCTTGCGCTTGCCGAATTGACCCAGGCCTTGTTGCTCGAAAGAAGGGTTTGAATGCCCCCTTCGTCGCCGAACAGCGACGCTTCGACGAAGCGCCTGAGCCCGGAAAATGAGGCTGTCGCTTCGGCGTCGGAATAGTCCGCAAAACGCGTGCGATCTTTTTTGCCAGCCGAAAGATCCACGGCGAGCTTCGCAAAACGCAGCCACTGGCCCGAAAAGTCGGACAACCCCGCGGAAGCCCGTGGATCGCCCAGCATCCGCAAGGCTTCCTCCTGCAAACCCTCACCTGAGTCGAGCGCGCCCGAAGCCGCCTTATCCATCAGGGCCTTGTCCGGCGTCGTGCCCCAGATCAAGTAGGAAAGCCGTGTTGCCATTTCGTGGCCCGTCAACTTCAGTCGACCGTCGCCATCGTCGCCGCCTTCTTCAATCCGATACAGAAACTGCGGCGAACTGAAGATCACCGATGAGAGCAGGGAGATCGCGTCCGACAAACCCCAGCTCTTGTACGAGCTATCAAAGAGCGTTCGCAATCGCTGTCGTTCTTCGGTGGAAAGCGGGCGGCGGTAGGCTCGGGAACCGAACTCATCGACAAACGCAACACCACATGCCGTTTCTGCAACTGCATCCTTCGGCGCTGCACACGCTGCGATGCCGAGGGTCTTCAAGCCCGCGACCACTTTCGCGGCCACGTTGCGCGAGATGAGTTCGTATTGCTCGACCACCTTCGCTTCGACTGTCTGTGATTCCCAGTTATTGAGAAAGCCGGCCTTGTCCGACGTTTCGGCAGGCAGATCCAGTCCGAGGTTGTCGTCGAGCTTTATAGGCGCAACGAGATCGCGCAGCGATCGGATGTATTGCCCGGTGGTCAAACGCGAGAAGGGTGATACCGAAACATTCAGTGCACCCGGATCGGCGCACACGAGTGGCTTGTCGAGGTTGCGTTCGAGCGAATGGGGCCCTGCCGGGACATCGCCGCCGCCACCGCCCTGCGCACCGGTTCCGGCGCCTCCGCCGTCAGAGCCCTTTCCCTTGTCACCGACCATCGCTCCCGAGCAGCCGGCGAGAAACGAGAGGCCCAAGAAGAGGCCCGAAAAACCCCACCGGTGAAGCCCGGGGATGGAAAAACTACGCGCGCACCGCAAATCCATAGACTAGAGGTTGTGCTTTGCCGGAATCGGTTGCGATTGACGTCGGGAAACCTATCGGGCTCCGAGAAACCTGAGAAAAAACTATACAGTCTACCTACATGTAGTACTCTGTGCGGATGAGTCGGATATTCACACACCGAAATCTCCTCGCCACGCTGTTGCCTGTTTTGCTCGCCTCCGGTTGCGCGGCCAGCGCGGCGCGGGCACCGTGGCCCTTCCAGGCTCCGACCCGCGCCAAAGGCGTCGGCGTACCGCCGAGTCGAGCCGCCGCCCCGGCCGATCCAAGAGCCGACATGGTCGAGCGTGCCCTTCAGTCGAACGGCCAAAATTTCGGGACCGATGGCACCCTTGAGTCGGTTTATGCCTATGCCGTCGACACCCAGACGATGATCCCGGCGCACGAGGCACGCACAGGCGACGTCCTGTTCTTCGACACGACCGAGGCGGGCACCGGGTGCGGCAGCCATGCCGGCGTGGTGGACAGCGTTCGACCTGGCGGGAGCCTCGGCTTTCGGGAATACCGCGGAGGCAAACACCTGCGCAGCGTGGTCGCACCGAACGACCCGCGACGACGGCGCGACAGTTCGGGTCGCATCGTCAACACCTACTTGCGCACCATGACCCGAGACGATCCGGCTGGCACGCGCTACACGGCCGCAGAAATGTTGTGTCGGGTCGTTCGAATCCGATGAGCATCATCACCGTCACGAA
>JAWXBF010000104.1:0-5837 GCA_034439895.1 Deltaproteobacteria bacterium
AGCCGTTCCCGCCACCGTTGGTGCCGGAGCCGTTCCCGCCACCCTTACCATTGGCTCCGGTTGAACCTGTCCCGGTTCCGCCGCCCTCGTCGCCACTGGTTGCGCCGCACGCGAACGACAATGCGATTACAAGAGCCGGTACACCAAGGGCCTGTACACAATGTTTGACGCTGTACTTCATGGGAACCTCCGCTTGATAATGATAGCCTGCCTGGAAGTTTGGGAACAGGGACATTTTGGCGACACGCGAAACGGGAAAGGGGTTGAAGGCCATTGCGACGCAGGAGTGCACGGGTTTGTTGAGGGCACTCGCCTTTGGCGGAGAGCCACGGCAGGGCCTAAATGTGGTGTTGGCGGGTAATTTCGACTTGATCGATTTTCAGTTGCTCGCCTGGGAGGTGGGAGGTCAATCAATAGAAGGGGGGGTGGCTCGGAGGGTGGTGGAGACGCTTCTAAGACATCGCGAGGAGGTATCCGCAAAGGTCAGTCGACCCGTGTCGATACAAACCGCAGCGCTCGATCTTGCCGAGCTGTTGCAGGCGTCTTTCGACGTGAAGACGGAATCCACGCGCCTGTCCTATGCCGAGCTGGAGAGCCTTGCCTTTCGCGATCCCCTGACCCGGTTGCACAACCTGCGTTATTTCGAGAAACGCTTCGACGAAGAAGTGCAACGTGCACGGCGGTATCGAAGATCGCTTTCATTGCTGATGTTGGACATCGATCACTTCAAACGGTTCAACGACACCCACGGCCATCCAGCGGGAAACCGCGCCCTTGTGCAGGTCGCTCAGATGTTGGTCAACGAAAGCCGCGAAACCGATCTTGTGATTCGTTACGGAGGCGAGGAGTTCGCGTTTATCTTGCCAGAAACCACCAAGCGCATGGCGCTCGAACTGGGTGAGCGCGTGCGCCGCAAGATCGAGACGGCAATGATAGCACTCGACAATGGCGAGTTTCACCGCGTGACGGCGAGCCTTGGCATCGCCACCTTTCCACGCGACAGCTCCAGTCGCGAACAGCTCATCGAGGCCGCGGATACCGCGCTTTACCAGTGCAAGAAACAGGGCCGAAATCGCGTGCTGGCCTATGTTCCGGGGACACGTGCGAACTTTCACTATCGCAGCGAGAAGGTGGCGAACAGCGTCGCCGTCGTTGGCGATTTCAATGATTGGGACAAGCTCGCCGACCCCATGTCGTTGCGCGACGGGCTTTGGAGCACCCATGTTCCCGTGGCGCCTGGAACCTACGAATACAAGTTCGTGATTGACGGCGAAAAGTGGGTCAAAGATCCCTCCTGTGTCGAAACCGTGAGCGACGGCTACTGGGGAGAAAACTCGATCGCAACGGTGACACAGACTCCGAGAACGTCCGCGTCCGTATAACGTTGGCGACGATATCCCGAGGATTGTAGCGCCGCCTGTAAAATTTGGTTCAAGCTGTGAGGCGCGCCGCTCGCAAGGTGGATCTGGCGAGGCGGTGGACGTAGAACGTCCCCATGTTGTTTCGGAGCGTTGCCAGAGTGTTGATTGTTGTCGGGACGATTTTTGGCGCGGGTGTGGTGCCCGCGTTTGCAGCGCCCCCAGGCGGTGCGGTGCTGAATTCGCCGGGTAGCGTGTTGTCAAAGGAGAACTTCGCGCGCCCGCTAAAGCTGGCGACCGGTGATACCAGTCATTTCGCATCCGGATACAAGGGGTGGCGTTTCAATATTGAGGAACGTGCCGGGGCCTGGCGGCAGGAGGATGGGGTGTTCAGCGGTGCGGAAAATGCCAGTCACAACCATCCTGCGACAGCGTCATACGGTTTCGAGTACACCGATGCCATTGTTGAATTCGATGTGCGCATCAATGATGTTCCGTGGGAGGGGCGGAAGTGGCGCTATTTCAATCTTCGCACCACCGCCGACCGTGGCTACGTCACGACGTTGTCGCTGAACCTGGAAAACTGGGGACTTCAGAAAGACGACAACGATCGCGATGGGCCCGACGAAGCGGCGTCGTTTGGTCGGCTCAATCGAGCGATGGCCCTGGGAACGTGGACCCATGTCATGGTGGAGTGGCGCGGAGATGAGTTCGCCGCCACCATTGACGGCAGAACCATCGTGGGTCGTCACCCTCAGCTGGCACGTGTCAAGCAGTCGATCATGTTTGTCACCGGATGCGAAAGCAGCGTTGGAAATCTGGTGATTCGGCAGGGGCGACCGAATCCAAAATGGCCTGCAATCAAGGCCGCGCTGAAAACCGATGACATCCTTTCAGAGCCGGAGACCCTTGTTTTGGCGACGGCAAAGCCTGGCGACGGCAAGGAGGAGATCGAGGATCACAGCAAGGATGGCGTTCGGGACCGTCTGGTGAAATCGGTGGTTGAGCCATCGCTGACAGTTTATCTGCCCGCCGGAAATGCTACCGGCCAGGCGGTTTTGATCGCACCGGGCGGGGGATATGGATTGCTTGCGATCGATAAGGAAGGTCACCACGTTGCGCGCTGGTTACAACAAAAGGGGATAGCGGGCATTGTGTTGAAGTACCGCTTGCCAGGTTTTGCTGGGGCGCTCAAGATCACCGCGAGCAATACCTTAGAGGGAGCGACCTCGACCGTGCGTGTCTCGGTTGAGGATGCACGCGCAGCGATTCGCACCATTCGCGAGCACGCTTCGGTGTGGCACCTTGATCCCAAGAAAATTGGCATGATGGGCTTTTCGGCCGGTGGACATCTGACGGCAATGATGGGCGTACTTGAACCCGATGCGACCCGCCCCGCGTTTCTCGCGCTGATTTACCCGGCACTTGGTAAGATTCCATCGTTGCCTGCGACCACTCCCCCCACCTTTATTGCCCACGCCGATGATGATCGTCTGACACCCATGGACAACAGCATCCCATTTTACGTTGCACTCAAAAAGGCTGGAGGCAAAGCGGAGTTGCACGTTTACGCAACGGGCGGTCACGGATTTGGAATCCGACGCACGGGCGCGACCTCGCAAGGTTGGCCCGCCGCCTTTGAAAAGTGGATCGCGACACAGAACTAAAACGCAGGACGATTCATTGGGTTGGCCACGCAGCGAGATAAACCTCGGTGCCAAGTCCGGTGGGCACGGATTGCAGCGGACGATATTGAGGCATGGCGGCGGTGGCCGCGTCCGAGGTTGTCTGGACCGCAATGAACGCAGCCTGCTTGCCAGAAAGGGCGGCGGCGGTGCCCCGGCTTGCGCTGCCCAGCCCAAAGGTTGTCCAGCGCGGGCGTTCCCGCATATCGGGGGAGAGCATCAGTGCAAACGCGTCCGAAGTCGAGGCGGTCAGTGCTTGGCCTGCCACCTTGCGTCCAGCAAACTGCGGATCGCAGCAACCGTGGGTGCCGACCACGAGCACCATCCCACTCTGGTTGGCTGCAAGTGCGGTCGGGCGGGTTGCAATGCCGGGTGCCGATGCCGTGGTGTTTGCGCGGGCCAACACGACCTGTCCGACAGCAAGCGTTCCCACTGCGGGTGCGAAACGTGACACAAACAACATCGGTTGATTGGTGTTGTAGGCCGTGTTGTTGGCGTCGTAGCTGACCAGGCTAGCCGGTTCGGCGATGTTTCGCGGGTTGCGTCCCGCAGTGGTATTTCCTCCGTCGCATTCGGCCAGCTCGTGGGCGCTCAGCGCGGTTGATCTTGCAGAGCTGGCGCTCCCCGCTGTGAAGGCCGCGAAGGCTTGTGCCGATTACGACAAGCCGGAGTGTGCCACCTCTCTTCTTGGATATCTCGGGCCGCGCCTGTTTCGTCGTCCCTTATCAACGGACGAGACGAAGCGGTATCAACTGTTGTTCACCGGAACCCTGACCGCCAGGGCAGATGCGACGCGTGCGGTGCTATCGGCCATGTTGCAGTCGCCGTACTTTCTTTACCGATCGGAACTTGGCGATGCGTCGTCCGCGAGAGACGGAATCGTGCGACTGACGCCTTACGAGATTGCATCGGCCCTGTCATTTACCTTGTGGCAGGACAGTCCCGATGCCGAGTTGATGGGTGCTGCAGCGTCGGACAAGTTGAAAACGGTAGACGGGGTCGTCGAACAGGCCGAGCGCATGGTGAAAGACGCCCGCTTCGTCGGATTCTACGTGGACATGTTGAGCGACTTGACGCTGGCTTCCCGCATGTCGCGACGGGAAGGCGCGGACAGCGTGAATGATTCGCTGTCTGTCATGCGACAGCTTTCGACCGAGTTCGCATCGTACGTGAAGCAAAATTTGGATGCGGGTGCCACGCTGCAGTCGCTGCTCACGAATCGCTCGCTGGTCACGGTTGCCGACGCGGCCAAGTTCCGTAACCTCGGCACCGATTCTGGCACAGAGCAAGCAACCGTGTCGCTTCCGGCGCCTGTTGCCGGTCTGTTCTCACTCGGTGCCATCGCTTTCGCAAATGCGGGGACCAATCATCCTTCGCCGATTAAGCGTGGCGTCATGGTTCGCGAGCATTTCTTGTGCGCGCCGATCCCGCCGCCACCCGACAACCTGGATCTGACGCTTCTCCCTCGCTCGGGTGACGTGGTGACCAATCGCGATGTGTACGAGCGGTCGACCTCACCGTCGACCTGCTCGGCTTGCCACAGCCTTTTCAATCCCATGGGCTTTGCCTTCGAGGCGTTTGACGAGCTCGGACGATATCGAACGATGGACAACGGTGTGGACGTGGACCTTTCCGGCTCTCTTGTCGGCACGCGCGATGCCGATGGCGCCTTTGCGAACATGACCGAAATGTCGGACAAGCTGTCCAGATCCGAACAGGTATCCGAATGTTTCGCGCTCAACGCGTTTCGTTTTGCGAGCGGCCGGATAGAGAGCGAATCCGAGCTGTGCGACGTTTCAAAGATTCACAAAGCATTTTCGCAAAGCGGTGGTGACATGCGAACGCTCGCGGTGTCGCTCGTCGGCTCTGAATCCTTTTTGTTCCGAACCCTCGCAGAATGATCGCAACGATGAAACACATTCTAAAAACGCGTCGTCGGTTCCTCCAACTGTCTGCCTCGAGTGGCCTGTTGGCGCCGTTCTTCAATCAGCTGCAAAGCATCGCTGCGACCGGACAGGCTGAACGTCGGGTGGCGTTTGTGTTCTTTCCGCACGGCACGCCTGAAACTTCGGGTTTTTGGCCAGGCGCGGGTCCACTTGGGAGCCTGACCGGGGTCCTTGAGCCACTTGCCCAGCACAAATCCAAAATGTTGATTGTGGGTGGACTTGGCTCGGGCCTCGAAAAAGGATACGGGCATCAGGGGGGCAACACCGCCCTCGGCCGACTGGCTGATTGCACGCCATCTCAAACAGGAACCGCTGGTGCTGGGTCAAAAAGCGTCTGCCGGTGTACGCCATCTGGTTTCGTGGAGTGACGCCAACAAGGCGGGTGCGACGACTCCCGTCAACGATGTGGCAGAAGCCTTCAAGCGGGTATACGGTCGGGTCGCCGCAGCGGGAGCGTGCACAACCTCGGGCGGCCTCACGACACCGACACCCATGCCGGGCAGTTCGCGCCTCGCTCCCGATGTCCTCGATACTGTGGCGGGTGATTTGAATGCCCTCAAACAGGCACTGCCTTCCTGGTCCCGCAACACGCTTGATGATCAGCTGGACGCGATCGCCGACCTTCGCACGAAAGCCTCCTTGGCACCGCCGCCGACAACGCAGCAACCGCCAGCAGCATCAGGCGGAGGTACAAGCGAAGGGTGTTACGCAGCTGGCACCGATGATTTCTACCGGCGCTCGAACTACATGGCCGACCTCATCGTGGCGGCCTTTCAAGGAGGGACGCGGCGGGTCGCTGTGTTTCAGCAAGGAACAGCCTCGGGCGATAGCTTTTCTGTGCCCGGTTA
>JAWXBF010000105.1:0-2650 GCA_034439895.1 Deltaproteobacteria bacterium
ACACGGCGATATCCGGCGCTGGACTCGATGCCATTTTGTACCTGCTTGGAATTTCGACCCGCGAACTGCGCGAGCTTGAACAAGAGCGCTGAGCGTCTAGGTTGCTTTGACACCGGGGCGCCAGCAGTACCGGACCAGGGCCATCAACGCCAATAGGTTGACGACGATTGCGAGATAAGTCGCAGTCGGCCGGTACACCAATCGGATGCTTTCGTCGTCGGGCGTCGCGAGTGTGGAAATCAACCCGTGAAAGGGGCGCAACTGCCTGCCATCATCGACCGTCCATCCGGATGCGTAGTTCTGATTGAGCACAAGCAAAGCCGGCTCATTCAAACGTGGGATCTTGATCTCGACGGCATTGGGAGACCAGTCCGTCGTTTCGGCACTGCGCGCTGCCGTGGGCGACAAGACCAACTCCGCTTCGGGCAAGGAGGGGAACCGCGGCCGCGCGAAAATCTGGGGTGAATTTGGATCGTAGCACACGAGATTGCCGCGATTCGCCGCGACATCAACAGATAGTTCCGTGTAATGTTCACGCCTCATGCTGCCACGGTGACGGGAATCCGATCGCTGGGTGAAAACGTCGTCGGAGATCGAAAGGTTGGAAGACCGATGAAACACTGGGTGAGGCACGGCGATCAATACGACGCCAAGGTTGATTGCGAACAAGCCAACCATGACAGGCGTGACGCGACGAAATCGTTCCAATCCTGGCGCTGCAGCAAGCGCGAAACAGAATATTGCGGGCAAGAACGCGCGCGCGCTTGACCGAATCGATGCGAAGACAGGCAAGCGGTGCAGGAGTGACCATGGACTATAAGGCGCGAAGTCGCCCAACGCCAGCAACACAAAAAACGTGCCAAGAGCGAACCATCCCATTGCCCCCCGACGCCCGTGCCACAGACCCATCACGAGCAGCACGCAAAATATTGGCCCGATGTAGGTCCCGTACTCGTGCCACCAATGCGACTGTCCGGCAAACCGAGGTCGACCGTCGATCGTTTGCTGCAAAGCGAACAGGACTTCATAGAGGGCAGTGAACGGGATCGTTTCTGTCGGGACGGAAGCCCTCGTGTTCTCAACCATGAAGAGGGTCGCGGGCAGAAAACTTGCGAAACACAGCAACGGTATCGCAGCGCCGATCGCCAACAACCCAACCGCAGGACGCAAAGAGCGAGTGGAAACGCACCACGCACCGATCCAAGCACCACAAAGCAACGCCAACATCAGAAGCGGGAACAGTCCGGACTCTGCGAAGATGAAGGCCCCCCACAATCCACCAACGCAGATTCCTCGCCGCAGATCTGTAGCCGCGATTCGCACACCGATTAGCAACCACGGTGCCAGCGCGAATGCCGCCAGGCCAAGATGACCCGCGGACAAGTGCAAGATCAAGTTGCCATTGCCCGCAAACGCAAAGGCCACGAACAACGCGCCCCAGGGACCCGCACCCAGCGCTCGCGCCAGTCGGCGCGACCCTTCAAAGCCGAGCGCCAGCAATAACAAAGCCATGATGCGCGTGCCCACGATGGGACCCAACGCGAGAACACCTAAAAAGCTTGGTGAAAAAACGCGGCTTTGAAAATTTCCGGCAAGCGGCATTCCGCCACACTGGAACGGATTCCACAACGGCAACTGGCCAAACTCCAACACGGAGCGCCGGGCGGCCAGACTCTGTGCCACGAAATAGTCCCAGTCTCCATCACCAACACAATCGCGACATCTTGAGAATCCGCTGCCGAATAACAGGGCGAATACGATCGCAATACACCCGTAGCGAAGATTCTCCGAACGCACAGCCAACTTCCAGATCGAAGTATGATCAGTATCGTTCGACCCATTGTCGACAGAGGTTTGCATCCAGGTTTGCATCAAGGAATCGAAGCTCGTAGGTTGCGCAATCTCCAACCCAATGTCTTCGGTCGGTCAGGGGGCAAAGGGGGCTCCGAAGCATGAATGGGCACCGTGAGGCAGTTGGACTCAACGAGCGCGAAGGGGTGAGCATAAGCCCTGGCCTGTCCGCAGGGAGCCATCGCCGCGGCCAACGGTCCGAGAAAGTTCTCACCGGGAACATGCACGAGGACGTAACGGTATCGCGCCAAATCCAGTTCAGGAATAAAGTTGTTCGGATTGTGGTGCCGAATCCCCGACGCCCAGGAGGTCCTGTCTCGCGTGTGAATAGGACTCTGAGGAACATCCGAAATCGACCACGTGCGTCCACCCTGTCGGGCCACGAGTTCTACGGAAGGGCGCCCCGGAATCCCCAGCCCCTCGAGCCCACTTGGCGCGAAATCCAGCCACGCAATGGCCGAACCTCGTGCGACCTGCGGTTCGAGAGCGAGCAGGGCGCGGTGGTTCATTTGGGCCGATTGATAGAGCGGAAGCAATGCGAGTGTCGTCGCAATCGGCACGGTAAGCATCGCGGCTGCTACTTTGCGGGTCACTGTTCCCGGGCCCGGCGCCAACGCAAGCGCCAATAGCCAAACACCTGGCAACAAAAACCGAAGGTAAAGCAAGCCCGCACCATTGTATCCGTAGGGCCATATCCAGTATTGCGCAAGGATCGCCACAGCCGTCAACGTGCGCAACAGAACGTCGCCGGTTCGCGGCAAGCCTCGACTACACCACCACAACGCGATGGCCGTCAGGA
>JAWXBF010000106.1:0-4518 GCA_034439895.1 Deltaproteobacteria bacterium
AGTAGTCTGGGCGGAACAAGTGCGGATCCCCGAGTGCGAAGCCGATTGCCGACCAAGATGCGTCGGTCTGGAAGATGGCCTCGTTGCCCGGACACTTGCCGGCCCCGACGCAGCAGTCGAACTGCAATGGAGCCAGTGCTGGCGGGTCCGGGAACTGCTTTTGCACAACGGCACCAGCCTCGCTGGCGTGATCGGCCTCGAAGTACGCCACCGAGCCAGCCCACATCTTGTTGATGTGACCTGAGGCTTCCGCGGTCTTCGACTTCTTCACGTAGCGGCTGAAGGCCGGAATTGCCACTGCGGCGAGAATACCGATGATCGCCACGACGATCATGAGCTCGACCAGTGTGAAGCCCGAGTTCTTTTTGCGCCCTCTAATCATTTGTTCGCTCCTGAGTTGTTTGGTTGAAAGAGAGGGCGCTTGCCTTGCCCTCAACTGGTTTCTCTCTTTTGCAGGCCGCGTGCCAATCGCCTCAAACGTCGGTCGTTGGGGAGTGTTTGAAAAAAACCTTTGTTTTCAAGACCTTGCTGCCGCGTCAGAGCCCTGACGGGTTCAGCCAACGTGACGGAATTCGTCCGACGACCACGTCTGGTCACTCTCTGCTGACGAAATTCGTCCGAAGTCACCACGGTGGCGCCCTTCAGCGTCCGTCGTTGATTTCGCGCACAACCATTGAGTTGTGGGTCAACGCCATGATCGTAAGGTCGGCGGGAAAGGCCGCGGCCCCGGTGAAATTGCAGGCTCCAAGTGCATAGAACCAGTTAGTCGCGTAGTCACCTGCGGTTGGCAAGAGGGTCAAACCTACCGAGCCCGCTGGCGGTGGCACTCCGGGCGCGCCAGCGTTGACGAGGTAGGTGCAATACAGTTCCCGAGCCTTCGGACGCAGACCCACATTGCGCCACGCTGGCGGCCAGAGCGCTGGATTGGCAATCGTTGTCGCAATCGATCGCGAAAAGAAAACCGGCGTGTTGTCGGCCGCTATCGGAAAGAATGCGGCCGCGGTCTCGGCTGCGGGCGGATTGATCGCGGTGCTGCCATCGGCCCGCAGTGGAAGGAAAGCGCCAAATTCCATCAGGTACAGCTGCTCCTTGGCGCTAATTTCCGCCAACATGGCGGTCACCTCACCCTTGCGCGCCTTGGCGATCCATCGTCCGTAACCTGCAGTGGCAACCGACGCGAGAATGCCGATGATCACGACCACTATCATCAACTCAACCAGCGAAAACCCACTGACGCTGGATGCCGACCGGACGTCGCACGAGGTTGCCTTTACGTTTTGGGAGTCCACAAAGTGGCACCATCGGCGGATCAACGCCAAACCTCAAGTTTTCCGGCTTGCCCGCCAGCAGACCCCATGCCAAGTTCGATGGGTATGAGTCGTGGCATTTCGGAAACGGCTGACGCAGAGCGGTGGAAGCATCATTTGTTTTCGGTCGGCGACAGAGCGGTCTATCCGGCGCAGGGGATTTTGCAGATCGTGGGCATCGAGGAACGGGAGATCCACGGCAAAGTTTGCTCGTTCTACCTTCTAGAGGTCGCCTCGAGTGGCCTTCGGATTCTGGTCCCGGTCGACAAAGCAAGCCACGTCGGACTGCGCCCGGTGGCAAACCCTACCGACATCGAGGAGGCGCTCGCGATTCTGAAAGAAGAACGCCCTGCCGCTGAACGGCGGGGCCCGTCGTGGAATCGTCGCTACCGTGGTTTCCTGGACAAGGTCAAATCAGGCTCACTCTTCGAGATCGCGGAGGTCCTGCGGGATCTTCACCACCTCCGCAAGCAAAAGACCCTCTCGTTTGGTGAACGTCGGATGATGGACACCGCGCGGGGATTGTTTATCCAGGAGCTTTCCGCGTCCCGTCTGGTCGACGAGGGGACGGCGGGAGCTGAGTTGGACGGCGCCTTGAGCCCGCCCGGCGTCTAACGCAGTGCGATTTATTCGTAAGCCGAGCGATTATCGGTGCTTGAGCCGGGTTGACCATTGGTGCTAGTTTGTCGGCCTACCGGCGGGGACCATGATCGTCCATTTGGCGCAACACGACATTACCGATATGGCGGTTGACGCCATCGTTAGCCCAGCGAACACACGTGGCATCATGGGTGGCGGCGTTGCCGGTGCCCTGTCCCGCAAGGGGGGGCCTTCGATCCAGAAAGAAGCGATGTCGCTCGCACCGATCGCGATCGGTGCTGCCATCGTGACCAACGCCGGAAAACTCTGGGCTCGTCGCGTTATTCACGTGCCGACGGTGGAACAGCCTGGCGAAAAAAGCACAGTCGAAAACGTCCGCCGGGCGGCCCGAGCCGCTCTGCTTGCCGCCGGACACCACCAGTTTGCATCGCTGGCAATGCCCGGCATCGGTGCCGGCTTGGGCGGGGTTGATCCCTGTGACGCTGGGCGTGCTATCGCTGACGAGCTGCGAGCCCACAAACAGCCATTCCCGGAAACGGTTTGGTTGGTGGATCTCGACGAAGAAACATTGATGTGCCTGGAGGAGGCGCTGGAGATAGCGACCAGCTAGCCGAATCCAATCCCTTTACCCTGGTACGAATCCTTGAAGATCCTGGTTCCTTGCAAGCGTGTTCCGAATCCTGAACAGAAACTCAAGCTGGCGGGGAGCGCACTTGATCTCGCCGGTACGACCTGGCAGGTCAATCCCTTCGACGAATACGCGGTCGAAACCGCACTACGATTGACCGAGAAGGGCAAAGGCGGCGCGCACGAGGGTGAGGTTGTGGTGGTTGCCATCGGACCGAAAGAACTATCGACCCAGGTGCGCAGTCTCCTCGCGATGGGGGCCGACCGAGCAATCCTTGTTGAAGGCAGCGACGACAACCTCGACTCGAACGCCGTGGCACAAATCCTCGCAGCCGTGGTTCAGCAGGAAAAGCCGGATGTGGTCGTCATGGGTAAGCAAACCGTGGACGGCGACGCCAACCAGGTGGGCCAGCTGCTTGCGGGTTACCTCGGGTGGCCACAGTCTACTTTCTTGGCAGGCCTCACCTTGTCCGCCGATGGCAAGACGGCGGTGACCCATCGTGAGATGGATGCCGGCGTCGAGGAAAAGTCGGTTCCGCTGCCCGCAGTATTGACGGTGGATCTTCGCATCATCAGCCCCGGTGGTGCCCGCAACCTGGCGCTCGTTGCTGCGGACGCCGTTTGGGACGAAGGTCCCCGCTACGCCGCGCTCAAAGGGATCATGGCCGCGAAGAAAAAAGAGCTGAAAGAGCTGACAACCGCAGCCCTCGGGGTCACGCCCGAGATTCACGTCAAGACGATTGGCCACACTGCACCGCCGCCGCGCAAACCCGGCGTCAAGGTGGATTCGGTCGCAGCGCTGGTCGACAAACTGCACAACGAAGCGAAGGTGCTGTAATGGCCACGCTGGTATTCATCGAGTCTTCGGGAACTTCTGTTCGTTCGTCCTCGCTGTCGGCTGTCACCGCTGCACGCGCGATTGCCGCCAAACGCTCTGGACCCGTGGTCGGTGTCCTGATTGGCAAGGACGTGGCAGGTGCGGCTTCCGATGCAGCACGATACGTCGACAGGGTTTTGTGCTACGATTCTCCGCAACTGGAGCATGCGCTGGCCGAATCCTACGCACCCATTCTTGCGGCAGCGGTATCGGCGAGTGGCGCCGATTCGCTGGTTGCAACGGCATCGTCGGTGGGCAAGGACATCTTGCCTCGCACGGCCGCGCTCTTGCAGGCCGGTCTTGCGAGCGAAATCATCGGGATCACGGGAGTGAACCGCTTCAGCCGACCAACCTACGCGGGCAACTTGACAACAGAGGTCGAGGTCACGACGCCCGTGGTTCTCGTCACCGTACGACAGACGGGCTTTGATGCTGCTGCACCGGCGGCCTCGGTGGGTACCATCGAATCCAAAGATCCGGGCGCCATCAACAATCTCGGCGCGGCCTTCGTTTCGTTGCACACCAGCAAAAGCGCACGCCCCGATTTGACCGAGGCCGCCATCGTGGTTTCGGGTGGCCGCGGTATGAAAGAGGGCGCGAACTTCAAGATCCTGGAAGAGCTGACGGATCTGTTGGGCGGCGCTCTCGGCGCAAGCCGCGCGGCCTGCGATGCGGGCATGGTTCCGAACGATCTGCAGGTCGGACAGACCGGCAAGGTCGTGGCACCAAAGCTGTACATCGCGGTTGCGGTCTCAGGTGCGGTCCAACATCTGGCTGGAATGAAGGGCAGCAAAACCATCGTCGCCATCAACAAGGATCCCGAAGCACCGATCTTCGGGGTCGCGGACTATGGTCTTGTGGCAACCTGGGAGAAGGCGATTCCAGAACTAATCGCCGCCGTCAAAGCGCTGAAGGGGTAGTGGGTGTAGGGTGGCGCGAGGATGGGCCCAACGTGCTTGAAAATAGGGGCTTGATCCAAAGCCTTGCATTGCGCGCGCAACGCGAGTTGATTCGCGAGGTGGGGGAGGAATTGAACGCGCCTGTGCTGTTCTTGAAGGCAGCGTGGGCGGATCCGGTTTTGTATGGGAACGAGGGTAAGAGATACGG
>JAWXBF010000107.1:0-11859 GCA_034439895.1 Deltaproteobacteria bacterium
CTGATTGCGGTCGATGATCTGAAGCCGATCATTCCCCTCGGTTGTGTCCCGGTGGCGATCGAGATCCATCCTGACGCCCGCCCACTGCCCGAGTACATCCACCCCGAGCGCGCGTTCTATATCTTTGGACCTGAAGACGGCAGTCTCAAAAGCGAAATCAGCGCCTGGTGCGAAGACATTGTCTACGTGCCCACCAACGGCTGCATGAACCTGGCCGCAACCGTCAACGTCGTGCTTTACGATCGACTCGTAAAGTTACGTCCCAGGCCGTAGGTTTCGCGCGCTGCGCTGACACAAGCCGATGTTGCGGCAAGCAAGCACAGGCCCTTGTTTTAGAACGTCCAGAAGGCGTTGACCGCCAAGATGTTCAAGCTGTGATCCGTTGGCTCGCGGTTTTGAAAGACGTTCATGAAGCCGACCTCGAAGCGCGGACCCGAGGCCGTGGGAAAGCCCAGTCCTGCAAACAAGCGGTTTTGATCGAAACCAGACGCCAAACCCCAGTCGGTGTTGTTGAACTGGTAAAACGTCTCGTTCCAGAGCACCAACATCAACGGCAAACCGGAAAAGGTATACGTACCACGCGCCATGATTCGCAGGCGATGACCCAGGTCGTCGCCCGATCCGAACCGCTGTTCAAGCCGAGGCCGCAGCATCAAGGTCAAACCTTCGGCAGCGTTTCCCTGAAGGATGAACTGTTGCCAGGTCCGGTGTTCGATCTTGTCGGCCTTGCCATCCAGCGCGGTGGGCACGTAGGCGTAACCCACATAGCCCGTCACACCCTGGATCAGCCGATAGCCAATGCCGGGTCGCAGAATGTAAACGGTCGAACCCGTACCACGACGGGCATGCAGGTCCAACCAACCCACCACGCCACTGGCGTGCGACGGATCGCTTTGCAGCGTTGCGGACGTCCAGATTTGGGTCTCGCTGTCGGTCGCGGCCTGCGCGGGCAGGCCCGTACACAACGCCGCCACCGTCAGTGCCATCCAACCGAACCAGCGGGCGCGGCGGGTCGAACTGAATTTGATCTTGCTGACCCGCATCAGGACGCGCTTTTTCATCAGGCCTTGTCCGTGCCAGGCTGTGCTACGAAACGCAGATAGGGCTTTACCTGCCGGAAGCCGTCCGGGAACATCACCTTGGCTTCGTCATTTGAGATGGCGGGCACAATGATCACGTCTTCGCCGGAGCGCCAGTTGACGGGCGTTGCGACGCGGTGTTTTGCCGTGAGCTGCATCGAGTCGATGACGCGCAAGATCTCGTCGAAGTTTCGGCCCGTCGTCATCGGGTACGAAATCGTCAACTTGATGCGCTTGTCCGGTCCAATGACGTAGACCGTGCGAACGGTCTGGTTGTCGACTGCGGTGCGGCCGGCAGCGTCGCCGGAGGTGTCACCGGGGAGCATGTCGTAAAGCTTCGAGACGGCGAGCGTTGGATCGCCAATCATCGGGAAGTTGGGCGCTACACCCTGCGTTTCCTCGATGTCCGTAGCCCAACCGGCGTGTCGATCAACGGCGTCGACCGACAGGCCAATGACCTTGACGTTGCGCTTGTCGAACTCTGGCTGGAGCTTGGCCACGTAGCCGAGCTCGGTCGTGCAAACCGGCGTGAAGTCCTTTGGGTGAGAGAAAATGATTCCCCAAGAATCACCCAGCCATTTGTGAAACGAAAGGGGACCCTGGGTGGTTTCTGCGGTGAAATCAGGAGCGATATCGGAGATGCGTAGTGACATGGTGTTTCCTCGGTGCGCACTCTACCGTGCGCGCCCGACTTTGCGATTGCCTTGTTCGGGGTGAACCCCTAGCATCGCGCAAAATGACCGCCCTGTTACTCGCCCTTCTCACCATTGCTCAGGCCACGACACCCGCCCCCAAATGCGGCACGGCCCGTCCCGCGCTCGACGCCATCAAGACGGCCGAGGGACTCGTAATTTCCCAGAACGGGACCATCTATTTTTCGCAGCCCTTCGGTACCGCCGCATCGAACTTCATCGGACGATACCGCCCACCCTACAAGGAGGTCGAACTTAACTGGCTCGACGTTGGACCGAAAGCACTTGGCCTCGCGCTCGATCCGAAACGGCGCGTGTTGTACGTCGGATCGCGCGGCCGCAAGAAGCTGCTTGCGGTCGTGCTGATGGATCCGCCGGTCGTCAAGGAACTCGCGGATGCCGAGGCGGACATCAATGGTGTCACGCTCGCCGAAGATGGGTCCGTCTATTACACCGATCAGGGCAGCGGCCACGTGTTCCGCGTGCTGGGAGACGGAACGAAAACACAGGTCACCGCAACGCCCGTCGAGGATTCCAACGGCATTGCGTTTGGCCCCGATGGCAAGCTATACGTGCTGACCTACGCCAAAGCAAAAGTAACACAAATCGTCGTCGCGAACGGCAAAGAAGTTTCCCGGTCCCCCTTCGCCGACATTCCGGCCGGTAAAAACGCGGATGGCATCACCTTTGACGCCAAGGGGCGCATGGTCGTCACGGCCGGATCGCTTTTCAGACTGAGCGCGGACGGCAAAACCGTCACGCCGCTTGGCGCGGCCTACGGTGCAAACGCCGACTTCGGCTCGGGCGCACTCAACTGCTCCGATCTGTATACCGCTGGCAACGGCAAGGGCATCGCCCGTTTTGAAGGCGACACGCCGGGCGCCGATGTGCCCTGGCAACGCCCGGTTGAAAAAGCAACCGTACCACCTCCGGGGCCGCCACCTGCAGTTCCAGCCAAGCTGTCCGACAAGGTCACGTTGGAACTTGTCACCGCCGAAACCACCGAGGCACTGGGTCTCCTTGCAGCCCCCGGCGATCGCTCGGGACGGCTTTTTATTGTCGAGAAACAAGGTCCCATCCGGATCTTGCGCGGCAAAAACTTTGCACCAAAACCCTTCCTCGATCTCACCGGCAAGGTATCGCTTTGGAAGTCGCCCAACAGCGAGCAGGGCTTGCTTGGCCTCGCGTTCCATCCCAAGTTCGCGAAGAACGGACGCTTCTACATCAATTTCACTGATCCGAAGGGCGACACCCGGATCGTGGAGTACCGCGTGCAGAAGGACAATCCCGACGCGGCAGACATGGAAAGCGCGCGCGAAATCCTCTTCGTCAAGCAACCCTACGGCAACCACAACGGCGGCCATCTCGAATTCGGCCCCGACGGAAAGCTATACGTCGCGCTCGGTGACGGCGGCAGCGCCGACGATCCGCATGGCAATGGACAGAATCCCAACACGGTGCTTGGCAAGCTGCTGCGCATTGATGTCGACGCAAAGGATCTGACGCCCAAGATCATCGGCATGGGTCTGCGCAACCCCTGGCGCTACAGCTTCGACCGCAAAACAGGCGATCTCTACATCGCCGACGTCGGTCAAAACGTCTGGGAGCAAGTGCAGTACGTTAGCGCAAAGACGGTGGGTGGTCCGAACAACTGGGGCTGGAGTATCACCGAAGGCAAACAATGCTTCCGGGCCGAACCCTGTCTGCGTCAGGGTCTCATCACTCCGGTTGTCGACTACCCGCACAGCGAGGGTTGCTCAATCACGGGTGGAAACGTTTACCGCGGCAAGGCGATTCCTGCTCTGCGCGGCCACTATTTCTACAGCGACTACTGCACCGCCATTCTGCGCAGCTTCCGTATGAACAAGGGCAAGGTGGTGGACGCGTGGGACTGGAAGACGGCGCTCGATCCGGAAAGTCGACTCGCCAAGATCGCAGCCTTTGGTCAAGACAACGACGGCGAGATCTATGTGATTACCCACGAGGGCCCGATCTTCAAATTCGTGCCTCGCAAGAAGTAACAGGGCACCGTCCGAAATTTGCACATCCATCTGCTGATATGGGCAAAGATTGCCTGATGCGCCCCGAGGATCTCGAAAAACCGCTCTCGCAAAACGAGCTCGTCGCACTGACGCAGTATCTTGAACGCGAGAAAACGCCTCTTTCGCTATCGGGGCTACACGGCATGCTCGCAGCCGTGGCGACGGCCCCGGGCCTGATCCTACCCGCAACGTGGATTCCAGCAGCCCTCGGCGAATCGGGCCCGAGCACCCAAAAAGAAGGGCAGCGTGTGCTGGCTCAGTTGATGCGGCTTTACAATCATACGGTGCGAGAGCTGGAGCAGGGCAAGCCGACCTTGCTTGGTCCCGATCGTCGCGAATGGTGTGTCGGCTATTTGAGCGGTGCCGCGCTCGACGAAACGTGGATGGAGAACGACGAATGGTCCGATCTTTTGGCACCGATTCGCTTCGCTGCCGAGGGGAAGGCACCAGGCAAGGCGAAAGATCCAGAGGGGTTGTTGCGCCGCTGCCTCGACAACGTGGAGGGGTTTGCGGCGGACATCCACAGCTTCTTCAGCGCGCGTCGAAAAGCTGAACTGGAAGCCGCCACAAAGCCTGCGATCTCCCAAAAAATCGGACGCAACGAAGCCTGTCCGTGTGGCAGCGGTAAAAAATACAAGAAGTGCTGCGGATTCAATTGATACGCACTGCTGCGGCGAATTTTGGCCGTAGCATTTGCGTGGTACATTCCGTTGCCATGGCCAATCGACCCAAGACGGTCTTCCTCGCGGGATTGCTCACGCTCGCCTTGATGGCACCGTTCGCACAAGCGCAGGGCAACGCTGCCGAGCTCAGTCAGCGCGCCCGTGCCGCCTGTGTCGCAGGTGATGTGAATGCCGGTGTCGCGCTCTTGACCGAACTCTTCGCTCAGTCCGGTGATCCGGCGTACGTTTATAACCAGGGGCGGTGTCTTGAACAGAACCAGCGCTTTGATGCGGCCATTGAACGCTATCAGGCGTTCCTGAATCTCACGCCAACCGCCGATCCGGTTGCGCGGGCTCAAACTCAGACACGCATCGAGAAGCTCCGATTTGCAGCCAAATCCGCCCCGGTGGCAGCGCCGATTCCGGTCCCGACACCTGCGCCCGTTGCTGTGTCCCAGCCCGTTGCTGTGTCCCAGCCCGTTGCTGTGCCCGAGCCTGTTGCAACGCCTGCGCCTGTTGCAACGCCTGCGCCTCTGCCGGCAGCGCCACAAGATGGCGATCCCCAAGTCTTCCGACCGCGCCCAATGGGACGCCGGGCGGAGCAGAACGCAATCGCAACACCCCATACTACAGAGCCCCTGGTGCACGATCGCGAGGCCCCTCCGGAGGAGCCACGCGATCCGTACTGGAACAATCTTCGGATTGGCTCTGCGGTCTCGGCCGTCGTCGCGGTCACGGGCTTCAGTGTTGGTCTCTATCAACGCGTTCGCATGCGCGACATCGAGAACAAGATCGTGAGCGAAGAAAACGTTGCCATCCGCGCGAAGACGACCCTTCCCTACAATCGACAACTGCATAACGACGGTGAGAGCGCTCGTTCCAAACACGTGCTCGGCATGGTCGCGGGCGCTGTTGGCGTCGCGGGCGCCGTGGTCCTCTACTACCTGGCCGAGGGCGAAACCGAAAAGGCCCGGGCATCACAGGGACTGAGTTTGCAGATCACGCCGGGCGTCGGCACACAGGCTGCAGGTCTTACCGTCGGAGGGAGTTTCTAATCATGCGCAACACAGAATGGTCCATTGTCGCGTTTGCCCTTATAACCCTGTTCGGAACGGCCACTTGTGGCGATTTCGAGCCGAAATACGCCGAGAATTTATTCGAGTGCAATCCCGCCGGGGACGGTTCGGACTGCCCTGACACGATGATTTGCTTCTATCGTGACAGCCGAGCCGGCATGGACAACGAAGGCCTCTGTTGCGTGGACGAAAACTGCGGTCGAACGGTCAAGGTCGATGACGTGAGCACCGAAGCGCCGAACCGATAACATCGACCGCAGCGTTGCGGTTTATTTGGCCGCGCCGTCAGCAGCGGCTTTCTTCTCGGCTTGCTTTGCCTCGGCTGCAGCCTTCTTCTCGGCTTGCTTTGCCTCGGCAGCCGCCTTCTTCTCGGCTTGCTTTGCCTCTTTCTCGGCTTTCTTCGCTTCAGCAGCCACTTTTTGCTCGGCTTGCTTTGCTTCGGCAGCAGCCTTTTGCTCTGCCTTCTTTGCTTCTGCAGCAGCTTTCTTCTCGGCTTTCTTTGCCTCCTGCTCGACCCTCTTCGCTTCAGCGGCAGCCTTTTGCTCGACCTTCTTGGCCTCGGCAGCCGCCTTCTTCTCGGCTTGCTTTGCCTCCTGCTCGGCCTTCTTCGCTTCAGCGGCAGCCTTTTGCTCGGCCTTCTTCGCTTCAGCGGCAGCCTTTTGCTCGGCCTTCTTGGCCTCGGCAGCCGCCTTCTTCTCGGCCTTCATTGCATCTTGTTCGGCCTTCTTGGCGGCCTTTTCGGCTGCCTTGTCGGTGGCAGCAGCGGCGGCGGGCGCTGCGGCGGCGGGTGCAGCGGTTGCTGCGGGGGCGGGCGTTTCGGCCAGGACAGTTGTGCTTGCCGAGAGGACAAGGAAGCAAACCGAAGCCTGAGCCAGGCGGGTCATCTTGTTTTTGATCGTTGAAATGGTCATTGGAGAACGTTCCCTCTGGGGTGTTGGTGTGACGGAAATCTCTATCATTCCCGGATTCGAGTCAACGCTGCGTTGACAGCAACCCCATTCTGTCCCCTCTCGACCCGTGGGATGCGCACCGGCCATCCCAACCGGTGATACACTCGCTTCGCGTCGCGATGCCCACTTCCACGCCACCGGATCTCTCGTTCACCCGCTACGTCCACCGTCGCAAACAAGCGACTGCCGCACGCATGCGCGAAGGTGCCGTGTATGCGCATGCTGCCGATCTGCGCGTGCGTTCGACCTTGCGCCACTTGCGGCCGATCACGATGGCCACCGAAGCCGCCATCCGCAATTTTACCGAAACGGGCATGGGCACCCTGCTTGAAGGTGCGACGGTCCTTGCTCCCGACCGATTTGGAACGGTTCACCGTGCGCTTGTGGGCGCTGCCGCGGCGCTCGGCATCGATTTGCCCGAAGCCCACCTTTGCCCAAGTCCGCTCGTTTTGGATGTGCTTGCCCTTGGGCCGGCCCAGACGCCCATCATCGCCATACCGGCAGCATTTCTCGATCGATTCAGCTCTGTCGAATTGCTGGCAGCCCTCGGTTACGCTTGCGGCCAGATTCACAACGATCACACGCCGCTTTTGACGACGCTGCATTTTCTGAACCATACCGAGAACACGGCTTTGCGCTGGATGGCCAAGCCCGCACTGGTCGCACTTTCGGCCTGGGCCGACCGGGCTGCGATCACGGCCGATCGGGCCAGCTTGCTGGTCGTTCGAGATGTGGCAGCCGCGAAGCGATCGTTGTGCCATCGGCAGGCCGGCCTTGACCATTTGTCGGGCGAATTTGACCCCGACCGGTTCATGGCCGGCATCGCGACCGATCCCGCTGCCGGCAACCGCGACAATGTCCTCCGTTTGCGCCGACGACTCGCTGCGATGGAGATCTTCGCCCGAACTTCGTTTTACCGCAGTGGATTGTCCGAATCGACCTCCGATGGTACGGCCGCGATCACCCTCGGTCAGTGCGAAATCGAGACCTCGGCGCTTTTTTCGGAGTCAATTTGATGACCGTCGAACGGCTGGATCGCAAACAGCGCACGGTTGCGGCACTCGACGCCATGGTGGCCCTTGGCGAATCGATTGGTCTTGTGTCCCTGGCGCGCGACATTCGGGAAATCCGCTTGCCGAAGTTCAACGAAGAACGCCTGTCGATGGTCGTGCTCGGAGAATTTAACCACGGCAAGTCGACCTTTCTGAATGCAATCCTCGGGCATTCCCTCCTGCCCGTCGGGGCGACGCCCACCACCGGTGCGCTCTGTCAGTTGCAGTACGGCGACGAATTTTCCGCCGAGGCGATCTTCCTGAGCGGCAATCGGCAACCCATTGCACTGTCGGGCCTCGACGGATGGTTGCGCGGCCATGCGCCGATTCCCGCGGGCGAATCCCTCGATCGCGTCGTGGTCCACACGCCGTCTGCATTCTTGCAAGATCGGCTGACGGTCGTGGACACGCCCGGCGTCAACGACCTTTCGTTGCAACGGGCCGACATCACCGATGGATACGTACCACGCGCGGACGCCATCGTGTTCTTGCTGGATGCAACCCAGGTGCTGACCTCCTCGGAGCGGGCCTTTCTTTCGCAACACGGATTGCGCGCGTACCGTCACCGCCTGGTATTCGCCGTCACAAAAAGCGATCTGCTTGACGAGGTCGAGCAGATCGAGGTGGAAACCTTTGCCCGCCGGGAGCTCGCCACCTTGATTCCCGAGCCCACCTTGTTTTTCATCTCTGCCAAGCGCGCGCTCGCGGGCGATCGTGTGGGCTCGGGGCTCGATGCCCTTTCGCAACACCTGCAGCACCTATTTACTTCCGGGCGACAGCAGTTGTTGTTGGACAACGCGCTCGACGATGCCGAACGCATCTCGCGCTTCTTGCGTCAGGGTCTTTCCATGCGCAAAGCGTCCCTTGGGTTGTCGCGCGAAGCGCTGCTCGCCCGTCGAAGGAAAGCCGAAGGCGAACTCGACGAAGGCCGACGCGCCCTCGAGCGCGCGGCCACCACCTTGCGCGATGAAACGGGCGTGTTGAAGGCTCGCGTCCGGCAGAATGTCGACACCATCGTCCAGCAACTTTGCAGCCAGTTGCCAGGCGATCTTCAGCGCGCCGATGCGATCGATATCGAACGGCATCTGGGTCCTTTCCTCGAGGACACCTTCCGGGCCTTCATCGAATATGAAACCGAACTGCTCGGCGAAGGTCTGCATTCGACCGCTGAAAATGTCATCTCTGCCGCAAGCGAGAAACTCGACGAGACCGCGCGGGCTGTGGTCGAGGCGATGGGACACGCACGCGACGCCTTGCCCATCGAGGCGCCCACGCTCGGTGCCGAGGCCTCGGTTTTTGCGCTCGGAGCCCTCGGGACCACGGCGTTATTGTTTGTCAGCACGTTGATGGGTGGTGTCGTGGCGCTGGCCACCCCGGCGGTTGCCGCGATCGCGCGGGCACGTGCCGCCGAAAAAGCCCGCGGTGAGGCCATTGAAAAAGTCCCGGGTTGGATTCGATCGCTCGGCGGCGAAATCGAGCCACGATTGCTCTCGGTCATCGACGATTTTGCCAGTCGCATGTCGGCGTTCATCGATGAGGCCGGCGCAGCCCTGGCCCGCGGCATCGCCGAAGTACTCGATCGCGCACTCGCCGATCTGGACGCCGGCAAGTCAACCGACGCCACCAACGCACAAATCCTTGAACTGCAAACGCGCCTTCGGCAGGTCGAGGAATCGTTGATCGAGATCCGACAGTCGCGCGACAACCGCGAAGCTCCGGCATACTGGCCGACTTGAACGCATCGTTTCGCAATCCCTCCAACCTCGTGCTTGGCATCGACGAGGCCGGCCGTGGCCCGGCACTGGGACCCCTCGTGCTGGCCGCGGTGGCGCTCGATCCCGTCGCAGCAGGGCGGCTGACCCGCGCCGGGGTTACCGACTCGAAGAAATTTGGTGCCGGACCGAAGGCGCACGCTGCACGCAAACACATGGCTTCGCTTATCTGCAAGATCGCGCACCACGTGGATCTCGAGGTCTGTGATGTTGCGACGGTTGATGCCTATGTCGCGCGCGGTCAGCTCAACCATCTTGAACGAGAACGGGCCCGACTCTTGATCGCGCGCGCCCCTTTGGCCCGAAGAATCGTGGCCGATGGTGCCCGCTTGTTTGGGTCGCTGACCAAGGAATTCCCGATGCTGGAAGCCCACGATGGCGGTGAAGCCGTGCATGTCGCGGTGGCATCGGCGAGTATTTTGGCCAAGATAAGGCGCGACGAACTGTTTGGATGTATATCGGACCGCTACGCCCCGGAGTTTGGCACGATTGCCGGTGCTGGCTATGTCAATGGGGGAACCCATGCCTTCACGAACGCTTTCAAACGGCGCCGAGGCCGTTTTCCCCCGGAAGCACGACAAAGTTGGCCCTGGCCGGGAAGGGCCAGCTTCTTGCGCGTTGCTAGCAGTGACCGGTTGACCCATGAGTGACGACAACACCAAACGTTCCGCCCGAACAATCGCCGCATTGGCGGATCCGCTGCCCAACACCCCCACTCAAAAAGAGATGGAGGCCGTGGTCAATCGCAGCGTGCGCGCAAGTGCCCAGCGAATGCGCGGCTGCGCCTACCGGGCACTCCTCGACGAAACCCCGCTTGCACAGTTTGGCGACAGAGCCGCGGTCGCGACCATCATGCATGGTCTACAAGGTGCCCGTTCGCTCGAGATCCTGGATCTGGGTTTCGACGACGGACGGGTGTGGGAGTCGCTCATCGTTCGCCTCGGCCGACTGCCCATCGTACCCACGCTGTTTGTTTCCGCCGTTCGCGACACCGGAAGCGACCAGGACAGCGTTTACCGCGATGCCATTTTCCGACTGAATGCCGCTGCCACCGCCCACCATGTCCCCTTCGACCTTTCCTTCTCGACGATTGCACCGGTCGACTGGCCAGGTCCGTTCGCAAAGCGCGGCCACCGCCTTTTCGTGAACGCCGGATTTTCGCTGCACCATATCCCCGACGATGGGTTCGACGACGCCTCGGCGCGCCAACAGGTCTTGCACCGGGTGCGGGCTCTGCATCCCGATCTGCTCTTTGTTGCAGAGCCGGACTTTGGTCCCTTTGCCGAACGCCGTGGCGGTTTCGGCGAGGCGCAAGATCCTGCTCAGATGGTGGTCGACGCGATCGAAGATATGACGCCGAGGCCACTCTTTGACGACAAGACGCCCACGCCAATACAGTCATACGAATTGATCCTGCGCGGTGAAAAGGTACATGGCACGCGACCCGAGATGGCCGATCGCCTGGAGAACTGGCGCCGTCGCATTGGTCGCGCAAATTTTATCCCGCTCGACATCACACCCTTGCGTGGTGCGATTGTGGGCGACATGAAATTGCCTGTCCGTGCGGTCATCGCCCCCGATGGACGTGCGCTGCGCCTGTGCTGGAAAGGCAAGGCGCTTGTGAACGTGTCGGCGTGGCTACCTGGGTAGTTGATACCGTGCCTCGCAGGCGGCATTGGCTCGGACCACCGACGACGGTAAAACGATGGCGTCCCGGGAAGTGGCGCAGCCCTACCTCGATTGCGTAGCACGCGCGGTACAGTAGTCGGGACCACTCTGTGATGCGGGCTACCAATGCACGTTGTCGACGTAAACCGTGTGTTTGCCGCCAGCGCTGAAGAGAAACTCGATTCCGATCTCCCAAAAATCTTCGGTGTTATTGGGATACGCCAACTTGATTTCAGTCCATGCATCACGTTGGACCGTCTCGGCACCGGTCCAACTGCCGAACCAGTTCCATTTCTGCATCTGGGTGTCGTTCGTCATGATGAAAGGCTGAATGCTAAACAGGGGAACACCACTTGGCACGAACACGGAGAAGGTGATCGTCTTGCCGCTCGCCAAACTGGTGTCCGCAGGCATCATGACGCCCACGTATTGCCCGCACAGGGGCCAGGTGCATTGACCAATCCCCGCGTTCTTGAACGCATCCACGTCCACCGTCACCGCGAGTGCCTTTTTGCCCTCCAAAACCGGCGTGTCGGACAGCGCTACCGCAACGGCGGCTTGATTGCGCGAAGTCGCCGATCCCTCCCACGTGTCGGTGCCCTCCTCGAAAAAGTAGCCCGTGCGTCCCACGGGTGGCACATCGACCGGAGCACCGCCTGCGGCATCGCCTCCGGTTGCACCGCCTGTCGCGTTGCCGCCCGTTGCGCCGCCTGCGTTGCCGCCCGCCGCGTTGCCTGCGTTGCCGCCCATTGTGCCGCCTGCGTTGCCGCCCGCCGCGTTGCCGCCCGTTGCGCCGCCTGCCTTCGACCCACCCGAGCCGCCCTTGCCCGAGCCGCCGGAGCCACCTTTTTTCCCGGTGCTGCCTC
>JAWXBF010000108.1:0-23827 GCA_034439895.1 Deltaproteobacteria bacterium
ATCGGCATTGGCCGCGGGATGCTCGGTGGTTGTGAAAGCCCATCCGTCTCACCCCGGCACAAGCGAACTGGTGGGGGAAGCGATCGCCCGGGCGATCGCGCGCGTGGGTTTGCCGCCCGGTATCTTCGCATTGCTTCACGGACTTGGACATGCGACCGGCCTCGCGCTGGTGAAGCATCCCGCAACGGCCGCCGTGGCCTTTACGGGCTCCGAGCGTGGTGGCCGCGCCCTATTCGACGCTGCAGTCAATCGACCGGTTCCCATTCCGGTTTACGCCGAGATGGGCAGCATGAATCCCGTCTTCCTTTTGCCGGGCGCGCTTGCCGAACGTTCGGTCGGCATCGCGCAGGCGTTCATCGGCTCCGTCAACATGGGTGTCGGCCAGTTCTGTACCAATCCGGGCTTGCTGTTCGGCATCGAAAATTCGGACCTCAAGCGTTTTTTCAGCACCGCCGCTGAAGGGGCACAGAACACGGCGCCATCCACCATGCTGAACGCCGGGATCCTTTCGGGATTCGAGGCAGGCGTGTCACGGATGGCCAGTGTCAAGGGTGTCGAGGTGCTCGGCAAGAGCACGGCAACTGCGGATGCGAACAAAACGCAGGCCGCTTGCACGTTGTTGTCGACCTCGTTTGAAACTTACGCCAGCCAATCGTCGTTGCACCACGAGGTCTTTGGTCCGTCTTCGCTTTTTGTTCGATGTGTTACGAAAGAACAAATTTTGCAAGCCGCACGCGACCTTGAAGGGCATCTTACCGCCGCCATACACGGCACCGAGGCCGATCTCGCCGAGTTCCGCGAACTGGTTGAGATCCTTGAAACCAAGGTGGGTCGCGTGATCTTCAATGGCTTTGGCACCGGCATCGAGGTTTGCGCCTCGATGCACCACGGAGGCCCCTATCCTTCCAGCACCTTCAGCGCCTTCACCTCGATCGGCCACGCGTCGATCTTCCGATTCACCCGTCCGGTCAGCTATCAATCGTTCCCGGACGCGGCATTGCCACCGGAACTGCAAAACAGCAACCCACTTGGCATCATGCGGGTCGTGAATGGCAAGCTGACGCGAGAGCCGCTCTAGTCGCTCTGGGTGAACTCCGGCAGGGCGATGGGCTCGCCCCCCTTCATCGCCGACTCGTGCGCGAGGATACCCACGCAGGTCCAATTGGCGGACTGTCGTGCATTCGGAAACGGCGGCCGATTGTTGGCGATCGCCGAAATGAATTCATGCGCAAGGTGCGGGTGCGAGCCGCCATGGCCACCGCCTTGCGTAAACGACTGGTGTTGGTTGTCACCGTCGTACACGCCGGCCTTTGTGAAGGACTGAATCTCCGTGGGCAGGCGCGAGGCAAAGTCAGGAACACTCACACGTTCGGGGATCTCCGGTTCATGCTTGCCTTTGGTGTGCACAATGGGATCTTCGCCGTCAACAAGCGGCCACTCGAAGGTTTTTTTCGAGCCGTATACATCGAAACTCTCGCGATACTGGCGCGCGGTGGCAAACAGCGAGCGGTAGATGCGCGCACTGATGTCCGAATCCTTGAACTGGATGTGACACGATTCGACAGCGAAGGGCGATCCGTATTTTTTGATCGAAGCCTCGTCGATGCGCCCCGAGCCGAAACAGGAAACCTTGGCGGCGGTTGCGTTGGTCAACGCCAACACGGGGCCCACGCAGTGGGTGGCGTAGTGCATGGGCGGCAGTCCCGTCCAGTAACCCGGCCAGCCGTCCATATCTTGCTGGTGGCTGGCTTGCAGGAACTGCACGCGGCCGAGCTCACCCCGGTCGTACAGATCTTTCACGAACAGGTACTCGCGGGCATACACCACGGTTTCCATCATCATGTAGTGCTTGCCGGTTTCGCGCACAAGGCGCACGATCTCGCGACACTCGTCGACGGTGGTCGCCATCGGAACCGTGCACGCAACGTGTTTCCCCGCCTTGAGTGCCTTGATGCTCTGCGTGGCGTGGTCGGGGATCGGCGTGTTGATGTGTACCGCGTCCACGTCGGGATCTCGCAAGAGTGCGTCATAGTCTGTGTAACGCTTGGCGATGCCATGGCGCTCGCCGATATCGTGACACTTGTCCCCATTGCGTTGGCAGATGGCGGCCATATTGGCCTGGGGATGACGCTGGTAGATGGGGATGAACTCGGCACCAAAGCCGAGACCGACGATGGCGATGTTGATCTTGCGTTGTTGGCTCATGCGCGTTCTCAGAATCCCAGCGTACGCCCATCGGGGCAGGACTCCATGAGGACCGTGGAAAAAGATCTGAGATATTTTCCCGAGAGCACCAAGCACAGACTCAAGTAATTACAACAGGTTGAGACGCACCTTGGAGGTCCCCCCGGTCAACAGAAGGTTTCACCTGCGTATTTTACCCAACAGCACCACACACAAAAACGGCACCTGACCTGCGCCCGATGCCGTTTTTGACCACCGTGTCAGAAGGACCTAGAACTCGGTCAGTGGCTTCGGATTCACGCGCGGATCACCGAAGGCGGTGAGCTTCGCTCCCATGGCACTCGCAATGGACAGGAACAAGTTTGTGTGCGGCGTTTGATTGTTATAGTCGATCAACTGCCCCGTTTTACCCTCCCACTTGCCGCCCGCCTGTCCTGCAACCATCCAGTGCAGATCATTTGTGGCATGCGTCGCACCACTACCAAGTTCGCCGCACCAAAGGACCACGCTGTTGTGAAGCATCGTCTTGCCGTCAGCGGTCGGGATATCCTTCAACAGCTTCAGCATGTTCGCGTACTGCGCGGCCATGTCGGTGTGGAACGGAATGGTGAGGTCTTTTCGCTGATCGTGGTGCCAGCCGTGAACGTCCGGAAACCCGCTGTCCTCGACCTGAACCGCTGCAAACCGAGTCCGCCCACACGCGATACCCAGCTGGAGAAGTTTGGGCATGTATTCCTTCGTCGCCCCCCACCATCCGCTGGCACGCGACATGCCAGATACCGGGTCAACCTTCGGATTGGGCATTGTGCTGCGTTCAGGAACTTTGCAAAGTGCATTGGTCGTACCACCCGACGGGTCGGGAACGGTGCCGCCACCGGCTGAAAGCTGTGGTAAGCCCTTTTCGATCTCATTCAGCGCATTCGCATGCGCTTCCAGGCGGTCCGCTGTCGTTGCGCCGTAGATATCCGATACACGCGACTTCAGGCTGTTGAATTGGCCGCCCGCGTACTTGAGCATCAGCTTCCGCTGGGCGAAGCGAAGCTGTTCATTGCTGGGAGTTCCGCCTGCAACCGTACCACCGCCGCCGGGGGCGTAGGTTTCAAACAGGTTCTTCCAGGCCGTATCCGGAGATTGAACGGGCGGCTTGGAGATTGCGTAGCCGGACGCGCCAATGGTTGAGGTATACGAGATCCGTCCCAACATTTGGGTCGGGGGGCTGACGGATCTGTCCAAGATTTGCATCTGGATGGAGTCCACAGGCGTCAACTTTTTGAGAACCTTGGTACCGCCCGCCTGCGCGTTGAGATCCTCGTAGATTGCCTGGTCAATGGAAGGACCGGCCGGACCGTTTGCAGGATTGCCATCCCGGATGGGTTTCCCTGAAGGGGGTCCGATCGAGGTTGTTGAGTGCACTTGACCCTGAGGATGCCCGCTCGAGTTGTCTCCCGGCGGCGAAAGCTCCGCTGATTTCATGAACAGCCGCTTGGTCAGGATCAAGTCATTCTTGAAAGGCTCTAGCGCCTTTAGTGTCGGACTGAGCTGAAAGTTTCGGCCCGTACCCGAGGCCCACTGGTCGGGCCAGTTTCCCTGGTACGTATAGAAAACGATGAAGTTTGTCGGAACAGAATTCTGCGCGTACGCAACGTTGGTCAGTTCCGGAAGCAACTGAGCAGCCAGGGGGGACAATGCCGATGCCTTGAGCAGCGATCGGCGCGAAAATCGGAGTTTTTTTTCAAATTCCATGGTGTTTCTCCTAATTACTGAGCCGCGCTTCGGAAACGGAAGGGAGCAGATTTTGCCAGTTCAACCAAGAGCTCTTGCATGTCGCCGCCGCTCTTCAAAAATGCAGTGGTCAAGGGAACGATCGCGCAGCCGTCTTCTTCAAGCTCCGTTCGAGCGTTCGCCCACAGCCACCAGTTTTCAACCAAGCACTGCGCGGCCTGTTCGCTCTTTGCCAGCTTCTTCATAAACGGGATCGCATTGGGATAAGCGCCGTCGAGATCCAGCGTCCCGGAAATCGTGGACGATGAGTCAACCGGCAGCCGGAATGTCTCACCCTTAAAACGTGCCTGTTCTTCATCTTGCCAAGCACCAATCGGATTGTAGTTCTCGAAAAGAAACCCGAACGCGTCGAGTGCCATGTGACACGAGGCGCACTGGCCTTTCTCGGCGGTGTTTTCCACGCGCTGGCGATAGGTAATCGCCTCGGTTTGGCTGAACGGGATCTCGCGAACAATGTCCTCGGGCGGTGGCGGCGACGGCGCGCAAAGCAATCGATCCATTACAAACCCACCGCGAAGAATGGAAGCGCCCTCCGTGCCGTGAGACAACCCCGACATAAAACCCGCGTTTGTGATGATGCCTGCACGCTGCTCCGCGTTCAATTGCACCTCAACCAAGTCCTTGCTCCCCGGCTTTTCTACGCCGTAGATGGACGCGGTGTCGTCGTTAACAAAGCCTCGTGAGCTTGCGAAAAATGCCTCCAGCGAATGATCGCCATCGAAAAATGCAGACTCGACGGTCCGGTGAAAACCGGCCTTCAGACCTTCGGACTGCGCATCGCTAAAGTCAGGAAAGAAGGCCCGATCCTTGACAGGTACGGACACGTTCGCGCTGAACCGATCGAAATGCAGCCACTCGTTGTAGAAGGTCAGAACGGCTTGCCGAGAACGGTCGTCATTCAAGAGCCGACGCGCCTGTTTTTCGATCTCGGCCGTTTTCGACAAATCGCCGCGCTCAGCGGCCGCGAATAGGTCGGCGTCTGGCATCGAGTCCCAGAATAGGTACGAAAGCCTGGAGGCCATGTCGTACCCCGAGAGGGATTTGCCACCATTCTCTGTCACATCGCCTGTCCCTTCCTCGATTCGATACACAAATTGAGGGGACTGAAAGAGGGAGCCGACAACGGTTTCCAGCGCCATTGCGTGGTCAAAGTTATAGGGGGCCTTGCGGGCTTCGTCGTAGGCGGCCTGGAAATTACCAACCTCAACATCGGTCAACGGTCGACGGAAAACGCGCTTCCCGAAGTCACGAACAAATTTGCCAACGCACGAACCATCCGTGTTTGCACATCCAAGTTTCGCAAGATTGGAAACAGCCGCCGCGGAAGAACGAACCGCAAACTCTTCGAGGGCATCGGCGAACACGCGAGTCGGTTCCTGTCCGGCAACATTGTTCGTGTACCCAAAACGACCCGATTCCGGCGCCAGCGACGTGACGTGCGGAATCTGCGCAGGATCCGCAACGCCAGCCAACAAGGCACGAATTGAATTCGCGATCTCCACGTTGCTCAATCGTTGCATCGGCGAAGACAAAGTGTTTGTGGTCAGCGGCTCCGCGCAGGCCAGATCCTTCGTGGGATTGCGCTTCCACTCATCCGAATCTGGCGGAGGCAAATCGATGGGATCGTCCACGATGTCGGGTCTCGTACCACCCGATTCACCGCCGCTGCATCCGGCAAAGAGAACCGCGGCCGAAACCGCGAAACTGGCAAACTTATACGAGCGCTTCATGAATGCTCCCTCGAAGCAGATTGGTTCCTGCCTGGTCACCGACCCCCTCGGTCAGTGGCTCCAGACACAACACCGGCAAAAATTTGTACCATTCGTGCAATTGACGTTCCATAAGAAAAACGGGTGATTGATGCCCTTTATGGGTATATCCAACCGAAATTCCCAAGGATTCTCTTCATATCGAATGACGTCGGAAGCTCATTTTTCGGCTCGCTCCGCCCCAAACAACGCCGACGACGCGGCGCGTCCCGTAAAATCCGCGAGGATCACAAAAAATCGTCGGTTTGGCGCACCGCTCTTTGAGAGGATACTTGTTCCTTCGGTTTCGGTGGTTGTCTTAAGAGGTATCGGTTCAGCGACAACAAGGAGCGTGAGATGGACGTAACGATCATTTCGAGACGTGAGTCAGCGAAGCGGGAACAGCAGGCGGTCGCGAAGGAGCAGTCCGAACGACTGACCCGCTATTTCAAGAACATCGTCCGGATAGAGTGGCACCTGGACGACGACGGAACCTCCGCCCTCGTACAATGCCACCTTCATGCAGGACACGCGTTTTATCGGGCCACCACCGACGCGAACAACTTCGAGAGCGCAATCCATCTGGCGGCCGACACGCTCATCGAACAGCGCCGCCGCAAGAAACAACAGCGGGTACGCGGTCGCCGCGTACCGGTTCTGCAAGAGGTGGCGTAACACGAAACACGGTCGCTCGGGGTTCCAGGATTAGGCTTCAGCACGGGCAGGTGGTCACAGCCCTGACCCACGGTCCCACGTCCACCAATCCGGGGCCGCGCTGAAGCCTAACCTTGGGATTCCGGGCGACCGTTACCACGCTATCGTCAAAGCGTACGGCGAATCTGAACCTTCGACCTTTCTCCCCTCCACCCATACCGCGCGCACGCGAACAAAGTATTCGGACTTTCCAATCGCAATCGGGCCAAAACCTCCACCTTTGCCCCTGGGGCCTCGCTCGACCTTGAACACCGGACGACCAGAGTCGTCATACAGTTCTAGAATCACGTTTAAATCGGCCACGCCGGTCAGTGCGGCACGCACCTGCCGACCCAGCTTGCCGGCCGGAATCCGGTAGTAGTCAAAGTCCGGCGTGTCATCCGGAGACGGCTCGCCAATCTGGCCAAAAACCGCGATGCCGTTGCCGACCAAGTTTGCCGATGAGGCCGAATTGTTCGGCTCTTGTTCGGTGGTTTCGGGCTCTTCGACGGTCATTTTCTTCCAGAACCACCATCCCGAAGCGGCAAACGTCAGCGCAAACGCAACACCCGCGATCCCGACCCATCGTTTGCGGCGACGCATGCCACGCTCGAAAACATCCACGTCCTCGCGTCGAAGGCGAGCACCCTGCTCGCTTGGGGTTATGTCTCGTTCGGACTCCGATACCTCCACCTCGGGCAACGACGTGACCCACGACGGAACGTCCTTTAGGGAATGAAAGCCGCTGCGCGTGCGCGAGTAGGTCTGTGGGACACCGCCGGGTGAATCGGGCGTGGCCGCAATGGTTGCCGGCGAAAGGCGCGGCATCGGCGCGTCCGATAACGCCGGTCGCGCAGTGGACTCCGCACCAGAATCGCCAACCCTGGAAAGACGACGGGGGCCTTCCATCCCGAGCACGTTGACGATGAGATGATCGATAGCCTCTTTCATCTCGTTGGCCGTGGCAAATCGATTTTCGGGCGACTTCGCGAGCGCCTTCAGGATCACGAAATCCACACCGATCGGTAAGTTCAGCTCGGGCGCTCTCAGCGTCGGTGGTTGCGGATCGTCGTTGAGATGTCGGTTCAGGATCGCCATGGGAGAATCTGCCAGAAAAACCGGCGTTCCTGTCACAACCCGGTACAGCGTCGCGCCAAGGCTGTAGAGGTCAGAACGGCCATCGGTGGGCTCACTGCGCACCTGCTCTGGTGACATGTAATACGGTGTGCCGATGAGGCTGCCCGCCCCGGTTACCTCACCCATGCCTTCGCGTTGCTGCGAGAAGGTCGCAAGGCCAAAATCCAAGACCTTGACAACCTCTTCCTGACCTCGCCGCAGCAGACACACGATGTTGTCGGGTTTCAGATCGCGGTGGACGATGCCGTGGTGATGCGCTTCGTCGAGTGCCGAACACACCTGAGAAAAAAGCGGCAGGGCACGCTCAAGTGGCATCGGTCCGTCGCGTTTGACGATCGCCGACAGGTCCTCACCTCGAATGTATTCCATCACGAGAAAGAGCAGGCCGCGCCACTCACCGAAGTCGAAGGTCTGAATGATGTTGGGGTGATCGAGGCGGCTCACGAGCTCCACTTCGCGCCGGAATCGTTTTACCGCCTGCAGGTCATCGGCGAGATCCCGTCGCAACACCTTCATCGCGGCAATCTTGCCCATGCGAACATGCTCGACCTTGTAGACGACCCCCATGCCCCCGGAGCCAACGCGCTCCACCACGCGATAACGCCCTTCGACCGTCTGGCCGATCAAACCATCGAACGGATCTCGGGCCACCGGACGCGACAAATCATGGCCGCAGCGATTGCAGTATTTTATGTCCGGTTCTTCGAGCCGGGAATCACAAGACGGGCAGGCCGACGGCACGGAATGAGGACCTTACCACCACCGCGGCACAGCCGGGCAATTCGTCATGAAACTCAGCGATCGGTTCCGCGCAAAACACCGGAAACCGCGGCGAACGCGCTCGACTCGGCCGCTTCGCCTAACTTCAAATGGGCATTCGCGATGGAATCGGCAGCGTCGGCTGCCTGAGTGCGAAAGTACCGGCTCCATGCATCGGCGGGAGCGTCCTCGATGGGCAATTGTGCAAGCGCGCGCTGCAATCGCCGAGACAGATCGGCAAGTTCCGGGAACGGCTCTTCGGGTGGCAAAACGCGATACAGAAGTCCATCGGGATAGGTGGCCTGAGGCGGCAACAGCGGCCGCACCTCCGCGATGACATAGGTGGGGACTCGCCGCATCAGTTGCGACACTGCCGTGAAAAGAGGCGCCTTGCTGGGATCATGGCGGAGGGACAACTCTGGAACCTCGGCGTGCGCGCGCGCGTGGTACCAACGATAGGGCAACAGGCGAATGTCGACATACCGAACATCGGGGCGAATCCCTTCCACGTGTCGAAGGTAGGCGTAGCCGAAGGCGGAGGCATCTCCCTGACCCAAAATTACGGCATTCGGCTCGGCGTTCTGCAATGAAACCCGCAACGACGCTTCGACGAAACGATCACCCGAGTGATTGGCGTTCGGAAACGAGCGAACCGCAGCAACGGCCACCGCCAGAGGCAAGACAATTCGCAACACGGGTGATGACACATACCGAGAAAGGAATTCGATCCCCCAGACCGCCATGACAAAAACCAGCATCAGGGGCATCAGAAAGAAACGTTCGCGAATGGCCGCTGCCAGATCCGAATCGGGAAGATTGAATCGTACGACGAACACCGGTCCTGCCAACGCCAGACAGGCAACCAGCGTTCCCGCCAACAATGGTTGACGCCGCAGCGCCACGACAATGCCAATCAGTGCCGCCAGACCAAAGAGGAAGACGCTTTGCGTCCCCATGGCCTCAAGGAACGCGCCGGCGTGCCGGAGGGGATCGAGCCGTGACTTGGACAATCCGAGCGAAAAAGTGCCAAAATCGGCGCGCAGGAAGTGTCGAACCAGGCCCGCGACGGAACCCGTATCACCCCAGGCCCAGATCCGACTGTCGGACTGACGAACCAGCGCTGCATACGGCAACAGCCCAATCGTGAGACCAATGAGCGCCACCGCGACACCTCGAAGCAGGGACTTCCACAAGACGGACGCGCCTTGGCTGTTGCGCCACAAGATGAAAACGCCAGCGGGCGCCAACAAGACCACGGTGTGATGGTTGGCAAGGCCGAGGCCAAACCAAAGACCCAGTTCGAGCGCCGTCCGAACCGGTCGTCTTGCCGTCGTCGGGAATGAACAACGCATTGCCAGGTGTACGATGCCGGTTGCGAGGAATAGGCCAAGTGGGAAGACTTCGGGTTGACCTGCCAGGCTCCAGCAAACAGGCGAGAGGCCAAACGCCATGGCCACCGATGTGGCGATCCATCGCGAGGTTGTGATGTAACCGAAGAGGTGAGCCAAGAGCGTGACTGTCGCCGCACAGGCCAACGACGAAAGCAGGGAGACCCGGAAAGGGATCGTTGAAATCGGAAAATGCGCGAAGATCTGCGCGAGGATGTTGTGTAACGGATAACCGGGTGGGTGCGCGACACCGCCGCGCGCGGCAACCAGGGCAAACTCCGCGGTATCGCCACCGCCGATGGTTCGCGTCGCGGTGAAGCAGTACAAAGCGAAGCACACGCCACCGGCAGCAAGGGCGTGGGCTCGGGCGCGCAGCCACGGAGCCGAAAAGATTGGCAAGAGAGTCGTTTCCAGCCGACAGAGTACTCTGGCCCCGCGCTGCACCCAAAACTTTGAATGGATGTAGGATGCGCCGTTCGCAGGGGCAGCTATCCTGGGTCGGAATGAATCAACCCGATCTGGAACGGCTCGACTGGCCGGAGCTCCTCTTGCGCCTTTGCAGCCACGCCCGATCGGATCGCGGTCGGGCTGCGTGTTTGGGCCTGCAACCGCAGCCGACCGCGGCGCAGGCACGCGCCGTCTCGTCCGAAGTTGCAGAGCTGGTCGGCCTTCTGGTGCAGGACGGCCGCTCACCCGCCACGGCTTTCCCGGAGGTCGCTCCGCTCTTGCACGCGGCTGAACACGGCTCGGCACTCGGCGCCGAGGAGCTGAAACAAATCGCGTCGCTTTGCGAATCCGTTGCGCATGCGCGGCGGTTCTTTGCGGGTAGAACCGGCGTCCTCGCAGAACAGGCACAGGGGCTCGGCGTTCACGATGATTTGGTTCGCCTTGCCCGTGAGACGTTTGATGCCACGGGCGAGATCCGCGACAGCGCTTCCTTCGAGCTTGCACAGCTTCGTCGCGATCGCGACCTAATGGCAACCCGCGCTCGCGCCGCCGTCATGGAGGCCGCGACCTCGGCGTCGTTCGCGGACTACCTGCAAGATGACTTCGTCACCTTGCGAGAAGATCGCTTCGTCTTGCCGGTCAAGGCATCGTTCAAAAACCTGGGTCTTGGCATCGTTCACGCGACGTCACGGACCGGTGAAACCGTCTTCATTGAGCCAACCGAAGTCGTCGAGATCAACAATCGCCTCAAAGTTGCCGAACTTGCCATTCGGCGCGAGTGTCGCCGCATCCTTGAAGCACTGGCGGCCGAAGTCGCGCTCGCTGCACCGCAATTGCGCAGCGACATTGACGTACTGAGCTTGATTGACATGCGGGTTGCGATGGCACAACTCGCCATCGAACTGCAAGCCAATCCCGTTGAACTGGTTGACGGGCCCAACCTGGAACTGATTGCACTGCGCCATCCCTTGCTGGTTTCCCGTGTTGCGGAGTCGCAACGCAAAAAATTGCCGGCGTTCGCAGTGGTGGCCAACAACGTCCGATTGGGCGTGGGCAACGGCGTCGACGATGCACGCTGTCTTGTCATCAGTGGTCCCAATGCGGGAGGCAAGACGGTCTTGTTGAAGGCGGTGGGATTGTCTGCACTCGCGGCCCGATGCGGTCTGCATATTTGCGCGGGTCCCGGCAGTCGCATTGGATGTTTTGCCAATATCCTGACGGACATCGGCGATGAGCAAACCGTGATGGGCGATCTATCGACGTTTTCGTCACACCTCGCGAATATTTCGCGCATCGTCAAAATCTTGCAGAGCGACAGGGGCCCTCACCTGGTTCTGTGTGACGAGATCGCCGCCGGCACCAACCCAGATCAAGGAGCCGCACTCGCACGGGCCACGCTTGAACACCTGGCCGACGGTGATACGATTCTCTTGACCACGACCCACTACGATGCGCTCAAGGCCCTTGCCGAGACCGACGAGCGGTTTCGCAATGCGGGCATGGAATACGATCTTGCGGCACTCCGTCCGACGTTTCGTCTGAAGGACGGTCTGCCCGGGCGTTCCTATGCCCTCGACGTGGCGACCATCATGGGGCTGCCCGAAAGCCTGTTGCAACGTGCTCGCTCGCTGGTTGGTCACGCGTCGCTTGGACTTGAGGAAATCTTGCGAGAGCTGGAGCTTCGAGAAGCCGAGCTGGCGGTCGAGGAAAAGAAGTTCAAGGTCGCTCGTGCGGACTTCGATTCGCGGGTTCAAACGACGGAACAAAAGATCCGTGAGAAGGACGACGCATTGGTGGCCCGAGAACGTGCGCTGGGTCTGCAAGCGCGCGCCGAGCTTGAGGCAACTGTGCGACAGACGCGCGAATCGCTGCGCCAGATCCTGCGTCGCGCACGCCAGTCCGCGCGGCATCAGGGTGCCGACCGTGCCGTGACCGAAGCGCAGCAGATGGTTGCGGAAACCAGGAAAGCCGCAGCCGCTATCTTGCCTGAGTCCCCTTCACTCGACATCGAAAAACTCCGACAGGCTCTGGCGAGTCGAGCGCTGGGGATTGTCACACAACCGACAAAGCCTGGCAAGGCGAGCCCACCCTATCGAAACACGAATCAGCCCCCCGTTGAACCGGACCCTGCTCTACTGCGCGTGCGAAGCAATGCCGTCGACGTGCGCGGACAACGGGCGGACGAAGCCCTCAATGCGCTTGAGACTTTTTTGGATCGCGCGATGATCGGCGGCCAGGACGCTGTATTTGTGGTTCACGGCCACGGCAGTGGTGCGCTACGAACCTCGCTGCGCGAGTACCTCGCGGTATCGCCGTATGTGGCACGGTTTCGGCCAGGAACTGCGGCCGAGGGTGGCGATGGCGTGACCGTGGCGTTGCTGCGTTAGTCGCGGATTGTGGCGTAGGCAGCCAGTGCACGCGTCCGTGCCGCAGCATGGTCAACGATTGGACCTGGATAATCCTTTGGCTTCATCGGCGCATTCCAGGGTTGATGCAGCCAACGCGCGGGAACTTGACCCAACTCCGGAACCCAGGTGTGCACGTAGGCACCATCGGCGTCGAACTTTTCACCCTGCAAAACGGGATTGAAGATACGGAAGTACGGAGCCGCGTCCGGACCACACCCAGTGACCCACTGCCAACCCAGGGTATTGTTGGCAAGATCGGCGTCGTACAATTGCTCCCAAAACCAACGCGCCCCCGCTTGCCATGGTTGCAAGAGGTGCTTGACCAAAAACGAAGCGACAACCATCCGCACCCGGTTGTGCATAAAACCTGTCGCGAGAAGTTCACGCATCCCCGCATCCACCAGGGGATACCCGGTTTGTCCCTGCTTCCACGCCTGCATTTGGCTGGCGTTGGGCTGCCAGGGAAATTGCGAGAAAGGCTTTCTCATCGGACGTTCGGGTAAACTTGGTTTGTGGAAAAGAATGTGCCGCGCGAAATCACGCCACACGAGCTGGCGCAGATACGATCCACTTGCGGGGACGTCTTGCAACGCCTGCCAAAGTTGACGCGACGAAATTTCGCCAAAATGCAGGTGGGGCGAAAGGCGTGAAATCCCGTCGTTACCTGGCCTATCCCGAGCATCGTCATAATTCGAGATCGGACCAGCCTTGAAGCGTCGCACGCGCTTGATTCCGCCCACTTCACCGGGCTCCCAGTCTGAGAGAATCGGCTGTTGAGCACACGGTCCGACAATCGTCTTCCCGTCGGCAGCGTCGGGCCATCGGGCGAGCGGCCGCAATGACCTCGGCGCAGGCAGGGGATCGGCAAGCGGCGGCAAGCGCAGAAAGGCTCGATAATACGGCGTAAAGACCGAATACGAACCACCGGAGTTGGTCAAAACCGTACCGGGATTTCGCAACACATCAGAGTCGTACGAACATCCCGCGACCCCGACGATTCCGAGCGTTGCAACGACACGGGCTTCCTCCGTGCGCTGATTTGGCTCACACAACGAATTCCACACCACCGTACTGGCCCCTGTCTCGGCGGCCAGCTTCGCAAGACAGGTGTGCGCGGCACCGACTCGGATAATAAGCCGCGACCCGCGTTCGTGAAGTGACTTCGCAAGCGCATCGAGCGAAACGCGCAACCAAGATTGCGATCGATCGCCAGGGAACCACAGGTCGTCGTCTTTTGGTGCAGCGATGAAGGTTGCGAGGATCGGCGCTCTCGAACGGACGGCCGCCGCCAAAGCGGGATTGTCACTCAACCGCAGATCACGGCGGAACCAAACGATCCACGGTGCCAAATCCATCATAGACCAGTCAACAACTCCAATGCGCCGGCGGCACTGTCCACAACCGTCAGGCCGACAGATTCCCATTGCTCACGATGAACCACGGCGGAGCGGCCTCCAACGAGAACCGCACGCCCGCTCCCACTGCGCCTCCAGTGCCCGAGTGCGGATGCCGTTTCGGTCCGCAGCGGTTGGTCCGTATCACGAGAAACCGAAATCGCAATTGCCCGTGCCGAGCGCATTTCGGCCGCGAGAATGATTTGATCGATCGGCGTGTCTGCGCCGAGGTAAACGACGGCGAACCCCAGCGCCGCCGCGTGAACAGCAAAAGAAAGCAAAGCCCCCTCGTGTTGTTCGCCAGACGGACACGCACATACCACCACCGGCGCGCCCGCATGTGCCCGCGACGTACTCGAAAGCAGCGCTACCAGTTTGTTGCGCACAAGGCTCGAGCCGAAGTGTTCAGCCGCGACCGATAACGCGCCTTGTTCCCAGCGATCTCCTATCGTTTTCAAAAGCGGGAGCAGCACCTGTTCGCAGATTTCGCGAGCCGAAAGTGCCCCCATGCCCATGGCGACATAGAGCACACGCTCGAGCGCTTCGCCGTCCAGTCTATTGATGGCGCGGATGGCCGACTCGGGAAATACGTCCGGGACGGATGCCGACGTGATCTCGACCATTTTTAGCGGGGCTGGCACCGCGTCATTTCCCGCCTCACGCAGCCGTTCCCGAGGCAATCGAGCCACCTCGGCGATGCTCATCCCCTCATCGACCAGATTTTTGGCACCCCGAAGAATCAATACGTCGTCTACGGAATACACACGATATCCGGAATCCGTGCGGACCGGATTGACAAGCCCGTACCGCCTTTCCCAAACCCTGAGCAGTTGGGTACTCACTCCGGCGGAGGCGGCCACGTTGCGAATTCTGAGCACAACCCTTTGATTCCAATGCGTTCAGGGTTTGTTCAACAGAATTCGGCATCCAAGTGACGGTTTTTCCGACGGCCGACCTCGCAACTTCCTCATTGCTAGAAGTGGGTTCCCTCCCTAGCATTCTTAGCTGATTTCGACATCCTACCCCGTCCAAAACGCTACCTCCGCTTCAATGCGTGGGAACTTTCTGTTCAACGTTTGTTCATTATCACCTTGGCAAACATCATACAAACATTGTACAACCGGAAACACAGAAAGAACAAACCATGAACAAGCTACAAGTCAGCCTGTCGCAAGCATCGACCCGCAACCGCCTGGTCAGCGTGACCCGGCGCATTATGAAAACCGAGGCTGACTCGGAAGATGCCGCGCACGACGCGATCGTCCAGGCACTTCGCAACGCCAGCGACTTTCGGGCGGACGCCCAGGCGACGACGTGGATGCACCGGATCGCGGTGAACTCAGCTTTGATGACGAAGCGCGGTTCAGGCCGCCGCGGTCGCTACATGGATACCCTCGCGACCCACTCGCTCGCTGACATCGACAACCCCGTCGTACCACGGGCGACTCCGGATGCCGAGACAATGCTCTGTGAACTCACGGAACGACGGGCTCTGCGGGACGCCGTTGGCAACCTCGACACGCCTTACCGCGAGGTGATCGAACGTTGCGTATACGACGAGCAACCCGCCGAAGATGCCGCGCGCGAGCTTGGGCTAACCCCGGCAGCCGTTCGGACGCGGTTGCTGCGCGCACGCACCCAACTGGAATCCATGTTGCGCCCTGCCAACGAGTTCCAAAGGGCGGCGTAAACATGTCTCGTATTCGCAACACAGTTGTCGCAGTCGCGATGTTGGCGCTTCTTGATACCTCGATGGGTTTTGGTGACACGGCGAAAGAAAACGCGGCGAAAGCCTATCAGTCGGGTCGCGATGCTACCGACATCAAAGTACGCAGGACTCACTTTGTACACGGCATGAAATTGGCGCGGGAGATCCTGTCCCGAGACCAAACCTCGGCTGAGGGATTGTTCTGGCTGGCCGTCAACATGGGAGCCGAAGCGATCGACCGTGGAAAAATGGCCGCCTTGCCGGTCGTTCCTGAAATGGAGAAGCTGCTGCTCAAAGCCTTCCAAGCTGATCCGAAATACGAACACGGAGGTGCTGCCCGTGTACTCGGACGATTGTATCACCAGGCGCCCGCCGTGATCTCGGTCGGTTCCGACGACAAGGCCCGAATCTACCTGAAGGCAGCGCTCGACATCGCGCCGGAGCATCCGGGAAACCTGGCATTTTCGGCAGATTTCCTCCTCGACATCGACGACAAAGAGAAGGCCGCTCGGAAACTCGCCGAGAAATGCATCGCAGTTCTCGACAAACAAGACTTTGGCAGCGACGAAACCGAGTGGCGAGCGATCGCACAAGAAGTGATCGAGGATACCGATTGAATTCTCATCACACATACGACGCGGACGTGATCGTCGTTGGGGGCGGACTTGCCGGCGGACTTTGCGTTCTTGCCCTGACAGAGCACGCGCCTTCCTTGCGAGTTTTGCTTGTGGAGGGCAACGCAGACCTTTCGGGGAACCACACCTGGTGTTGCCACAAAAGCGACATTGAGATGGTGCTCGAAACCACCGCACCTTCCTGGTTTAAACGCATCCTGAGCCATCAATGGACCGGCTACGTCGTACGTTTTCCGAACTTCGACCGACAAATCGATGGAGAATACTTCTGTATCACATCGGAGCGTTTGCGGGCGGCCCTTGTTGCCAACCATGCACAAAACGCACTGGATCTCGCGCTGGGAGATCCCGCAACGTCTGTTCAGAAAGCCAGCGTGACGCTGGCATCGGGACGCGCACTGTCGGCGCCCCTCGTGATCGACGCACGCGGCATGGCGGGGGCCTCATTCGGCACCGGAACTGGATTTCAAAAGTTCCTGGGTTGGGAAATCGAGGTCATCGATCAGCCACATCCATTTGGGGATTGTCCGTTGCTGATGGATGCGTCGGTTGAACAAGCAGACGGGTACCGCTTCGTTTACACCCTGCCCTTCTCAAGCCATCGGCTTCTTGTCGAAGACACCTATTTCTCGCAGAACCCACGCCTCGACGAGGAGCATATCCGCGTGAGACTTCGGCACTATCTTTCGTCACACGGCGTGAGCGATTTCCGAATCATCCGGGAAGAGCGCGGTGTGTTGCCGATGCCCTGGCGTGAGCGGGAGCGCGCGAAAGACCATGATGCCGTCACCATTGGATACCGCGGCGGATTCTTCCATCCCGCAACCGGATACTCACTCGGACAGGCGGTGGCGGTGGCCGAACACATCGGTCAGGCGTCGGCCGGTGTGCAGCGCGATATGATTGCGCCGGCAGTTCACAACGCGGTCAACACACTCAGAACCGAACTCGCGAGCGATGCAGCGTTTGCCCGCAAGCTGAACTTCTTGGCCTTTGTGGCGGCGCGTGCCCGGGGATTGCGGGGCCTGGTTTTTTCACGCGTCTATCAAATGTCTGAGTCCTTTCTGCGTCGCTTTTACGCAGCACGGTTGACGCGGCGCGATCGACTTGCGTTGCTGGCCAGAACCGCCCGATTGCCATTGTTCTCATCCCATGAACCGCAGCCCCTTCGAAGAGGAGAACCAGCATGAACGCGATTCACCCCAATACCATGGCAAGAGAGACCCGATCGGACTGGTACCGATTTTTGGATGAACAAAAAAATGCGTTGCTGACCGGTAATCGCAACACTCTTACTGCGACATTGCCGACGCCATACTGGGAAAAATCTTTACTCGCGCCTGTTCGTGAAATCCTGTCTCGGCCGGGCAAGGGTTTTCGGGCGCGACTGGTGCAGGCAGGCTCGGCGCTGGTTGATCCCGAACACAACATTCCCGACGCAGCCATCGCCATCGTCGAATTGTTGCATGCGGGATCTCTCATCATCGACGACATCGAAGACGGCTCGGCAACCCGAAGAGGCGGCCCTTCCATGCATGTGCTCTTCGGAATACCTACCGCGTTGAATTCGGGCAACTGGATGTATTTCGTCGCACTCGAACAAATTGAACGCCTGGCATTGGATCCCGGTCGAACCTTACAACTTTACCGCCGGGTCAACCAAACCATGATGGATTGTCACCGCGGACAGGCGCTTGATCTGGGCCTGCAAATAGGCAATGTGCGACATGCCGATTTGCCGATAGCGGTCGCCGAAACCACGCGACTAAAGACGGGTGCACTGGCAGCCCTGGCTCCGGCAATTGGGGCCATCTCTGCTGGTGCAACACCCGCACAGGTGCAAGAGGTAACTGTCTTTGGCGAGGCACTTGGCGTCGCGTTGCAACAGCTCGACGATCTCGGAAACCTGGCGACGACAGCCGGTGACAAACAACACGAAGATCTGCTGAACGGTCGCATAACCTGGCCTTGGGCCTGGGCCGCCGAAGCGCTGACGCCCTGGCAGTTCGCACAACTTGAACGAAATGCGAGAGCGTTGATGGAACAACCAGCGGCCACCGCAAGAGATGCAACCGCACTTGCGCAGCGACTGAGTGACATTGCGGGACCGCATCGCAGAGTAAGAATTTCGACGGAGCTCGCACGCGCCCTTGAAAGGCTGAGTCAAACTTTTGGCGGCAGCGCGGTCATCGCATCACTGCAAAACGACATCCGAAAACTGGAGAAAAGCTATGGTTAACGCAAAACGAGCGGCCGTGGTTGGCAGCGGATTCGGCGGCATTGCCGCTGCGATTCGATTGCAAGCATCGGGAATACAGACGGTGCTGTTCGAAGCACGCGATCTTCCGGGAGGCAGAGCCTATGTCTACAAACAAGAAGGTTTTACCTTCGATGCGGGGCCCACGGTGATCACGGCGCCTCAGTGTATAGACGAGTTGTTTACAAGCTCAGGTCGGGAGATGAAGGACTACGTGGAACTGCTTCCGGTCCATCCGTTCTACCGTTTGATTTGGGAGAACGGTACGATCATCAACTACGACGCCGTTGATGGCCTGATGGAGAAGGAAGTTCTGCGAGTTTCGCCCGGCGACATCGACGGCTACCAAAAGTTTCTCGAATACTCGCGCAAGGTATACGTGGCTGGGTATGAAAAGCTAGCCGCCGAACCCTTTTTGCGCTTTACCGACATGGTGCGAACCGCGCCCGCGCTCGCCCGACTGCGAGCCGATCGCTCGGTCTACGACACCGTGTCTCGATTCGTCAAAAACGAGCATCTTCGGCAGGCGCTGTCGTTCCACGCGCTTCTGGTCGGCGGGAACCCCTTCTCGACAAGTGCGATCTACACCCTCATCCACCACCTCGAACGCAAGTGGGGCGTGTTCTTCCCGCGTGGTGGAACCGGCGCCCTCGTTCAGGGATTGATACGCCTTTTTCAGGATCTGGGAGGTGAAGTTCGCCTATCCACTGCGGTCCAACGCATTCGGGTAGAAACCCGAAACGGTGCCACGGTTCACAAAGTCGAGACGAAAGAGAACCCCAACGAGTCGTTCGACATGGTCGTATCAAATGCGGATCTGCATCACACTTACTCACGTCTTTATCAACAGGAAGAAAGCGCGAAGAAGCAGGTACGCAAGCTGGAGAAGATGGACTGGTCGATGTCGCTTTTTGTCCTGTACTTCGGGACGGATAGAAAGTACCCGGACTTGGCCCACCACACAGTATTGTTTGGACCACGCTATCGAGAGTTGCTTGACGAGGTCTTTGGCGGGTCGACGTTGCCCGAAGACTTTTCACTTTACCTGCACGCACCGACCGTAACGGATCCTTCCCTCGCGCCCGCTGGACATGAGGCCTTTTACGTTCTCGCGCCCGTTCCTCACCTTGGCCACGCGGCGCTGGACTGGAATGCCATTGGACCAGCGTATGCACAGAAAGTTTTGACCTATCTGGAACGCGTCTTGCCGAACCTGCGGCAACATGTGGTCACGCAGCGGATCTTCACACCGAACGACTTTCAATCCGAGCTCAACGCATTCCACGGTTCTGCGTTCTCGGTTTCGCCTCGCCTTACGCAAAGCGCATACTTCAGACCGCACAACCGGGATAGCCACATTCCGGGTCTCTACATTGTTGGGGCGGGAACGCATCCCGGCGCAGGTGTTCCAGGGGTAATCAACTCGGCCAAAGCCACAGTTTCAACCATTCTTTCCGATTACTCAGAAGGACGGGCCGCGTGAATCCCGCGGCCTTGACAGGGAACACCCTGGCGGTGGGAGCGCGTGATTCGCAAGACGAAACGATTGCGGTCGGTAGAACCCAGGCCCGCGCCATCCTCGGGGCGGGCTCGAAAAGCTTTGCGCTGGCGGGTGCTTTGCTGGGACGCGTGGTCCGCGATGACGCTGCAGTGTTGTATGCCTGGTGTCGCCTGGCTGACGATCTCATCGACGACACCCCCGAACACGCGCAATCCGCATCGCTGGCACAGCTACACGCACAACTCGATATTGTTTACGGCGATCGCAAGACCTTCCCAACGCCGCTGTTGGCCGCGATGCACGAGTTGGTCCTGCGAACGGGTATCCCGCGAGCCTACCCCGAAGCCTTGGTCGAAGGCTTTGTCATGGACGCGACTGGCTATGTATACCGAAATTGCGACGATCTCGATCTTTACGCCTACCGGGTTGCTGGCGTCGTGGGCCTGATGATGTGCCACGTGATGGGGGTCAAAGACGACCGATGTTTGAAACAAGCCGTTCATCTTGGAATGGCGATGCAATTCACGAACATATGCCGTGACGTGGCGGAGGATTGGCGACGCGGAAGATTGTATTTGCCCAATTCACTTCTTCGTTCCGGGTCTACTCTTCGGCCAGGAGACCCATTGATGCCGTCAGATCAGGATGTTTTCACACCTGCCGCGGCCTCCCTCTACGAACGAGCTGAATTGTACTACCGGTCAGGTGAAAAAGGCCTGCGCGGTCTCGGATGGCGCAGCGCCGTGGCGATCGGCGCCGCAATGCGGATCTACCGTGCCATCGGTCGAAAGATCGCGCGCCGACACCATCAGGTTTTACGTGGCCGAACGGTGGTTTCGACCCCTCACAAGGTCGTATTGCTTTTGTTCTCCCTGGCATCCGGACTTTCTGACCTGCCCCGTCGATGGTTTGCCCCAAAACAAGGTGTGAGTTATGAAGATGTTGAAATCCATTCCTGAAGTAGGCGAGTCGTCCGCCCAACCGAAAAGCGATACCCTTGGGTTTGTCGACGAGCTGTATTCGTACTTCGGTCGGTTTTCGATGTTCACCCGGCGGGACTGGATTGTCTACATCGCGTGGGTGGGTTTGATATCGGGGTTGTCTATTTCAACGGGCGCGTTCCTGGCGATTGGAAGCGCAGCGGGAGTTCAATTTCCCACCGACGCTTACCTGGTGCCCATCGGCGCGGCGATCTTCGCGGTCGCAATCGCGATCGACACGATAGGGCACCGAACCGTTTACAAGGCCTATCTTCGTGGCGGAGAAGGACTGGTCCACCACATCATCATCTTCTGCGGCATCGGCAGTTGTATTCTGCTCTGTGCGGCGTTTCCGGCACCAAGTCGACTCGAAGTACCGGCAATGATCCTGACCGGCCTTTCTTTCATCTACAGCTTCGTCGATGAAGCGATGCACTGGCGACGTTATTTGACGCAAAAATCCGACGTGGTGGAAATGTGGAGCCACGTATTCATCCTCATCGGCCACGGCGTCATGATGTACGGGTGGTGGCGGTGGTACTACGCGGGCTATGCGGGCGTCGCGGAAACCGTCGCATCAATGATACGAGGTGGATAACCCGTGCCGTCCCGTCGCAAACGAATCCTGTTTGTCGCCGAGGCGATTACGCTTGCTCAGATGGTGCGGCTCGCATCGCTGTCACAGGCGCTCGATCGCGATCGGTACGAGGTTCATTTTGCTTCATCACAATTCCCCGAATTTGTTTTCGAGCATCTCGATGTTGCTCGCTGGCCACTCTGGGGACTGTCCTCGAAGGAAGCCCTCGGTCGAATCGCGAAAGGAAAGCGCCTTTACTCGCGCAGCGTGCTTCGGCGCTACATCGAATCGGATCGAACCGCAATCGACGCGGTGAAGCCCGACCTGATTGTCGGCGATTTGCGCTGGTCTCTGGCGGTCAGTGCGCCCGTCTCGAAGGTTCCGTTCGCGTCACTCATCAACGCCTACTGGAGCCCCTTTGCGGAGCGGACTGGTTTTCCACTTCCGGAACACCCGATCGTCCGAATCCTCGGTGTTCGGATGGCGGCGCAATACTTTCCACGGGTCATCCCCAAGGTCTTTGCCCATTTCGCGGCTCCGCTGAACGACGAACGCGAACGCGCCGGACTCGCTCCGATTGGCAGCTTGCTGGACGTTTTGACCTTCGGCGATCACACCCTTTACGCAGACCCACCCGAACTCGTGCCGACCCAAAATTTGCCACCCAATCATATCTTTCTTGGACCCGTACTCTGGACGGCGCCCGGTTTGGTACCACACGACTGGGGACACGATCCAAACCGACCCGCCATTTACGTGACCCTCGGCTCATCCGGGGCCGACGGAACGTTGCCCGAGGTGCTCGCTGGGTTGGAGCAACTCAACGTCGACGTGCTGCTGGCGACTGCGGGAAAAGAGCCGCCCCGAAAGTTGCCTGACAACGTGAAAGTTGCAGCCTACGTCGATGGCGCAGCCGCGTGCTTGAAGGCAAGGGTTGTCATCCACAATGGTGGCAGTTCCACCGGTTATCAGGCGCTTGCCGCTGGACGACCCGTGCTGGGAGTTCCTGCGAATTTCGACCAGTACCTCGCAACAGAACGGATCGATGCAATGGGCGCAGGTCTTATGTTGCGCTCGGGAACCTTGCGGCGAAACGACGTGGCGGCTGCCGTCAATCGCCTGCTGCAAGAGCCTTCGTTCGGCGACGCTGCGCAGCGTCTGAGAAACGTATTTGCGTCACACGATTCCGGAAAACGTTTCTCCCGGTTCGTCGACGACGTTGTCTCCTAGTCATCCGCAAATGCCGGCATAGGGCCACGACACAGCGACGATTCGCCGGAAAACAGCGCCTTCCCACGTCGCCCCACCCGGCTAAAGTTCGCCCATCAGTTGTTTGACCAGAGGTTCGATCGCATCCGCCCAAAGGGTGTAGCCGTGCTCGCCCGGGTGCAAGAGATCCGGCATCACGCTTGGCGACAGGGTCCCGTCCTTCTCAAGAAATACGCCTGAAACATCCTTGAAAAACACCATCTTGTTGTCGGCAAACTTTGCGATGCGCTTGTTGATCTGATCGTTCAACATACGCAATTCATCCTTTTTATTTGCGCCTCGTGGAAAGATCGCGAGCAGCATGATCTTGGTATCCGGAAGACGCCAGCGCAGGGATTGAACAATTGCTTCAACGCCCGCAGCCGTTTCCACTGCCGGATCCTTACGGTGACCCGTGTTGTTGGTGCCGATCATCACGATGGCAAGCTTGGGACTGATGCAAGAGAGTGTGTCGTTTCGGAAACGCCACAGCACGTGTTCAGTGCGATCGCCGGAGAACCCCAGGTTGAAGGCCTTGCGATTTCCGTAGTACTTTTCCCATACCGGTTTGCCCTGGTTCTCCCAGTTGTGGGTAATTGAATCGCCTATCCAGAGCAAATCGATCATGCCCTTGGCGGCTGCAAGGCCTGCCAGTTTTTCCTGGTGACGCGGGAGCCACCACTTTTGCGCCCACTCGGCGGTCTGGGCTTCGGGCGAAAGTGACTTGAATTCAGAATCGGCCGCATGGGTCGAGCGGGAGGGCAACGCGCCGAAAACGACGGCACCTACCAAAAGCATCCGAAGGGGCAATATCATCTTAAATACCTGTATTTGTTGTCTTGGAAAAATGGCGTGCGACGAGGCATAGCTTGTTGGCTCCACCGGATAGGAAAAAATTCCCGTAGATTGGCCGAAGCAGACGGCGCAACCTGTGGGGAAAGGATTCTGCCATCTAATGCACACCGTTGGTTTAAAGAAGTA
>JAWXBF010000109.1:0-4078 GCA_034439895.1 Deltaproteobacteria bacterium
ACCGGTGGCGCGGGTGGCACTGCCGCAACGGGCGGAACCGGCGGCAGCAATACCGGTGGCGCGGGTGGTAACAACGTCGGTGGTCTTGCCGGATCACGGAACCGTGTTCGGGCGTTTCTTTCGGGACACAGCCTGCTCGATACGCCGATCGATACCTACGTCGTCGACATCGCGACCAAGAAGGGAGACGACTACAAATACAATGTTCAGAACGTCGTCGGCTCGCCCATTCGGATTCGAACCCGTGGCAGCAATCCGTTGAACAACGCGGACTTTGGCGGCTACAGTCTGGGCAAGAACTTGAACGGCACGGGGATGAACGTCATCAACGAGCTGCGGAACCCGGCGACCCTGGGTCAGGGCGAAAAATACGACACGCTGGTCATTACCGAACGCCATGATCTGCCGGATTCGATCCAGTGGGAAAGCGCCACCAGCCTTTTGCGGCACTACCACGATCGTTTGTTGGCAGGCAACGCCAGTGCACAGACCTCGCTTTATCACTGCTGGCAAAGCATGAACAAGGACAATCCCTCGGCGTGGTTGGCCTACGAGAAGGCTGCCACTCCGCTTTGGGAATGCATCGCGAGCAAGGTCAACCTGACACTCGAAGCCAACAACCTTCCGAAGGCCGTGCTGAATTTGCCAGCGTCGAAGGCGATGGTGGCTCTCGTTGAACGCGCCATGGCCGGAGAAGTCCCGGGTGTTTCGGGTTCGACCCGCGAAAAGATGAACGCGTTTTTCAAAGACGACGTCCATTTAACCGATCTCGGTTCGTACTTTGCCGCCAGCGTGATTTACTCGGGGTTGTTTCGCAAAACGCCCGAGGGCGCGGCGATTCCGAGCGGGCTGGCGCAGAACACGGCGGTATACCTTCAGAAGTTGGCGTGGGAACAGGTGCAAACGTATTACAGCACGCCCGGTGCGGGAGAGCGTACGATGCCGCAATGCCGGACCATCGCTGCAACCGCCTGTCCGTTGTTCTGGACGCTCATGGGAGATGGCGGCAAGGCAGGAAGCTGCGCGAACTTCTGGAATGATGCGAACTCCGCAAACAATCCGTTCCGTTGGCCCGATTCGCAGCTGGTCGTTTGGCCGGCGCCTTAGAGATTCTTTCTTGCGCGTGTTTCGACGCACATCGTTGTTGCTGATGGGTTTCGTTGGGCTGGCTTGTTCGTCGTCGTCGAATGGCGGCGGTGGCAACAACGTCGCCATGGGTGGCAACAACGTCGCGGGCCACCCCGAGAACGCGGGTGGCGATTCCGCAGGGGGCGCGCCACAAGGTGGTAGCGCGACCGGGGGAGCGGCAGCGGGCGGAGCGCCGCCGACAACGAGCGGACCCGTGCTGCTTGCGCGCAGTGAAGGTTGTGACAAACCCGCCTCCGGTGCAGGCGTCTACGTGAAGGGCAGTTTCACGATTGCGGGAAAATCTCGTGACTCGTTTGTTCGACTGCCCTCGGACTACGATTCGAGTCGAGCCTATTCGTTGTTGTTTCAGCTGCATGGCTCGGGCGGCGTGGCACCGGGAAACGGGCGCGGCATTGAAGTCCCGGCCGACAAGAATGCTGTCATCATCACGCCGCAGGGAATCAATGGTCTGTGGCAGCTCGGTGCGACGGGCGAAGATGTCGCGTTCTGGGACGCCATGTACGCCGACGCGATGGCTCGCTATTGTATCGATCAACATCGGGTGTTTGTAATGGGGTTCAGTAGAGGCGGAGCCCTCACCAACATGCTGGGGTGCGTTCGTGGCGATCGCGTTCGCGCAGTCGGACCCCTTGCGAGTTGGCATCCGGCGCGAATGGGAACCTGCGTCGGCCGGCCTGCAGCGTGGTTCGTTCATGCCACGGACGATCGAGTTGTCCCTCTCCCGATGGGGCATCGGGCACTCGAGTATTTCATCGCCAGCAGCCGCTGCACCTCAAACACGGTGACGACAGTTCCGTCGCTTTGTCAGGCAAATGTTGGTTGCGATCTCGGCGCCGATTTGGTGTTTTGTGAAATCGCCGGGGATCACGGTGCGCCGATCGAGTGGGAGGTCCCGGCGATGTGGAATTTTTTCGAGCGTCTACCGCCGCGATGACGTGCGAGCTTTTTCGTCGTCAATAATGTTGTCCGCGAGTTTGTCGAAATCCACCCGGTAACTGCCGGATGCGACCAGTTTGCGAACGTCTTCGATGAAGCCGGCTCGTTCCGACTTCGCCTTGTCCGCGGCTTCCGATGCTTGCTCCGCGCTCGCCGCCACGATGGCTGCAAGCTCCTCTGGTGTGGATCGAGCCCCGGGCGTCTTTTCTGGCGCCGGGTGATCAATCTCGGTCCGACCTACGCCTGGTGTAGGACCGATGCCGTTGAGTGATGGGATTTTCATGCTCATGGAGGTTGGCCTCTGGTTATAGGTTCGGCCAGAAACCGTCACCCTGGAGGGGTGACGCGGTGTTTTTTGGAAAATAAATTCAGGGCGTTATTTTGACGTAAATACATAGAATGACTGAATAAATTTCTACTTCAAACGTTTAGCGCGATGCGGTGAGCCTCAAGTATTTTTCGGTTCCTCGGCGCCAGGGCCCTTGTATTCAATGATTCCCGAACGACGACCTGCGAAGCGGCCGAGGTGGTATCGCAAGGAGCCCTGGACCTCGGCGAACTTCCCAAGCGTCAGGAAGACCCCGGCCAGGGCTGACTCGTCGCGTCCCTTCCCACGATTCCGGAAGTGTCGGTAGATGCGACCGGCCGATACGGGATAACCGGCGAGAAGAAGCGTGCTGAGTCCCAGGCTCGGCAGGGCGCCGCCGATTGCGAGAGTAGGAACGGCCACCCCCCAGAACCACGCCCGGCGCTCCTCTTTGACGAAGTGCCGCTCAGGCGGCGCACCGTGCATGTGGGCGCCCTCCGCGAACGCGTGCCCCGAGCGGACATTGCGCTTCCACCACTGCGAAAATCGCGACAGGGCGGCATCGTGCAGGGTCATGTCCACATCGATCCGATGGATCTCAAAACCGGATTTCCGCAGCCGGACACAAAGTTCGGGCTCTTCACCCGCAATCACGGTTTCGTCGTAACCGCCAACCCGTTGCAATGGTGCCGTTCGAATCATGGCGTCGCCGCCGCAGGCGCGCGTTTGACCCACCGGCGTGTCCCATTCGATGTCGCAGAGCTTGTTGTAGATCGACTGGTTCGGAAAGCGTTCCCTGCGTCTGCCGCAGACGACGGCCGCTTCGGAATTTTCGGTCATGAACGTGTGGGCTATTGAAAGCCATCCCGATACGATCTCGCAATCACCGTCCACAAACTGAACAACTTCCAGGGTCGGGTTTTGCTCGATGAGTCGGGTGAAACCTGCATTTCGGGCGCGGGCGGCGGTGAAGGGTCGGGATAGATCGAGAACAACGACTTCCACGCCGAGCGAACGGGCGAGGGCGACGCTGTCGTCGGTGGAACCCGAATCCACGTAGACCGTGGCGTGACAGATCGAGATCAGCGAATCCAGACAAGCGGCAAGTCGACTGCCTTCGTTTCGCCCGATCACGACCGCGCCCAGATTTCGCAACGCGAGCGACTTGGAATCTGTAGTCATTGGTTGCGGTATACCATTGCCAACGTTGGATTCGACGGGCCGATTGGGGGCTAAAAGGTGAACTTTTTCAGGATGCTCCGTTGTGATCCCGAAGGCTATACAACGCCCTGAAACCAGCTATAAAGGCCGCGTGTTCTCGCTCAACAAAGATGGCGTCAAGGCCCGCATTCGCGATGCGATGGGGGCGGCACTTTGGGCTGCTGGCATAACCAATCCCCGCAAGCGAAGCCGAGACCATCTGACCGTCGTGGAGTTCCATCGCGTCCTGTCGGAATCCGCGCGTGCCACCTATCCGATGCCGACGCTGGCCGTCACCGAAGCAGAGTTGATCTGGTTCCTTCGATTTTTCAAAGAGAATTTCGAATGTGTCACGGTTTCATCGGGTCTCGCTCGAATGCAGCGGGCCGACGTGGCTGATAAACCATTGTTGGCTGTAACCTTTGACGATGGCATGGTCGACAACTTTACGGCCGCGCGCCCCTGTGTGAATGCGGAAGGTCTTCC
>JAWXBF010000110.1:0-49966 GCA_034439895.1 Deltaproteobacteria bacterium
GCGCCAAACCAACTCAAAAGTGCGCTGGTCGCCTGCAGGCATGATGATTCGCACGACGGGCTCGTCCAGGTTCTGATTGGGAACCAGCGCCGGACACGTCCAGGTACAGAGCGGCGTTTCACTCCCATCTTGGCGGAGGTACGCCCGCAAGACGCCTGCGGGCCCGGCGTCGGGGGCATCGTTCAACAGGCCAAGTTCGGCGGAAAACAGATCGTCGGCTGTCCACGAAAAGCGCGGGATCCGTGCGCTCGCCAGGATCGGGCGACAGGCATCCTTGACGGCCTGCAGAGCAGGTTTTGGTTTACTCGGCCAGCTGATGAGGCTGTTGTTGGCTGCGGTTGGCCACGGCTCGTTGAAACACCAGTTGAGCGCCATCGACGCCCTCGGTTTCTGACGACGCGCTTCCTCGAACAAACAACGATACCCCTCGGCCTGCATCAACTGTCCCCAGGCGACCAGCGACTCGATCGAGTCTTGTTTTCCGAAGTATTCCGCAATGAGTGACGGAAAAAGCCATGATTCCGGCGCCACGCCCCATGCCTCGAAGGCGTGATGCGTTTGCCAGATCGAGTCGCGACGCGGCGGCCACATATCGGCGGGTTGGATGAACGTTTTTAAGACGTCGACACTGGCAGGCCCTGGACAGCCGAACTCGGTATAGGCCGTATTGCTTGAAGATGCAAAGATCTGAAATACCTCGCGGCCGTCGGCGTCTCGAAATCGATAGTCACCATGCCCCACGCCCATGACGGGCGAAGTCGGCAAGTAGGGACTGTCCGGATCAAGGTCGTAGCAGTTGCGGTTCAGGAGGCGCAAAGCTTTCTTCTGGTCGGTCATTCCCGACCAAACATTGAAGAGCTCGTTGCCACCACACCACATTACAACGCTTGGGTGTTGGCGCAGGCGGAGAATGATCGCGCGCGACTCGTGATCCAAGGTGCGAAGGTAGGCCGGATCATCCGCGTAGTCGTTGCAAGCCAGCGGAAACTCTTGCCAAACCATGATCCCCATTTCGTCGCACTGCTCGAAGAAGGCTTCTTTGTTGACGATGGCGCCGCCCCAGCTTCGGAACAAGTTCATGTGTGCGTCTTGCGCCATCTCGACCAAAACCCGAGTTGTCTCGGGTTTGATGATACCGGGGAAGATCTCGGGACAAACCCAGTTCGATCCCTTTGCGAAGATCGACCTACCATTGACCTCAAGGGTCATTGGAGGCGTGCTACGTCCCTTCGGGAAGGTACCTGGCTCGTCCCACGCACCATCGTTCATGACAAGTTGAATGCGTCGGAAGCCGTGGCATCGCGATTGTTCATCAAGTACCTCGCCATCGGCGTTTCGCAACACCCACGTCGAACGATAGAGGTTTGGTGCACCGTGACCATTCGGCCACCAGAGCTGTGGCTGTTCCACCAAAAGCGAAAGAATTGTGTCTCCGTCGGCTGGGTTGGTCACCGATGCAACCTTCTTGCCGTCGGGTGCCGTCAGCGCCCACTCGATTCGACCACCGGGCAAGGGAGCGGAAAGCGCCACGTGCGCATCGGCAGAAAGACCGTCCAGTGACGCGTTAAGAACGTAATGCAGATCGATGAATCCGAGATGGGACGCGGGACGATCCTCGACAAATGCGTCATCCCAGATCCCTAGCGGAATCAAACGGGGGTGAAAATCCCATCCGTATGACACCGATGGCTTGACGGAACGAGATGCCTGCGCCTTCGGGCGATGGGCCCCGGCATATTTCGGAACGGGTGCGATTCGGATTTGCAAAACGGAGCCCGCTTTCGATTGCGCCGTGATGTCGAGATCGACCGGCGCAAACATCCCCTCTTGTTCGTGCACGACCGCGCCATCAATCGAAACGACGAATTGATAGTCGACCCCACGCAGAACCAAATGGCGCCGCATACCCGATGCAACGGCTGCATCAGGCAGGCATGCACGATATACCCAGCTTACGTCTTCCATCCATCCGTACTCCGCCCAGTTCTTGCCCTCGATATACGGCGGCCAGCTTTCAGCGCGTGCCCAGTCAAGCTGGACCGCACCGGGTACCGTGGCGGGCACCCAACGCTCGGGTGCACCATCCGGGCTCTTGTGAAAGCCAACCTGCCATTTTAGTTCCGAGAGACGCGTTCGCATGGGAAAACGAGTAAACACGAATGGGAAGCCAGCGTCGAGGTACCAAGCGAGCGTTTTTGTGTACAGATCACGCGTTTCGGATAGCCGCTTCGACCCGCGGCGTTGTCTCGGGTCCGCTATACTCCGCGTCTCTTGAGCTCGACCTCCGAAATTCGCCCTCGTCGCCTCCGCCTGGTTGGAGAAGGTGCCGACGTGGCGGCCGACCTGGCTGCCGCGCCGCTGCCGCGCCATCCCGAGTGGATCCGGATGAAGATGCCCTCGGGGAAAAACTATTTTGACCTGCGAACCCGGGTTAAGGAACTTGGTCTTCACACCGTTTGCCAAAGTGCCTCTTGCCCAAACATTGGTGAGTGCTGGGAACAAAAGTCACTCACCATCATGATCCTGGGCGGCATCTGCACACGTTCGTGTCAGTTTTGCGACGTTCCGACCGGACGACCCGCGCCCCCCGATCCCGACGAACCGCAACATGTGGCTCGAATCCTGTCGGAGCTGGGACTGCGGCACACCGTCATCACGTGTGTGGATCGCGATGATCTTCGCGACGGAGGGGCCTCTCACTGGGCGCAAACCATCACGGCGGTCAAGGCAGCGTCCCCCGAAATGATCCTCGAAGTTCTGACGGGCGATTTCAAGGGTGATACCGGGGCGGTGGATACCGTCCTGAAAGCGAAGCCAGACGTGTTTTCGCACAACCTCGAAACCGTACCACGACTTTCGCGCCTCGTGCGGGTGCAGGCAAGTTACGCGCGCTCCTATGCCATTCTGTCGCACGCAAAGCGTCGAGGCGCGGTCACAAAGACCGGACTGATGCTCGGCGTGGGTGAAACCATGGACGAGATCTTCACGGTGATGAAAGAGATCCGAGAAATCGGTGTCGATATCTTGACGATGGGCCAGTACCTGCGCCCTTCGAAGAACCACCTACCGGTCGCAAGCTACATCACGCCCGATGAATTCGCGGCGCTTCGCTCCCATGGCGAGGCGCTCGGATTTCCGCATGTCGAGGCAGGCCCCCTCGTGCGGTCAAGTTACCACGCAGAAAATCAACGAAACATCGTGTTGGCGTTGCGGGCCCAGAGTTCAGGCTAGCCCACACCAACGCGAACACCGGGCGGCACCGAGTAGGTGATCCATGCATTGCCGCCAATCACGGCGCCACGACCGATGATCGTGTCACCGCCAAGAATTGTCGCATTCGCGTAGATGATCACATCGTCTTCGATGGTTGGATGGCGTTTGCCTGTCGGAGCGCCGTCTTCCAGATCGCGACGCTTGATCGACAGTGCTCCAAGCGTAACACCTTGATAGATGCGAACTGACTTTCCGATCACTGTCGTCTCGCCAATAACGATACCGGTGCCGTGATCAATAAAGAAAGAATTGCCGATGGAAGCCCCGGGGTGAATGTCGATACCGGTGCGACCGTGGGCGTGTTCGGTCATCATGCGGGGTACGATCGGTACGCCCGCCTTGACCAGGCGATGGGCCGCGCGATACACGGCGATAGCGTACAGACCGGGGTAACACGAAACGATCTCGTCGATGCCCGTGGCCGCCGGATCCGAACGATAATGGGCCTCCACATCGGAGACCACCAGTGCCCGAATATCGGGCAGTGCTTTCAGAAAAGTGGAAGCAATGTGTTCAGCCCTTTTCTGGCATCGCGCTTCGGTTTCGCCACGGGTCGGTCGACGTTTCAACCCCATAAAGAGCAGTTGTTCAAGGCGATGTTCAAGCGATACCAGGACCGAGGCGAGATGTTCACGCAGCTTGGTCGAGGGCGTCCCGAAGGCAAGACCCGAACGGCCCCACCCCGGAAAAATGACAGCAAGAAGATCGTCGACGAGAAGCGCGATGTCATCGGGTGACGGCAGATTGCCAAAACCCTCGCCCCGGCCTTTACCAGACGATACCCGCAAGATGTCGTCGGCCAGTTTCTGATAAGAGAGGGTGGGTCGGGTTCTTCTTTGGATGGCCATGGCGTATTCGAACGGGTGCAATCGTACAACAGGTTTCGCCGCCCGGCGAATCCCCGCCGTCAAGCCTTCGGCACAGGCAATGCGGCCGCGACGGCCGTCAGCTTCTGCATCACCTCGGCAAGACGGCCTTCCGGGACAGACACCCGAGTCGGCATCCCGCCGCCCATCGCAAACATCGTCACAAAATCCAGGCCCGACTCGAAGTCCGCCGCAATCGAAAGCGAACCGGAACCGTGAACCACGGAGATCGCTGCTTGCATTTGCCCAAGCAACAACAGCTCCGTTTTGTCATACGGATTGCTTCCATCGACCCGCACATACGCCACGCCGTCCTTGACGCGATATTGACCCGATAACCGTCGAGACTCGTCCAGCAACGGATCGATCATCCGGGCGGCGGCCTCGATTTCATCCCAGTGTTCGCGGTCGCGGGTTCGCCCAACCAGATACTGAATGATTCGGCGCTTCAACGTTTCGTCGCGAAACTTCGCGCGCAGGGCGCGATCAATGCGCGTCCCGATCGGACCCGGTTCACCCCGACGGGTGTCGACCGCGCGAGCGTCCAGATCGGCCCCGTCGTACGGCTCCTCGCCACCTAAGATCCACTTCGCACCGGAATAGATCCCATCGAGATCGACGTGCATCGCAATTGTGTCCACCGGGCCGGCGCGACGGACAATCTCGGGCGTCACCATTTCGGGACAGGCGCCGTGTTCCGCCTTTGTGCAGAGCACGAAGCGATCGTCGCTCGCGTAATCCACGTGCCTTTCGTGATCGTGGTGGTCCACCCAGGCCACAAGGCGCGCGCCAAGCGCCAGAATGAAAGGACGGGTCACCTTGTCGAACGAAGATCCTCCTCCCTCAGCCGCAAATGCGATGTCCAGCACCGCGACGCGTCCGGGCAGGGTGTCGGCCCGGGGTAACGCGCGTGGCGTCAGGAACGCAAGATGAGGGATCGTGACTGCCAAAGTTCGGTCACTCTAGCAGGATGCATCACAAAAATTGCTGCCGCGCGAGCCGGGCCCATAATCTACCTCAAGACCATGGTGGGGTTTTGGATAGCGCTCGTCCTCGTTGCGGCTCCGGCCAAGCCGGTGGAGGCCGCCACGCCAGGCAATCGTAAGACCCAGATGTTTCGCACTGAGGTCAAGCCCAGGATTGATGCGGTCTTTGGTGGTCCGGACGAAGTGCGGGCCGCGATCGATGCTTTCTTGCAAGTCCAAAAGGATATGAATCGGGCGCGCGGTGAGTTCTCCATGGCCGTGCATCAAACCCTTGCCCTTTTGCCCCGACAACGCACCGGCAAAAAATGTCCCGAGGGCCTCTCTGCAAGTTACCAAAAGGCGCATGCAACCGGAACCGAGTTCTTGAACCTCGGTGCGAGGTTACGCGAACTGAATGCGGAAATCGCCCGCGCCTATCAACTGAGAGAAACCGCAGGACTGACGCCGGACTACCGATTCAAGGCGAAAAAAGCAGCCGAATTCTATTCGGAGCTACTGCGGGACTACCGCGAAATGCGTACGATCTTCCATGACCAGCTGGGAACCGAATTGCGTTACGCGGGTTGTGACACCCGCGATCTAATCAGTGCTACCGTTGACACGGCAGCAACCGCCATCAGCCAACGTCACGATCCCGAGGACGCAACCGAATGGTCCATCGAGCCCGCGGCACCAGTCGAACCCAAGGCCCGAGTGGCAACCAAGGTGGATTCCGGGGACGCATCGGCGCGGGCCATCTGGATTGAAGTCGACAACGTGGCGTGTTCACAACCCTCACGGCTCTTGATCGACGGCATCTCACGCGGTGAAATTCCTCCGGGCGAAAAATCGGCCGTTCGAACGCGCACGGGTAGCCGCACACTTTGCCTCCTGCCGCAAAGTGACAAACGAAACTGTGGCGATCCCGGGACTGAGCGCAAAACCTACCTCTACGAGGGCTTGCGACTCAGCGTCCACTGTGGGTCAAAGTAGGACGTTTAGCTGTAAAATCGCGCGTTGGTCGCGAACGCTCCCGAAGAGTCCGGCAACAGCCGATAAGTAGTTTTGTCTGTTCGCCTTCCCCACGGAGAAAGTTGTTCATGAAAACCGTGACTACCAACCGACGCCACGTCCTTCGAGGCGCGGGTGCCACCCTGGCGCTGCCCTTTTTACCTTCGCTTTATCCCCGCCGGGCCGATGGCGCACAAGCCGTACCGCCATCGCAGCGATTCTTCGTTGCGGCGATGACCCAACACGGGGCCGTCGGACCGGACAGCATGTATCCGGCCGCGCAAGTGCTTGCGAACAAACTAGACATCCATCCGAACCACACCGCTCACACGGGAACACTGGCGGCAACCGCAGTCGGCGCCAATGCCAGGTTGTCTGCGGTGATGACGGCGCCGGCTAGCCAGCTTACCCAACGGATCGTTAGCAAGATGAACGTGATGCGCGGATTCGACATTCCGTATTACATCGGGCACCACACGGGCGGACACCTTGGGAACTACGTTCGGAGCGATCAAGGTCCGCAAAACCTGACGCCCATGGCGACGGTCGACCAGGTGATTGCGTACTCCCCAAAGTTTTATCCTAATCTCACGGGCAACAAGGCGCGGTCGATTGTGACCGGAATGGATTTCCACGGGGCCTCGTGGGGCTACTCGAATCCAACCGCCGGCAACGGCACGATACAGAAGGTCGCGGTCGAATCGAATCCGATGACCCTCTTCGACAAACTGTTTGTGAAATCCTCCACTCCGGGAACGCCCCCTCCCACAGCCCGAAAACTGATCGTTGACCGCGTGCTGGAAAACTACCGTCGCCTTCGCACTTCCAACCGGCGATTGTCAATGGACGACAAGCAACGCCTGGATGATCACGTCGGCCGAATGTCAGAGCTGGAAACCAAGTTGAGCAACATGGCACCGGCACTGCAGACGAAAGCCTGTTCGGACTTCATGCGGCCCGCAACTTCGGGAGTGGGAAATAACCAAGACAACCCCGTCAGCGCCAGCGCCTATTTCAAGGCGGTCAACGACACAGTGGCCATGGCGTTCGCGTGCGGCTCAAGTCGAGTCGCGACCATCTGGATCCACTCTGCATTTGCAGACTATTCTGGCAGCTGGCATCAGGACACAGCCCACCAGTGGGAAGCACCAGCCGCCCAATCGCGACTGGTCACAGGATTACGCAATACGTTTGAGAGCGCCATTTTGGACCTGGCCGTGAAGCTGGATTCTATCGAGTTGTTTCCGGGAACGTCGATTCTGGATGCGACGCTTTACCAGTGGACGCAGGAATCCGGATGGGCCACCCATGACGCGCAGGACATGCCGATCGTAACTTTCGGCGCTGCCGGGGGGTATTTCAAGACCGGTCAATATGTCGATTTCCGCAGCCTGAATGCCAACAACCACCTGGATATTTTTCAAAAACAGAAACAATTCACGGGACTTTGGCTGCGGCAATGGCAGGCAACGGCCGCCCAGTCGATGGGTCTCGCACCGGCAGACTTCGAGAAAAACGGCAAAACCGGATTCGGTGACGCTTACTGGACATCAGCATACGACAAGGCCGTTCACGCGAACGTGATCAACCGTGCCAGCGATCCGGTGCCGATCGTGACCGCATAGCCGAACCCTGGTCTCAGACGAGCACCAACAACGGCGTCGTGGGACCCGAGCGCAGAATCGATCGAACCGGTTGATCCCTGGGTGACCTGCGCCTTCCCAGGGGATCGGGCACCTCGTCGACAAACCCCAAAACGTCGACCCTCGACCCGACGGCAAGGGCACGGCTTCCCACCAAATACGAGCCGTCCACGCGCACAATCACCCCGGGATCGGCTGGACTGGCGGCGTCGCTCAACAAGAAATCACGCGCGGTTTCCAGATACACCGCTTCGCCATACATGGGCCACGGATCTTCGGATCCGAAGAACTCCTCGTCCGTCACCTCAACCTGTTTTGTATGCCACAGCACGCCATCGTCGGTCGAGGTGGGCGGTGAAAGGTGTGTCACGATTCCGGTGACAAAAGCAATCTCACCGCATGAACAAGCGAACAAGGACGCAGCGGTGCGACGGCTTGCTGCAACCGATACCATCCGCTCACCGGTCTCGCGCAGTGACATTCGAGCCGATGCGCGTGGTGGCCCCAGCCATCCCGCTTCGCACAGGGCCATCAAATGAACCCAAGTGCCGATGTTGCGGGCGGCATCCACAATGCGATCTCCCCCTCTCAATAACACCTCCCGTACGAGCGACGGATCCCGTCCGCTCGGGAGCGTGTACGGGAGACCTGGCCACAACCTGCGGATTCCACCGGGGAATGACGACGACTCGGCCTTTCGCAAGGGTGGCATGAACGCAGACTCCGGGATTCATGGTGGACCGAGTTTCCGCCGCACGCCAGCGGGTATTCGATGCGGTTTCGTATCCCTTCGCTCTCTGGTAGTTTGGCGCGGCCGATTGGAACGACATTGGGAAAGAAAACGCAAAGCAGTCCTGTACCGGATAATCCAACCTTGATGCCGCCAGCGAACCTCGCGCTGCGACTGATTGGTCCTGCCCTACTTGGAATCCTGCTGGCACTTTTTTGGGTGACGCGTTCGTTTGCTCTCATCCCGCATTCTGCCGACGAAGGCATCTACTTTTACGGCGCCAAACGCATGGCGGAGGGCCTTGTTCCTTACCGGGATTTCTTTCATGCGCACCCGCCCTTTCACCTTTTGCCAACCGCAATCTTGCTCTGGTTGGCGGATTACTCGCTTGCGCTCGTCAAAGCACCTGTGTTTTTCTGGGCTGCATTCCAGGGCGCAGCGGCGTATCTGATCGTGCTACGTTTACAACCGAATGCATCGAGACTGGCCCGCGAAGCCTCCGGCTTGATTGCAGCCGCCCTTTTGCTTTTTTGCGAGAGTATGTTGAAGGGAGCGGCCTACGACACTGGCATCGTTCAGGCGAGTGGCATTGTCGCGCTCGGGGCGGTGTTGTTGGTCACAGGTCGGTTTCTTGGCGCGGGCATCGTCGTTGCGTGTGCACCCTTGACACTTTTGCAAAGTGGTCCGGCTGCCGCACTTGTGGTGATAGCCGCGCTTGCCATGGATCGGCGAAAGGGCCTCAAAACCATGGCTTCGGCCGCCGCAACCTTCGCTTTGGTTCATCTCATTTACTGGGGCATCGCAGGTTCGGCCTTCTGGCAACAGACCTATTTGTTTCACATCGAGAAGGTCGAAAACCGGGGCGAAGGCGCGATCCAGCTCGGCTATTCGTTGTACGACAACTGGGCGCTCTTTGTCAGCGCAGCGGTCGGCACATTGGCGTTGATGCTCGGCGAGCGCAAACAGCGCATCATCGGGATCCTTTGTCTCGGCGCAACGGCCCTCACCTTCATCGCCATGGCCACGCGACCGCGGGTGTTTCCCTTTTACTTTCTGCCAGCGTTTTTTTCCGCGGCGCTGGCAACTGGACTTGGGCTCGGGCGGATCGTCAATCGGATTCACGCAGCGCTACGTGAACGTAACGCATCACGGGTTGACTTCACGGTGTGGGCGCCCGCGCTGATTTGGGTGGGATTGCTGACGCTGCTCGCGGATCCCGTTTCATCCGCGATTTCGCCCGCGCGCGCTGCTCAGGTGGCGAGCTACGAACAAACCTATACCTGGGTCGATGGACCCGGGATCGGAGGCGGCCTGAACGGCGTGATGCGCTCGCTATTCTGGCGAGACGGCAAGCGTGACAGGGGCGTTGACGCAAATCCGATCACTCAATATTTGTGGCAACGAAGCCGGTGGCTGAACGTGGTGCCCGACATGGTCGAGGCCGTACGAGCGGAACGTCAACTGCGTGTCGAAACGACCCTCTTCGGTGACTCAACCATCGTCCCACTCGTCGCAATGGAAGCGGGCGTTTCGATAACCGGAGACCTCGTGGATACCAATACCCAGCGCATTGGAGCCGGCAACTTGACGATGGCCGAGGTGCTCGCCCTCCTCGACACCCAGCCGAGCGCCCTCGTGCTCGTGGGGTCCTCGGGCATCGGCTCGAACCCCGAATTGCGAACCTACCTGCAACAAAAGTATGGGGTACTGCGCCACTTCACGCCTACAACCGGTCGGAATTTCACACTTTTTCGTCGAAAAACCTGAACCAGCACAGACAACGAAAATAGCTGATCAGAAATCCAGGGCGGATGACACTGCAACAACGGTGACCCCATCGCTTCGACTCATTCCAGGTGGAAGAGACCCCACGAGCCCACGGGCGCTCGTGGAGGGATTGCGCGCACGCCAGCCGTGGGCGCTCGATGCGATGGTGGAAGCCCATGGAGCCCGAATTCGCCGAGTTGTGCTGCGAATCCTCGGCTCGGGCGATCCGGATATCCTCGACATCGTCAACGAAACCTTTGCCCGTGCGCTCGAGAACCTGGGCTCGCTCGAAAATCCCGAAGCCTTCGGTGGGTGGATGGCTCAGATCGCGGTGTTTGTCGCGCGCGAATCGATCCGAAAACGTCAGCGCAGTCGAAGCCTATTTTTCCACGCCGACGACGTCGAAGGTACCAGCCCCCATGCGAGCGAACCCGATCGCGAGGCCAGTCGGTGCGTTTACGCTATTTTCGCCTTGATGCCGACCGATGAACGCATCCTCGTCGCCCTGCGCCGGATCGAAAAGATGTCCCACGATGAACTCGCCGAGTTGCTTCAAGTTTCGGTACCGACGATACGTCGTCGGCTGAAGAAGGCCGAGTCGCGGTTCGACAGACTCGCACAACGTTACGAGGCGCTCGCAGTATGGAGGGAGCAACCATGAAAACTGACGAAAACCTGTGGCAAGCCGTCGAGCGCGAACAGGCCGCTCACCTTGAAGAAAAACCCGGCCCGGGCGCAAATGCTTTGCGCTCGCACCTGGCGACACGTGTCGAGCGAGTTGCTCCACCCCGAAACCGTCGCACGATTGCGATGCTTGTACCGCTGGTCGCGGCAGCCGCCTGGATGATTTGGTACAAACCGAGTGACGTGCCTCGTTTGAGTTACACCGTTTCCGAACACGCGCAACCCACGAAGGCCATCCACCGTGCGCCCAAAGATCATTCCCTCGCACTTAAATTTTCGGATCGATCCGAAGTGGAGCTATCGGCGACCGCCGCCATGCAGGTTGAGTCACTTGAACCCGAAGGGGCAACGATTCGGCTGCTTTCCGGCAGCCTTCAAACACACGTCCGACATCAAGCTCAAACCCGATGGATCGTGCTGGCAGGCACGTTTGCTATTCATGTAACCGGGACACGCTTCCTCACGACGTACGTGAAGAGCGAGAAATCCATCGTGGTAGATCTCTTCGAGGGATCCGTTCGTGTCACGGGTGGTGCGCTTGGAGAAGGCGTCGCACTTCGAGCGGGACAAAGACTAACCGCCTCGGAACACTCCGGAATGTTTTCCGTGTGGCCTGCCGAACAGGCTCGCGTGGCCACAGTGGATCCGCCATCGGCGGAGCCCAAAACAACAGAGGATCCCAAGCCGGACCTTCGCCATACCGTAACACAGACCGCATCGGCATTGCTTGAGCAGGGAGACAAGGCTCGCTACGAAGGTCATTCGAGGCAAGCGCAACAAGCCTACCAATCCCTGCTTGATCGATTCCCGCGGGCACCGGAGGCGTCCGATGCGGTTTTTGCGCTCGCGCGGCTCGCGTTCGATTCGGGGGACATGCATTCTGCGGGTGTCCTATTCGGACGCTATGCAGCGAATTATCCCGAGGGAACCTTTCACGAACAGGCGCTCGGACGATGGCTCGAGGCGCTTGTTCGCGACGGCGAACAAGCCGAATCCAGGCGCGTTGCGCGGGTATATATCGGCCTGTATCCACGCGGGGACCACCTCAAGGTTGCACAAAACTGTCTTCAGCCGGACCGACCATGATGGCAGCATCTGTCGGACTGCAACTGCTTGTCCTGCTGACCCAGACCGCCGTTGATGCTGCGGTGGCTCGATCGGAAAGCATCATCGACGACGGCGTCGGATCCGCCATCGTTGCTGAGTTCCGCCAGGAACTGGGCACCTACGGTTTTGAACCCACAACGACAGGCACAACGACAGGCACAACGCCTCCCCAATTTTCGATATCGCCCAGCGGTACGACCATTGCTTCATTGCGCGAGAAGACCGTCGTCACGGTATCTATCGATCTTTTGAAGGCAAGCCGCCTTGAACGCCGCCGTCATTTCATCATGGTGATCGAGAAGGCCCGCGCGTTGTTTGATGCCGCCCCTGCCAATCCTCTGCCAGCGGAAGCCACGATGGCGCCCGCGACGCCCGCCGGGTCACCGATCGAACCCAAAACACCCGAAACGAAAACGCAGCCCATCCACCCCAGAGCTCCGGTCGAGCTCGGCGCTGCAACGCGACTATCCTATAACGAAGGCGATGTGGGCATTGCGTCGCACGCAGCCCTGATTGGACAGTGGATTGCGACGCCCCACATGGGGCTTTTCACTCGCCTCTTGTGGCCGCTGCAGGAATCGACGTTGGTAACCGAAGCACAAACAGCGCGACTCTGGACTTTCGGATGGGATCTGGGCGCGTCGTACATTCACCGCGAAGGGCCACTTCAGCCCTATCTTTCGGCCGCTTTGGGTGGCCGACTGTTGCTCATTGATGCAAAACTCAACCACCAACCAGCCGCAACACGGTTCGGACTGAACGCCAACACCGCCGTCGGCATTCGAATGGAGCTCGTGCAAAATGCATCCCTTTTCTTTCAGCTTGAAGCTGGATATGACGGCACCCTGGGAAACGACGGGGCGTCGGTTGAACCTGTGCGTGGACTTTCGGGACTAAACCTCGCGACGTCGATCGGGATTCTGTTTCTTCGCTGATCAGCAAAAGGCCGCTTTTGACACTCAGTAGGTGGAGAACTTCCACCATGCCTTTCGTACCAATTCCCCCTCCCGCGCAGCTTCACACGCTAGGATGCAGAGACTCCGGCGTGCGTCGCATCTACCCATGGAAAACCGTCGCTCTACCCCAGAAAGCCCCAACCCAACCGCACCCCTGATAGTTGGGGGATATTCCGACACGCGGCTCCTCGCCGGTCCCGAAGGTCGCTTTGCCGAGACGATGCGGGTCTTTCGCATCGCCGCCGAGCTCATTCGGGGCTTTCGCGCTCTACATTTCGTCGGACCGTGCGTTACCGTCTTCGGTTCGGCCCGATTTGACGAACAGCATCCGTATTACAAGTTGGCGCGCAACATCGGGCAGCGGTTGGCTCAGGCCAAACTGACTGTCTTGACCGGGGGCGGACCCGGAATCATGGAGGCCGCGAATCGCGGAGCCCGCGAGGCCGGAGGCACATCGATCGGACTCAACATTCAACTACCCGTGGAGCAACAGCCAAATCGCTACGTCGATCGCTTCGTAAACTTTCGGTATTTCTTTGTTCGCAAGGTGATGCTGGTCAAATACAGCCACGCCTTCATCGTCCTGCCCGGCGGATTCGGGACACTCGACGAACTCTTCGAGGCCCTTACCCTTATCCAGACCAAGAAAATCCGCCGTTTCAAGGTTGTCTTGATGGGGCTGGATTACTGGCGACCATTGCTTGACTTCATCGAGAATAACATGCGCGATTCGAAGACCATCGGCGAAGACGATCCACAATTGCTAATCGCAACGGACGATCCGGCCGAGGCAATCGCCGCCATCGAATCGTCCGGAACCTTGACGCCGCTGCGAGAACGCAAAAACAGGGTGCAACGCAAAAGCTGGCTTGGCGAGCGCTAGCGCACGCGCAACTTGAGGTTTCGGAACGAGACGCGATTGCCGTGATCCTGCAGCAGGATTCGGCCCTTGGGCTGCTGTCCAAATCCCTCGAATGCTGCATATTTGCTGCGCGCCACCAGGGCACGGAACATCTGGGACAACCGTTCGTATTCGACAACCTTGTTCCCGTTGAGCCAGTGCTCCACATGGCTACCTTTGACCACGATCCGACCTTCGTTCCACTGTCCGATCGGACGCATCGAACGTTTCTCGGCCGGAATCAGATCATAGAGAGACGACAGCTGACGGTTGCCCGCCGCACCCTTGTTGGCATCTTCGTGCTTGGCGTCGTCCAGCATCTGGTATTCCAGGCCAATCGAGGAGCCCTGGCTGCCATAGCTCTCCTCGACAAAGTATTTGAGACCGCTGTTCGCGCCTTCGGTCAGACGAAAATCAAACTTCAACTCGAAGTCACCGTACTCGGCTTCGGTGACGATGTCTCCGCCGTGTTCCGATTCACCACCACCGGACTCGAGCACGGTCAGAACGCCATCCTCAATCAACCATCCCTTGGCCGGAAACGCTTGCTTCTTCGCCCCTCGCCAACCGGCTGAACTCTTGCCATCGAAAAGCAGACGCCAGCCGGCTTTTTTGTCGGCCTTTGTCAGCCTGTTGTGCTCGGGCGCGCTCTCTGCGCGTGCGGGGTGGACCGTCAGACCAAACAACACAAGGGCGAGGAAGATGCGCTTCATGAGATTCTCCAGTCGAAGACTACACCACATGTGGACCCGAACAAGGTGCCCGAGGGTCGTGGCTAGCCGGCCAGCGTAATGACAAGCTGCTGACCGTCGCGCTGAACCGTCACCCGACCCGACCCACCCCGCAATAGCGCCTTCTCAAATTGCTGCAGGACTTCGACGGTCGCTATCGTTCGGTTCACGCCCATGATGATGTCGCCGTCACGTAACTCGCCGCTCGTAGGCCCGCGCGGATTGACGTAGACAACGCGAACCCCCTGTCCGTTGTTGAGGCCCACATCGCGTGCTTCGTTTGCAGACAGCGGTGTAACCACAATATCCAGCACCCGCATCTCGACGCCCGAAGCGCGCTCGTCCAGCACGACCTTTACCTCGAAAGTTTGGGCGCCTCGGATCCCCTTCAAGACCAACGGTGCGCCCGGCAAGAGGGTGGCAACGGCCTGTGCAAGTGCGTTCTTCCGATCGAGTTTGCGACCGCCGATCTCGGTCAGAACGTCGCCCGCACGAATACCCGCCTTGGCAGCGGGCGATCCAGGAACCACGCTCGCAACAAATGAGCCGGTTTTCTGAGTGGTGCCAAGTGCCGAGGCATTGTCGTGCGACAGATCCTCGGTCTGCACGCCCAGAAAGCCCCTTGATACGCGACCAGAACGCTGCAATTGACCTGCAATCTGCATCGCAAGATTGATGGGGATAGCGAAGCCGACGTTCATCGCCACGGCAGGATTCAAGATCGCACTGTTGACGCCAATCACCCGTCCGGAAAAGTCGAAAAGCGGACCACCCGAGTTGCCCTGATTGATGGCCGCATCGGTCTGAATAAAATCCTGGTATTGTTCTGGCACGTCGCCGAGCGATGTTCCGAGTGAGCGGTGCTTGGCGCTGACAATGCCCATCGTCACCGTCTTGCCAAGCCCAAGTGGATTGCCAATGGCAACCACATAGTCACCGACGCGAACCGCATCCGAGTTGCCAAGATTCGCAGCACGAAGATCGGTGGGCGGTTTGATGATCTTCACGACCGCAACATCGTTCGTGGGATCACTGCCCACAACCAGCGCGGCCAGTTTACGTCCGTCGTCGAGCAACACCTCGACCTCGTCCGCACCCGCCACGACGTGATTGTTGGTCAGAACAACGCCGGTCGGGTTGATGATGAAACCAGAACCAAGTCCCCGCTGAACGTCCTCGCGGGTCGGCGCGCGACCACCCATGCGCTCGCGCAGATACTCCATCAAGGGCGGTTCACGAACCACGCGACGGATGATCTTGGTGCTCTGTATTGCCACCACAGCGTGCTCAACACGCTCAACCAGAGGCGCAATCGATCCCCGCATCTCGCCCGGGGTTGCGACATCAAGGAGCGTGGGCGGTGCATTGGAAACCTGCGGCGCAGAGTTCGTGGACCCGGGCGGCGCCAATTGCGCGACCGTGACGGCGACGGGCTCGTGCGGCGGCGGTGAAAATACACCCGAGCTAAAAAGCCCAGCTGCCGCCGCCAAGAAGACGCCGACGGTCAACCACCGTTTCCAGGGCGGCCGAGCCATTCGCATTGCCGACATCGCGCCTCGTTCATTCACCATAGGAAGGATACCCTCCCGGACTGGATTATCCTCGGTAGACCACGATACCGCGATTCGGATCGTAGGGCGTCAAGGCGACCGTGACGTTGTCGCCCAGCACGACGCGGATTCTGTGTTTTCTGAGTTTTCCACCCAGATGGGCAAGAACTTGATGCTTGTTCTCAAGTTCGATGCGGAAATTACCCGCCGGCAAGACCTCAATGACCTTGCCTTGAAATTCAATGTGTTCTTCTCGGGCCATTATTTAATGTTTCTTCTCGCCTTGAAATTGGTGGGGAAACCTACAGCTTCGACCCCATGCGGTCAACACCCCAGAAACCCTCATTTTCACTGGACTTTTGACCACACAGGGCGCTGTTTTCAGCAAGGGTGGCTGGAATGGGCCCGCGAGCCGCTATAGCCGAGGGACCCACCGGCCGAAAGGGCCTTGCATAGCCCTGCCCCGCGGCGACATCCGCTCTCAGTCGCAATCGAGAAATTGTCATACGATTTCAACAACTACCGGCGCATGATCCGATGGATCCTTGCCCTTGCGCGCCTCCCGATCGACCATCGCGCTCCGCATACGCTCCGCCACCGCGCGCGTGCACAGCAGATGATCGATGCGCAAGCCACGGTTCTTCGGAAAGCCAAGCTGGCGGTAATCCCACCAGGAATAAAGTCCGCCTTGTTGATGGAAGCGGCGAAACACGTCCTGCAGGCCCCATTCCAATAAGCGCTGGTAGGCAGCCCTTTCCAAGGGATGACACAGAACCTGATCTTGCCAGGCAACCGGATCGTACACGTCTCGATCGTCGGGTGCGATGTTGAAGTCACCACAAAGCGCAAACGACGCTTCCGGCGTTTGGTGCTTCGCCAGCCAGGCGGAAAGACGCGAAAGCCATTTTAGTTTGTACTCAAATTTTGGATCGCCGACTGCCTTACCGTTCGGCACGTACAAACTTGCGATTCGGATCCCGGACACGGTCGCGCAAATGAAACGGGCCTCCCCATCGGCATCGCCGTCGTCGAAACCCACCGAGACATCGGCCATCGGAAGACGCGAAGCGATTGCCACTCCGTTGTAGCTGCGCTGCCCAAACACTGCACAGGTGTAGCCAAGCGACGTGAAAGCTTCGTGCGGAAAATCCGCGTCCTCCACCTTTGTCTCTTGCAGGCACACGACATCAGGCTTGGCGCCTTCAAGCCAGGCCGTCACGCGTGGCAATCGAGCTCGAATCGAGTTGACGTTCCAGGTCGCCAGTTTCATGGCGAACGACTATACTGCCGCTGTTCTGTGTTTCGGGCGCAACCGGCAATCAAATCATGAAAATCCACCTCGGCAGTGATCACGCAGGGTTCAATCTAAAGAACCGACTTGCGGCCCATTTGAAAGCCTGCGGACACTCGGTGGACGACCACGGTGTTCACACGCCAGACCGGGCGGACTACCCCGATCTGGCAGCCCCCGTCGGACGGGCCGTGCGTGACGATGCGAGCAGCCTTGGTGTGCTCGTGTGTGGCTCTGGACTCGGTATCTGCATGGCGGCCAACAAGATCCGAGGCGTTCGCGCTGCGGCTGCGTGGAACACCGAGAGCGCGCGGCTTGCACGCGCCCACAACAACGCGAATGTGATCTGTATGGGTGAACGATTGATTCCCGAGGCCGATGCGATTCCCATCCTCGATGCTTTTTTGGGGGCAACCTTCGAAGATGGTCGGCATGGCATTCGAATCGACAAGCTGACCAAACTTGAAGCTGCAGAATCCGATTCCACGGGAAACGTCGGCAGTTGATTGTCCTTGCCGGTGAGATCAGCGCGGGGACCTGCCGGCTCGCGCTGGTTCGAGACCAACAACCGTTCTTCGAGCGAAGCTACACCAGTTCGGACTTCGGCTCGGCGGATGCCGTCGTCGAGCGCTTTCTCCACGAAGCGCGCAAAAGCCTTGGGGCCGAAACCCTTCCACGACGCGCCTGTCTTGGTGTTCCGGGACCTGTACAGGACGCGACTTGCAAGGTCACCAACTTACCCTGGTTCGTCGAAGCCAGAACGATCGAGCGCCGCACGAAGATCGAATCCGTAACACTCATCAACGACTTTCAGGCGATCGCACTCGGCGCAACGGTGCTTGGCGATGAACATTTGGTTCCGATTGGGGGCGGCCCACGCAAACCCGAAGGTCCAATGGCGGTTGCGGGCGCCGGCACTGGCCTCGGCGAAGCATTTTTGGTTTGGTCGACGGCCGAAGCCCGATACCAGGTCATTCCATCCGAGGGAGGACACGTCGAGTTCACGCCTCGAACCGGTCTTGAGGCAGGACTTGGCTCGTATCTATCGGGACGATACGGACGCGTGTCCTACGAACGCGTGTTGTCGATGCGCGGCCTCGCCGACATTTTCGGATTCCTTTCAAGCGAACCCGCTCTGGCGCCACTCGTTCGGGAGGAGACCCGCGCGCAGCTCGTGATGGAAGATCCGGCGTTGGTGATCACGCGGCAGGCTGCGGACAGTCGCGATCCCATTTGCGCCATGGCTGTCAATCAACTCTGTTCGACACTTGGTGCCTTTGCGGGAAACATGGCCTTAACGTTTCTCGCGACCGGAGGTGTTTACATCGCTGGCTCGTTAACGCCACGGCTACTTCCCTTCCTTCAGAACGGTGTCTTTCGTCAATCGTTTGAAGCAAAAGGCCGTTTTCAGCCGCTAATTTCGCAGATCCCTTGCTTTGCCATCACACACCCACAAGTAGGTCTATTGGGCGCAGCTTCGATGGCGGCAAGAGCTTAAAGTTACGGAGACTTAGCGCACACGAAACCCGTCGGTTACGTACGATCGGCTACGGTGACTGCGTTGCAGAACACCGAAGAGCAATTCGCGCTTTCGCAACTTGTATTGCTTGCAAAAGAGATGAGCCGTGGTGGGAGTCGATCGCCTTCAAAGGCGGTCGTCCTCCATGCGATACCGACTCCTGCCAAGATTCTGAAATCCCTTCCACTGCCGGAGCGCATCGCACGACCCCTTCACGAGATTTCGACGTCCGAGAACTCACGAGGAAAATGGAATGTGGCACGTTTGCTGGCCGTTCCGGGATTTGGACTGGGAAGTTTGCACGAGATCTTGCGAATCGCCGAAAATCTGGAGAGGTCACTTCGCGCCTCATGTCCCACCGAGAAATTGGAGGACGAGATCGCGACGATGACTTCAACGCGAAAACGGTCAGACACGCTCGAGCATTTACCCCTGCTGACCCGAGCAATCGAGATCATTCGGCAGGGGGCACCCGCCTCGGAAAAAGCAACGTTGGCGAACATTGAAAAGCAGGGACTCTCTCGGGGTGAGGTACGGCTTTCCGACATCGAACGGACCTGCCGTTTCCTCGGCGATTCACTCCCCTTTCGAATTCTACGGCGGGGCGCAATGGCACTCGTCGTGACGCCGTCGCAATACATCAATGCCGAACGCGTACAATCCGTGGCGGTGCGCACGGTCGCATCGTGGGGGGCAGCTTCCACTTCGCAACTATCTTTGCACGCAGACGTACCCGACGCTGATTTCGTAACACGGGTTGTACAAGCACACAGCGAGTTTCAGTGGCTTGATCAATGTACCGGTTGGTTTTGGTTCGCGAACCCTCGATCTCGTCTGGTTCGCGCCATCGGCGTAGCACAGTTCAAGCTGGAGACCCCTGAGATCGAGAATCTTGCTTCGGCGCTATTCGCGCACCGTCCCATTGAGTTTGTGCTACCGTCACCGGTATTGGCTGCGTTGCTCCAGCAAATTCCAGACCTTTGCGCATCCTGACCCACCGCTGCTATCGTGTCCGAACACGATGAGCACCTGGTCTGTCATGGATACCCACTGCCACCTCGACTTCGAGGACTTTGGCACCGATCTCCCGGCGGTAATCGAACGAGCTAGGCAGGCACGCGTCGCACGGATGATCTGCATCGGAGCGGGACGCGACATCGCATCGGCCCGAGGAGCCGTTGCTCTCTCCGAAAAAGAACCGGATATCCACGCAACGGTCGGCGTACATCCTCATGATGCGGCGGTCATGACCGAAGCAACCTGGGACGAACTCGAGAATCTCGCCATTCATCCGAAGGTCGTGGGGATTGGCGAATCGGGACTTGATTACTTCTACGATCAGTCCCCGCGCGAACTGCAACAGGTTGCATATCGACGCTTCATCGGAATGGCGCGGCGGCATCGTCTCGCCATCATCTCGCATGTTCGAGACGCCCACGCCGATGCGCAGGCCATTTTGAAAGAAACAGCCGCCCATGAACTGCGCGGGATCATCCACTGTTTCACCGGAAACGCGGACGACGCGCGGGCGTACCTCGATCTCGGGCAGTACCTGTCATTTTCCGGAATCTTGACCTTTCGGAACGCAGAGCCGGTGCGCGAAGCGGCTCGATTTGCACCCATGGATCGCATCCTGGTAGAAACCGACGCGCCATACCTCGCGCCCATTCCCCACCGGGGGAAACGCAACGAACCAGCCTATGTCCTTGAAACCCTGAGGTTTCTTGCCGAACTCAAGGGCCTCCCACTGGATGAGGTCGCCGCCCAAACCTGGGCCAATTCCGAACGGGTATTTGGTTTTGCGGACGACCACGGTTGACCCCTTCCCCGCGAGCGCTCCATAATGTTCGACCCATGTCCGAACCCCTCTTTGTGCGACTCGGCTATCAAGACCTGGATACGTTTGTCACGCGGTTCGCGCCAAACGTAACACGAACCAGCGTTTTCATCGCAAGCAAGACGCCACGACCCGTGGGCGAAGAATTTCGTTTCGAGATATCCCTGGTCGGCGGACCTGCTGCTCTTTCTGGACAGGGTCGCGTGACGTGGGTGCGCGAATTCGACCCGGACGCACCTCGTCAGCCATTCGGGATGGGCGTGCAGTTCGTCGAACTTGATCCGCAGTGCCAGCCCCTGCTGGAACAGTTGCTCGTCAGCCGAGAAAGCCGCGGACGCCGTGCATCGGCAATCCCCGCGCGACCGATGGGTGACGAGCAGAGTCGCCCAACCGAAAAATCTTTTGATCTGATCGGAATCGATGCACAGGTTTCAGACGAGTCGATCGCACGCGCCATTCGTTTTGCCCGCTCGCTTGCTGCCAAGGGAGGCGACGATCTCGACGCCTTGCTGAGGGACGACCCAGAGGCAGCCGCCCCGTCGGCGAGTCTTTCCGAGGCGCTTTCGGGCCTTTCCGACTTTGTGCGCCCACGAACACGATCGGGACTGTTTCAGATTCCGCCCGAGTTGCTGCGCGACAAGGACGGGGATTAGCCCCGTCTGCCGCGTAGCCGGCCCACGATCTTGCGTGGGATCCCGACAAGTGCTTTGGCGCCCGGATATCCCATCGCGCCGAGCACGACGGCGTACCCAAGGAAAGCAACCGCGATGGTCACAAACAATGCGGCGGCATTGGCGGTTCGGCCCATGCCAACCAATCCATTCCCCGCGTAGAGGCAACTCAAGATCACCGCAACCATCGTCGCCGAGGCCAGACCCAGTGCGACCAGCCGGCGCAATCGACCGCCGGCCGCCACGTCATGCAAGGGCAGTGGACCTATTACCCGGGCAAAGGCAATCCGCAACACAAGGTAGTTGACGGTTGCCGCGAGGGTGGTACCGAGCGCAAGCCCAGGCGCACCAAGTTCTCGGTACATCAGCGCATTGAACGCAACGTTCACTGCGACAGCCGTCATCGAGGCTATCATCGGTATCCGCGGACGATCGATGGCGTAGAATCCCGGGACCAGGCTCTTGACCAGACTGTAGGGGACCACGCCCAGCATGTACATACGCAACACATCGGAGGTGGCAACCACACCTTCGTGCGAGAAACGTCCCCACTTGAACAACATAGCCACGATGGGTTCTGACAGCAGAATGAGCCCGATGCCGCTCGGAAGCGCCAGCATCCAAACCGCCGAAAGGCCCTCGGCCGTGCGATTCGAGAGAGCTGCGCGATCGCCGCGAGCTGCGTCCTGTGATACGCGTGTGGTCGTCACCGTCGCCAGCGCCACGCCAAACAAGCCGATCGGCAAATAAAACAGACGAAACGCATTTGAAAGGTAAGTGACCGGACCGTCTCCAAGCGCCGACGCAAAACGGGTGTTGACGAACACGTTGACCTGAACCGCAGCAAGGCCAATCACCGCAGGCGCCATCAGTCGAGCGATGCGCCTCACGCCGGGATCGCGCCAGATCCCCAGGGCAATGGAGGGCCGATAGCCGGTTCGCCAGAGGCTGGGTATCTGTATGCCGGTTTGGACGAGAGCTGCTGCCACAGTTCCGATCGTAAACCACCACAATCCACGATCGGGATCGGAATGCCAAAGCCATATGGCCCCGCCAAATCCGATCGATGTCACGTTGAATAGTGCTGGCGCGAAAGCGGGCGTGACGAATCGTCCTTCGGCATTCAACATGCCCATGAACACTGCGCCGAGGCTAACCAACAACAGGATCGGCATCATCCAGCGCGTCAGTGCGACGGTCAGTTCAACCTTGCGTTGATCGCCTGCGAACTCTCCCGAAATCAACGCCACGACGGGTTCAGGAAACAAAAGACCCAACACCATCAATGACCCTACGACGAGGGTCACTGCCATGATCATGCGGTTGGCGAGCAGATGCGCGCGTTTCCTGCCTTCTTTTTCAAGCGTCGACGCAAACGTCGGGACGAAGGCACTTGAAAGTGCGCCCTCTGCGAACAAGTCGCGCAGCAAGTTGGGGATCTGGAATGCAACGCGGAAGGCGTCCGTCATCCAGATCGGAAACAGAGCCAAGAAGACCGCGTCTCGTACCACGCCGAGGATCCGCGACACCATGACCGCCACGGTGACGGGCATGGAGGAACGCAGGGTACTTTTTCCCGAAGGCGTACTCACGCCACTCTCCGGGTAACCTTCATGGACAGGGTGCGAGGCACCATGCCGCGATTCTACTCGACAACTTTCCTGAAGCCGTTTTTGTGTGCATCGACGATCGGAGCCAACTCCATATCGAGGAGGCCCTTGACGACCAACTTGCGACCACCGGTGCGCCCTATGACCTCGAAGGGGACATTCGCTGCTGCGGCCTGTGAACACACCGACTCCAGATGGTTGGCCGAAACCGACAACAACGCTCGCGACGGCGCCTCGCCGAACAACGACGCAACCGGCACCAGCCCATCGGATTGGAGGTCGACCTCGCAACCAATCGGTGTCGCGGCCGAGATGCAACACTCGGCCAGTGCAACGCCAACGCCGCCCTCGGAAAGATCGTGGGCCGAGCGAACCAGGCGACCGTCGGCAAGCGCAATACACAATTGGTGTAGGCGGTGTTCCGCTGCGATATCGAGACGCGGCGGGCGACCGGCAACCTTGCCATGAACCACCTTGAGGTATTCAGAACCGCCCAGATCAGTTGAGCCCTTGCCGAGCAGCACGATAGCGTCGCCCTCGCCTTTGAACGCATGGGTTACCGTCTTTGTGGGGTCGTCGATGAGTCCCACCATCGCGATCATCGGCGTCGGATAGATGCCCTTGCCATCGGTCTCGTTGTAAAAGCTCACGTTGCCCGAGACGATCGGGGTGTTGAAGACCTTGCAGGCTTCGGACATGCCTCGCACACCCTCGATGAACTGCCACATGATCTCTGGCTTTTCCGGGTTGCCGTAGTTGAGACAGTCGGTAATCGCCTGAGGTCGAACGCCCGACACAGCCAGATTGCGCGCGCACTCGGCAACCGCCAGCCGCGAACCTTCATAGGGATCGAGGAAGCAATACCGCGAGTTACAATCGACCGAAAGGCCAATGCCCTTGGCCGTACCATCGGGACGTAGTACACGAATAACTGACGCATCGGCTTCACCAGGTCGTGTTACGGTTCCGACCCGAACCATGTAATCGTACTGGCGGAAGACCCATTCCTTCGATGCGATATTGGGCGAAGCCAGCAGGTCGAGCAGAACCTGCCCCAGCCTGTCGCCGGTTGGCTGTGGCAACGCCAGCGGATCAATTGCGTGCAACGCATCCAGATAGGCCGGTCGCGCGGAAGGGCGATCGTAGCGAAGTCCCTCGGCCAGTGGATCCGCCGGCACATCCGCCACCACCTTGCCACCCTGCGTGAGCACCACGTGGCCGGTGGTCGTGACGACGCCGACATAAGCCGCGTCGATGTCCCATTTCTCCAGGATCTTCATGGCCTCGGATTCACGGCCCTTGCTAACCACGGCGAGCATGCGCTCCTGCGATTCGGAAAGCATAATTTCGTAAGCACTCATGCCTGCCTCGCGCAGTGGCACCTTGTCGAGATCCATCTCGACGCCATTGCCAGCACGAGCGGCCATCTCAATCGAGGACGATGTGAGTCCGGCCGCGCCCATGTCCTGGATACCAACCAGCAGGCCTGGAACGGCCATCAGCTCGAGACAGGCCTCGAGTAAAAGTTTCTCTGCAAAAGGATCGCCGACCTGAACAGTAGGACGCTTCTCTTCCGAGGTTTCGTCGAACTCTGCCGAAGCCAGCAACGAAGCGCCATGAATGCCATCGCGACCCGTTTTCGAGCCGAAGTAGAGCAATGGGTTGCCAACGCCCGATGCCGTTCCATAGAAAATGCCGTCTCGTTTCGCGATGCCTAGCGTAAAGGCATTGACCAAAATGTTTCCGGCGTAGCACTCGTCAAAGGCCACGTCGCCGCCCACGGTGGGAACACCCATCGAGTTGCCGTATCCACCGATACCCGCCACCACGCCACTGACAAGGTACGCGGTTCGAGGATGCGCAGGGGGTCCGAATCGTAGTGCATTGAGGCTCGCAACCGGTCGAGCCCCCATCGTGAACACGTCACGCATGATCCCACCGACGCCGGTCGCTGCACCCTGATAGGGTTCGACGAACGACGGGTGATTGTGAGATTCCATCTTGAAGACGGCAACTTGCCCGTCTCCGATGTCGATGATCCCGGCATTCTCGCCCGGTCCCTGAACAACCTGTGGACCTTCGGTGGGAAGGCCCTTCAAGTGAATGCGCGAACTCTTGTAGGAACAGTGCTCGGACCATGCCGACATGAACAGGCCCAACTCGGTGAACGTTGGCGTCCGCCCGAGGATCTCCAGCATGCGATCAAATTCGCCATCCGTCATACCGTGGGCGTGACCCACTTCCCGGGTGACCACAGGTTCTTGACGGGCGCTGCCGGCGCTCATTGTTTGCCTCCTGCTTTTTTCTCGAACGACATCAACAAAGACTCAAAGAGCTGCCGACCATCCACGCCACCAAGAATCGACTCGGAGGCGCGCTCGGGATGCGGCATCAAGCCCACGACGTTTCCACTGGCGTTGCATACGCCCGCGATACCACCGAGTGAACCGTTCGGATTTGCCTCGGGCGTTACGCCACCTGCATGGTCGCAGTAGCGGAAGACCACCTGTGAAGCAGACTCAAGGGACGCGACGTTGTCGTGGAAATATCGACCATCGGCGTGTGCGATAGGCATACGCAACACACGCCCCGCCGGAATCGCGGACGAAAACGGTGTTGGCATGCCTTCAACGCGAACAAAGACGTCGCGACACTCGAACTTGAGTGTTGCGTTTCGCGCCAGTGCGCCCGGCAAGAGGCCACTTTCGCATAACACCTGAAATCCGTTGCAGATGCCAAGCACGGGCTTTCCCGAACCGGCAAACGTTCGCACCGAATCCATGATGGGCGACTGCGCGGCGATCGCCCCTGAACGCAAGTAGTCCCCGTAGGAGAACCCGCCCGGCACAACCACCATATCGGTGGCATCGGGCAACGAGCCGTCCTTGTGCCAGACGAAGAACGCAGCCATACCCATGACCTTGTCCAACACGTGAAGAGCATCGTCGTCACAATTGGAACCAGGGAACTGGATGATGGCAACCCGCAAACGCGAAGGTGACGACACGTCAGTCCTCGATCTCAATGTGGAAGTCCTCAATAACTGTATTGGCGAGCAACTTCTTGCACATTCCTTCGACGCGTTCACGGGCTGCGGACGCATCGACGCCGTTCAATTTCAGCTCGATGAATCGGCCGACGCGAACGTCGGATACACCGTCAAAGCCGAGGCGGCTGAGTGATTGTTCCACCGCTCGTCCCTGAGGATCCAGCACGGCGCGTTTCAATGTGACGACGATCTTGGCCTTTGACATGTTCAGATTCCCAGATTCCTGCGCATGCGCGCGTTGGGTTCCTCGGTGTTTGGGATAAATGGCTTACCTGCAACGATTTCAAATAGTGAGATGTATCGACGGGCGGCTTCAATCCGAACGTCGTCAGTGAGAGGCGGCGGCGGGCCGTCCCCTTGATACCCCTGTGACACGAAAGAACTTCGCACGAAGTCCTTGTCGAGCGCCCGGGGTGGTTCACTCCTGGCCAGGCGTTCATCAAAATCATCCGCAAACCAATAGCGCGAGCTATCAGGGGTGTGAATCTCGTCGATGAAACAAAGGCTTCCGTCTGGCTTGCGCCCGATCTCGTACTTGGTGTCGACGAGAATCAAACCGCGCCTGCGAGCCTCGGCCTGACCGAAGGCAAACAACCGGGTACACAGTGTCGCGGCGTGATCGAACTCTTCTTCAGAGATAACGCCCCGCTCGAACAACACTTGCCGCGAAACCGATTCGTCGTGTCCGCCCTGTGCGGCCTTGGTGGAAGGCGTCAGGATGGGCTGCGCAAGGGGCTGGTTCTTGCGCATGCCATCGGGCAACTTGAAGCCACAGAACTCACGGGCGCCCTGTTCGTAGTGGACCCAGATGGAGGTCTTGGTCGTACCGGTCAGGTACGCGCGCATCACAAACTCAAGCTGCAGCGGCACGCATTCCACGCCCACCATCACGTTGGGATCGGGAACCGAAAGGACGTGATTCGGAACCAGATCCCGGGTGAGCGTAAACCAGTGCTGCGCGATCTCGTTTAGTACCTGTCCTTTGAACGGAATGGTACCGAGCACCACATCGAAGGCGCTGATGCGATCGGTGACGACCACGTAACGTTGACCGTCCGCGATGTAGCAATCGCGAACCTTGCCCTTGTACTTCGTGCCGAGCTTCGCAAAGTCGGTTGTCACAATTGTATGTGACAACTGGGCGGCAAGAACCTCGTTTTCAATCATGACAGGGGCACCGCCAGCGCACGATCGATGATGGTGTCAACGTGGCGCAGGTGATGCGACAGATCAAAAACTGCAGCAACTTCTTGCGCGGTCAAATACTGATTCACGTCCGGATCGGCGGTCAACAGTTCCTGAAAAGAAGGACCGTCGCCCATGCCGCCACCCGGGCCCATGCCAATGCGCTCGGCCACCTTCAAGGCACTCTTCTGAACGCGTTCGTAGGCGTTTTGCCGGGCAAGGCCCTTGCGAACGAGTGCCAACATCACGGCCTCGCTGTTGTACAGGCCTCCGGTCATCTCCAGGTTGCGCGTGCAACGGGTTGGATTCACCACCAAGCCATCCATGAGTGACGTCGCACGCTTGACCATAAAATCGGCCGTCACCGTTGCGTCGGGACCGATATAACGTTCAACCGAAGAATGCGAGATGTCGCGTTCGTGCCACAGCACCACGTTTTCTCGTGCCGCCTGCGCAAATGCTCGCAACATGCGTGCAAGCCCCGTGAGGTTCTCGGACAGAATCGGGTTCTTCTTGTGGGGCATCGCAGACGAGCCTTTTTGCCCCTTGCCGAAAGCCTCCATGGCTTCGCCAACCTCGGTGCGCTGCCAGTGACGAACGGTGACCGACATGCGTTCAATCGCAGTACCCAGCCGCGCGAGTGCTTCAAAGAGTGCCGCGTGCCGATCGCGGGAAACGACCTGTGTTGGAACCGTTTCAGGCAATAAGCCAAGTGCGGCCAGCGCCTGTTTTTCGATGGCGGGCGTGAGGTTGGCATAGGTGCCCACTGCGCCAGCGATCTTCCCAACCGCAACTTCCTGCCGTGCACTCAGAATCGCAACACGGGCGCGTGCGATCTCGGCGTAGAAACCGGCGAAGACGATGCCTGCCGTGATGGGTTCCGCATGAATGCCGTGTGAGCGACCGATCATGGCCGTCTTGCGATGGGCGTCGGCCTGTTTGCGGCACGCGTTGAGCAACCCATCGATGCCGACCACGATCACGTCCACCGATGCGACGAGCTGCGTGGCGAGCGCCGCATCCAGCACATCGGACGAGGTCATGCCGAGGTGCAACCAACGCGACGGCTCGCCCGCCAATTCCTCGACGTGGGTCAGAAATGCGATCACATCGTGGCGGGTACGCTGTTCGTGGGCATCGATCGCAGCCGGCACCAGCTTGCCCTCGGCCCGTTCACGAACCGTGGCGGCGGTGCCTTTCGGAACCGAACCGGCCGCTTCCATCGCCTCGCACGCGGCCAGCTCCACGCGCAACCAAGCAGCATACCGATTCGCATCGGACCAGATATCGGCAACGTCGGGTCGGCTGTAGCGTTGAATCATGAAAGAACGAGCCCTTGATACAGGGTCCGCTCTCACGATTCAACACTGTAGTTACCAGATGATCGAAACACCCTCGTAAGCGGCAATTGACGCATCCGGCGTGACGATGGGCAAACCACGCTCAAGCGCCGTGGCGACAATCGTCCGGTCACAAAGGTCGTCGTGGTGCGGCGGCAACAAAGCGGCTCGGGCGGCGATCGGGCCCGAAATGGGGATCTCCTGTAGGGCAAAAAACTCGAGTGCCTCCCGGTACCAATCATCGGGTGGCATTGGAAGTTGCAACGCCCGCATTCGGTAGCGGGCAGCAATCTCAAAAGCCGAAATCGCAGATACATAAAGGGGTCCGCGGGCCTCCCTCAGGGCACGACGGGCCTCCCCGGACAACTTGGACTTGTCCGCTGCGAGCCACAACACCGTACAGGTATCGAGTAGCATCGCTAGAGTTTCCGGGCTGAAAACGCGGCACCCGGCAACGGGGAACTGGGGTCTTCGATAAAACCGACCGGGAACAGCCTCGGATTGTCCGCGCCCACGTTCCCGTGTTGAACGTGGGGTCGCAACTCCGCAATGGGGCGACCGTGCCGACAAATCAGCACGATCTCTCCAGAGTTTTCCACTTCGGCGAGGAGCGCAGATAACCGCGTCTTCGCTTCGTGCGTGTTCACCGCTTTCATTTAAACTAAGTTTAGTTTAGTCTTAAGCGAACTACAAATTTTTCGAGCGATCAGACTTGAGCGGGTCTGATTTACAGAGGTGAGCGTGGAAGCAAACTAAGTCTAGGTTAGTTTATTGTCAATCCATAAAATTAGTCCCACTCACTTTTTCCCATTGCCTCGGACTTGCGGGTTTTCAGGTCACAGCACGTGCCCGAGGAGTCCCCATGAATCGTTCCCAGCGAAAACATCTGTTGTTGAATGCCACGGTCTTTTCCCTTTCACTGGCCTGCGCCGGTGCCGATGTGAACGAGGGCGCTCCGATCGGCAACAATTCGGGGACTGGCGGCACGGGAGGCGGTCCCAACATCAACTTCGGTGGACAGAAGGGTACCGAACCCTTCGCGTTGCCCTGCCCCGGAGACGTTTGCGAGGACTTCCCGGAGAAACCCGTAATTGAAGGAGGGGCCGAAGGCGCGGTGGCCAAGTTTGCCGCTCCCCCAGGTTCGGGAGCCGGACCGTGCGTGGTCGAGCCAGAAGAAGGTTCCTTGTTCCCTTCAAACTGGCTTCGGCCCCGAATCCGATGGACGGGTGGTACGGGTCCAACGCAGATTCGTATTACAACGGCCCGACAAAAACATCCACTGGTCGTCTACACCATGCAAAGCGAGTGGAAGATGCCGGCAGAAATCTGGAAAAACCTGTCGGGACACAATCGCAATGAACCGATTCAGATCGAGGTACGACAGGAGTCGGGCGTGAGCAAGACATCCTTCACTGTCGCCTGGGTCACCGCAGAGGGGAGCATGGTTTACTGGGCGGCGAAGCCCTCCGAGGTCGGCAAGGATCCCACCGACAAGAGCGCACTTCTGGACTCGGAATTGCGGGGCTTTGCTGTCGGCGACGAATCAACCGTCAGTGCGTTGCGAATTCCCCAGGTGGAGCAACCGAGCCGCGAGCAATCGATGAACCCGCGACCTGTGCGTTGCATTGGCTGCCACGTGGCAACGCCCGACGGCCAGTACGTGGCGTTCACCGATCACTGGCCGTGGAATACGGCGATCGCGGGCGTCAAGCCGGGCATCACCGGGAAGTCGCTGCCGGAACTCTCGGGAGGGGGGCTCTCGGCGGTCAATCGACCCTGGGGTGGCATGATGACGTTCTCGGCGCGACACTGGGTCAAGGGCGATCGCACGATGGTACTTGGGTCCAGCATGCAAAACCCAACGCAACCATGGAGCACCGACAACAAGGCCAAGGCCGAACTGGTGTGGTACGATTTGGAATCCACAACGCCAACGGATCCGAAGGTCACGGTTGACGGCGCGCAGTTCGGCAAGCTGCTGCGCATCGGCGATACCCGTGGCGCCGCAAGCCCGGACTGGGGCAACGCGAGCGACACCATCGTGTACGCCTCAACCGCGGGCAACCTCGACGGTCGGCTCGAAACCGGCGCAACCGATCTGTACACGGTGCCCTACGCCGACCGAAAAGGTGGCATGGCGCTGCCCGTTCCGGGCGCCTCCGAGTCGGGATTCGAGGAGTACTACCCGGCATTCTCACCCGATGACAAGTTCATTGCTTTTAACCGATTGCCCTCGGGCCAAAAGATGTATGCCAACCCGAATGCCGAGCTATTCGTGGTGTCGACCCTCGCGCAATCAGCCTCCGCGGTCCGATTGGCGGCCAACGATCCGCCCGCCTGCACCGGGAAAAAGAGCCCCGGCATTAACAATCACTGGGCCCGGTGGTCACCCGTCCATCAGAGCGTCGGGGAAGCGACGGTCTACTGGATTATCTTCTCGTCGAATCGGGCCGATATCCCGCCTGTCCGCAGCGAATACAAGAACCCAGCCATGCCCAACGGCAGCACCGTTTCGGTCTCGCAGCTTTATTTGACGGCCGTGGTAGAGGACGAAAGCGGTATCCGCACCTTCCCGGCCATCTACATGTGGAATCAGTCCACTGACACGCTGAATACGACCCCCGCCTGGGAGGCGTTCCAGTTGCCTCCCGTTGAATAATCGAACCAAGGGTGCGCCATCGCACGAAGATGGTCAGAAACCCGTCTTCTCGCGACACGCGGGACCGAGTAGTCTGTCGCGCTCATGACAATCCGTTCCCTCGTCTTTGTGCCAGCACTTTTGTTGTGTGGACTCAGTTGCGCCAGCAATCCCAAACAGTCGGTGCCAGAACCCGTTCCAACCGCAGCGACCTCAGAACCTGGGGTGGTGGCGCCCACCGCCAACCACGAAGTCTTCACGCCAAACGAAGCCGCGATGGCGGATGCGAAAAAACTGCTTTCACTTGCCAAGATTCCAAAGGGCATGCGCGCGGAGGTGTGGGCCGCAGAGCCCTTGCTCGAAAACGCGGTTGCGTTCGCCTTTGACGAGCTTGGTCGCGCCTACATTGCCGAAACTTTTCGCGTTCACACTGCGGTGCTCGACATCCGGAGCCGGCACAACTGGCCAAGCGCAACGTACGAGAAAACGATGACGGATGCGGAGAAGAAAAACATCCTGGCCGACACGCTCGATGCGGAACTCGGAGCGAAAACGATTCAGGACCGCGAACGGTTGATTCGCAAATACTTCGTCGATGAGTTGGACCGGTTCACCAATGCTTCGGAAGTGGTCAAGCGGGTCGTGGATAGCGATGGCGATGGATTTGCGGATCAGGCGACGCGTTTTGCCGAAGGCTTCAACGGCATCCTCGACGGTGCGATGTCTGGTGTGTTGGCGCGAAAGGGAAAGGTCTTCACCACGAACATCCCGTCGGTCTGGTCACTGGAAGACCATGACAACGACGGCTTCTCAGATTCCCGCGAGGAACTATCGACTGGCTATGGGGTTCGGTTTCAATTCTTCGGTCACGACATGCACGGCCTCCGCATGGGCCACGATGGTCGCCTTTATTATTCAATTGGCGATCGGGGCGCACATGTGGAGACGCGCGAGGGCAAAACCCTCGACATCCCAGAAACCGGTGCCGTATTCCGCTGCGATCCGGACGGCAGCAACCTTGAACTTTTCCACGTGGGATTGCGCAACCCACAAGAACTCGCGTTTGACGAACATGGGAACTGGTTCACCGGAGACAACAACTCGGATGGCGGCGATCAAGCGCGGGTGGTGCAGCTGGTCGAAGGTGGCGACAGCGGTTGGCACGTTGGCTATCAGAGTCTGGAACGACCCACGACACGTGGGCCGTGGAACTCAGAAAAACAGTGGATTCCGGCATGGAAAGATCAGGCGGCCTACATCGTTCCGCCGGTTGCCAATTTGGCCAACGGTCCGGCTGGTCTCGTGTATCACCCCGGAACGGGTGCGGCGCCCAACTTCAAAAAGCATTTCTTTCTCGTCGACTTCCGTGGTCAGGCGTCGTCAAGCGGCGTGTTGTCTTTCCGGCTTGAAGAGAAAGGCGCCGGGTTCAAGATGACCAACCACGACGAGTTTATCTGGGGTGTGCTGGCCACCGACGTCGACTTCGGACCCGATGGAAACCTTTATGTGCTCGACTGGGTCCGCGGCTGGGACATGACCGGTCAAGCGCGCATCCATCGTATTCGTGACACGGATCCAGTCGCCAACATCGATTTGCGCCCGATACTCTCTCGCGATCTGGAAAAAGCCGACGATGCCGAGCTGACCACGCTGCTCGGTCACGCCGATCAGAGGGTTCGTCTTGAGGCTCAGTTTGCGCTCGCAAAGACCCAACGCGCCGAGGTCCTGCGCACGATAGCAACCAACGAGGCAGCACCCGAGCTGGCGCGAATTCATGCCATCTGGGGCACCGGACAACTGTTGCGCCAATCCGCGCAAGGCCCTCTTGTCGAATGGACTGTGGCTCTCATGCGGGACAAGAATGCCGAGGTGCGGGCGCAGGCCGCGCGCGTCCTCGGAGATGCGGCTCGTGCTCCCGCTATCAAGGCGGTTGCCGCCAACATCGTGCCGCTATTGAAGGACGCAAGTTCGCGCGTGCGTTTCTACGCTGCCATCACCCTCGGCAACATTGGCCACGTCGCTGCGTTTTCGGAACTGGTCGCGCTTGCGGCTCGCGATGCAGACCACGATCCGTTGATTCGTCATGCGATTGTCATGGGCCTACTCGGAACGGGATCGGACCAAGACATCCTTGCCCTCGGAACCCACTCAAGCCGCGCGGTCCGCATGGTGGCGGTCGTCGCGTTGAGGCGCAAACATAACGCAGGGGTTGCGAATTTCTTGAACGACAAGGACATAGGCGTCGTGCGCGAAGCGGCGCGCGCGATCAACGACGCCCGAATCGTTGACGCCCTTCCGCAGCTGGCAGCACTCGGCGACAAAAATGGCGCCGTCCTTCGCGATGCCCCAATACTCCTGCGCGTCGTCGAAGCAAATATGCGCATAGGAGATGCGGTTGGGGTCGGACGACTAAACCGAATCGCAACCAACAACAGCCTCGCACCGGAAGTTCGAGCCGAGGCGATTTCATCGCTAGGAGCCTGGCCGGCACCGCGGCCAAGGAATCGTGTCACGGGCCTTTTCCAGCCAGACACGGTCGCAAACCGCGACGAAAAGCTGGCAAAAACAGCAGCGGAGATTGCCTTGCCAAAACTCCTTCGGGCGTCGAATAACAAAGCGATGGTGAGGGTTCAGAAGGAAGCCATCGCAGCTGCCCTGGCACTGAAAGTCTCAAGCGTCGGTGCAGAACTCGAAGCAATCGCAAACGGAAAGAAACTGGATTCGTCGTTGCGACTCGCCGCAGTCAATGCGCTTGCGATGCTTGGAGATGCGCGGATCGATGGTGTCTTGACGCGAATCGCGACCGATTCGGACGAGCGCATGCGGCTCGCGTCAATGAATGTTCGGATCGCGCGCGATCCGGGACAGGCGATTCCCATTGCACTTTCAGCCTTGGCCAAAGGCGGCGTGCAGGAGAAACAGACCGCCATTGCGATCCTGGGAAAGAATCTGACCCCGGAAGCCAACGCCGAATTGCAGAAACTCGGCGCACAACAGATCGCTGGATCTTTACCCGCAGGATTGATGCTCGATGTGATCGAGGCGCTCGCGGCCCGGACGGACGATACATCCAAGAACATGGTAGCCGCCATCGAGGCCAAGCGGCCCGCAACCGAAATGGGTCCGTTCATTGAGGCACTTGAGGGTGGAGACAGCGAAGCCGGACAGCGTATCTTTTCGTATCACGCGCAGGTACAATGTCGACGCTGCCACGCCACCGAGGGTCATGGCGTTTCCATTGGCCCGGGCCTCGAAAGTGCGGGCAAGAATCACGATCGCAACTATTTGCTCGAGGCGGTTGTCTTCCCTAGCAAACACTTTGCACCGGGATTCGAATCCGTCATGTTAACCATGAAAGACGGCGGCATCCACGGCGGAACGGTCAAGAACGAGACCAACACGGCACTGTCGCTCGAATCGGTCGAAGAAGGTCTTGTGAGCCTACAAAAAGCCCTGATCACCGAACGCGAGCAGGGCGTCTCAGGGATGCCCGAGGGCTTCGGTTACATCCTTTCCCGACGGGAACTGCGCGATCTCGTCGCGTATCTCGCCTCGTTAAAAAACTAGGGGATCTGGGTCGGCACCATGCCCGTGCCGACCAGCACGCCAACGGCTCCGACGAGCACGAACACGACCGCGCGTACGGTGGAGCGGTTGACAATGCGCGTGAGCAGGTTTTCCTTGTTTGCGCGTGGACGCACGAAGACCTGCAAGATGCCGCTTGCCATCAGAAGAACACCGGAAAACAGAAAGAATGATTTCACTGGATGCCTTTCCCGGACACCGAAGGTGTTCCCATCGTGCCGTAGAGTGCCATGATCTTTTGGGTCAGCGGACCGGGGATGCCGTCGCCGATGGTCTGACCATCAATTCGTACTACAGGAAGTACGCCCCGGGCGGCGCTGGTCAAAAACGCCTCATCCGCCTGACGTAGCTCATCCGGCGTGATGCGCGACTCTTGCACGGGGATCCCTGCCGCGCGAACAACCTGCAAGACCTTGGAACGGGTGATCCCTGCCAGGATTCCGATGTCGAGAGCAGGTGTCCGGACGACGCCTCGGGCCACCAAAAAGACGTTGCTGGTCGCGCCCTCGGCAATGAAGCCATCCGGAGAACAAAGAATCGCCTCGTGGGCCTTCGGATTGCGCGCCCGTGCTTCACGAAGGGCAAGCACGCTGGAAAGGTAATTTCCGGATTTGATGGATGGGTCGACCGAACCGGGATGGTTCCGCATGATCGAGACGATCTCGGCGAAGACACCGTTTTTCACCATTTCGGGCGACGGTGCATGAAGTGGCATGACGATCACGACAAGCTCGGGCGTCCCGGGTTCCGCCGGAACGAGTTCGAAACGACCATCGGCCGGAATTCCGCCGCCCTGCGTGACCACAATTCGGATGCGAGACTCTGGATTGCCCGCGGCAGCCACCGTTTCGCGGACCGCCTGTTCAATTGTCTTACGGGCCGGTACCGAAATACCCAGCTGCCAGGCCGATTTTTCCAGCCTTTCCAGGTGTTCGGTCATCGCGAAAGGTTCGCCGTTCACGGTTCCAACGCTCTCGAAAACGCTTTCACCAAAGAGAAACCCCCGATTAAAGACCGGGATGAAGGCCGCCTCGGGCAACAAAACTCGGCCGTCGACGTAAACACGGATTGACATGACGCGACTGGGGAAGCTAGTACAGCATTGGCATAGGTGCCATGACGTGGCTACCAAGGGGAGTGGACTAAAAATCGTGGTTTTGCGCTGCCGCAACGCGGAGGCGTTTGCCCAGTCTTACAATAACGCCGATGGGGGTGTGGAGCTGTTTTGTCCACTCACGTCCCCGGTCGAACTGGGTGACGCGCTCGTCGTTGAGTTGGTCTGTAAAGACCTCCCCAATCGGGTCATGCTGAAGGGAACGGCCAAAAAGTGGCGCTCCGCCTTGCCCCGCCTTCGGGTTCGAGCGGGTGTGACAGTTCAGGTTGATGATTCGGAACAGCCGAAGGTCGATTTCATCCTGCAAACACTCTCGGGTGAACGGCCGAATGCGCCTCGCCGAAAACACACGCGCCTTCCGGTTGGATTGCCTGTTTCCGTTCGACTCGAAGATCAATCGCGTTCGCGTTCGGCAATCTTGCGAGAAATCAGCGTGAACGGTGGACTTTTGGAGGGCATCGCTCAACCACCAGTTGGCACGCAGCTAGTCCTTCGCCTTGATCCGCCGGGCAGCGAACAACCGATGGAACTTGCGGGACGCGTGCTTTATCATGCGGACAAGGACGGCACCGGCATCAAGTTCCTCTTCCGCGAGGGCGGTGGCTCGCGACGCTTGCGCGAGTTGGTTCGCCGTTTCAAAAAGCCATAACCATGGCGGACCAACTGCTTCTGCTTTCCGCGGCACAGATCGAGGCTGCTGCCAGCGTCGGAAGATTGTCGCGCCTCACCGAGCGCCTGATTCAGGAACGGGCCTGGGCTTCACTGGAACTGCTGTTCGGCCAGGCGGGCCTTTTATCCATCCCGCTTGATGAACTCGACGCAGCCGCACGCGCCGCCAATGTGGCACTGCGAGACATTCCCGACGCCAACAACCGACCCGGGCTTTCAAGAGACCTACAATCCGTTCGCACACTTGCCGCCCGAACGATTGTCCGACGGTTGCGACACGAACCGCTTTCCTCGCAAGAGAAGGAAACGCTCGCGCTGGCGGGCGATTTGTTTTTCCAGGCTGAACGCATGCGCGAAGCGGCGACATCATTCGAGCGCGCAGGACGAGACGCGCAAGCAGCCGATGCATACGGTGCGCTGGGCGACATCGAAAAGATGGAAGCGTGTCACGCGCGACTGGATGAAAGACGCGATCAAAGTCGCCGCATTCGGCAAATTCGCCTCGAAGTCGACCGCAAGTTGACCACCGGACAGCGAAGCGCAGCGCTCACCTTGCTCGAAGCGCTATCGAGCGCCGAACTCGAAGCAGCGTCGCTTTCTGAGACCCGCATTCGTCTGGGTGCAGGTTTGATTCGCGGACGCGCGGTCACCATCCGCCGGCGTGACGATCCCGTATCGGCGATCCGATTCGCCAGTGTTCCGGCTGTCATGGGTCGCGATCCACAGTGCGACCTGCCTTTGCGAGATCCATCGGTGTCACGGCGACACGCCGCATTTTCTTTTGATGGAACACGTTTCGGGATCGAAGATTTGGCATCCCGCGCCGGGACCTGGATAGGGGGCGCACGCCTGTCTGAAAGGCTGTTGCTCGGAGGCAAAGAGGAACTGACGCTGGGTGAACACTGTCTCATTTCGCTCGAAGAAGAAATGGCAGGTATGCTCGTCGTGCGTGGACGAAGCGGTCTCGATCGAACGTTGCACGCGGTTGTCGGAGCGCAACCCATCGACCTCAGGACGCTGGCACCGGAAGCTGCTGGATTGTTGTTGATCTTGAACGAAGGCGTGGCTCGGATCCAGGCAACCGAAATCGCGACTTCCGTTCGAATCGGAGACTTGCGTCTGTCCGGCAGTTGCGATCTGCTACACGGCGATGTGCTCGAGTTCCAGGACAAGGGCGATCGACCTTCGGTTTGTTGGGAGATCGTCTGAACGCATGACTTCCGAAGAACTCAGTCGGTTGCGACAGGTGTTGCTTCAGAACCCGCTGGACCGAAACACGCGTTTGCAACTGGGGCGTTTACTGGCGCAAGACGTCGATCTCGAGGCCGCGTGTGACGTGCTGGGACCGCTCGTTCGCGAGAATGCCCAAAGCTCCGAACCCGACGATGAATTCACTTCCGAGGCGGTGCTTCTCGTGGCACGCCTCGAAACGCGATCGGGAAGGCAAAACGCTGCATCCGTTCTCTGGCAACGACTGCTCGCCGACAACATTGACCATCCCGAGGCCCGAACCCAATTGGCGCGAATGCAATCGAGCAGACGCACCCCTCTACCGCCCGCGGCACCGCGCAACGAAGCGACGCTGGTGTCACCACAAGGCGTGTCAGCGGGCCGCTATCAACTCGTACGCGAGATCGGACGCGGAGCCACGTCGACGGTCTACATGGCAGTTGATCATGAACTCGCCCTCAACATCGCGCTCAAGGTACTGCACCCCGAGCTTGGTGCTACAAATAAGAAACAAGCACGAGAACGGTTCTTTTGGGAAGCCCGCGCGGCCGCGCGCCTGCGCCACCCGGGCGTCGTGGCCGTTTACGATCTCGACGAGCGCACTCGGAGCCTCGCGATGGAATACCTTCCGGGTGGAACGCTGCGCTCGCGGATATCGGAAACCAGCACGCCGATTCCCATTCCCGAGATCCTCGAAACAGGCCGCAAGCTCCTCGAAACCCTGGCCTTCGTGCACGAATCCGGGTTGGTTCACGGCGACCTAAAACCCCGCAACATCCTCCTGCGCGCACCGGGACTGCCTGTCCTCGCCGATTTCGGCGTTGCGCGACTCGTGGCAGACGATCCGCGCAACGCACACGGTCCGGCGGGTACGCCTCTATTTCTCGCCCCCGAGCAACTGCAGGGCGCCCCACCCTCTCCGGCCACCGATCTCTTCGCAGTGGGTGCGGTTTTATGGGAAATGGTTGCGGGACGTCCCATGCGTACCCTGGGCGATTTGGTCGCGGGCCGCCATCGACACGCGTCGTTACCCGCGGAATCCATAAAACGCAGCGCCGGCGTCCCGATGGCCGATGTTCTCTTCTCGCTCCTAATCGACCTCACCGCACTGACACCCGCAGATCGCCCCGAATCCGCACGACGAGCCGCCGAAATGATTCGCTGAAAACTCGGCAGATTGCCGGTAACATGCGCCGAACATGCAGGTCGCTCGCCATACCCGTTGTCTTTCCGCCGCCCTCGTCATCGGCTTCTTCGCGGGAACTGTCGTCCTCCTCGATTCAGCGCCGGCCAAGGCGCAACCCGAGAATCTCCTCTTTGGCAAGACCATCGAAAGCTCGAACGGCGTCAGCCGAGTTCAACAACTCGCCGACGGCATCGCGCCAGAGGAGGGGGCGTTTTGGTTAACCGACGTGACCTCTCGACTTGGCTCACCCGCAGCGCAAGTCACCTGGGATCTCGGCAAGGCCGAAAGCATCCGGTGTGCGCAGCTTCAGGGTGACAACAACGATATGTACTTCGTTTCGGGATCGCTCGACGGAATCAACTTTTTCCCGATCTGGACCGCTGTACCTGCCGATGGCCCCGGGATGCGTTACCGACACGGAAAGATTGTCGCCACCGCGCGCTGGATCCGTACCACCGCATCCGGAGGCGACGGGATGTACGCCATCGGCGACATGGCCCTGTTTGCGACCTGTCCAACCGCGATGCCCGTCGATCCCCAGCGAATCAATGGCGAACCTGTTGCCGAATCGGCCTTTACGTCGCTGTTGGTATTCGCGGCCGTCCTGCTCGTGGTCATTCTCCTGTCGAATAGCCGCAACGTGAAAGTCACGCTGCTATTCGCGCTCGTGCCTGTGTTTCTACTCATCTCCCTGTTCGGCCAGCTAGCTGAACTTTACCCGCTATTCAACAGCTACGGCATCCCCTCGATGCGAAACGAACAGACCTTCGAGGCTGCCATTCGGGCGCTCGTTGCCGCGCTGGCCGGCGTTGTCATCTACAAAGAAACTTTTGCGCGCCTGAAAATCCACCCGCGGGTCCGAAATGTCGTCCTCGGCTTTCTCGCGATGGCATCGATTGGTTGTTACTACCACTTCGGTGCCGCACAGTTCTTCAACCACAGCAACGGCCAGCGAACCCACGTGCACACCTTTGACCAGCGGCACTACATTCCGATGGCCAAGTACTTCGACGAGCTGAAGTTCGACGGATTGTACGCCGCCAGCATTGCCGCTTACGTCGATCTGGCTGGCAAGACAATCGAAGACGTGGCGGATGTCGAGTTCCGCGATCTGCGCTCGAGCCAGATGCGCAAGGCGATCGACATGAAAGATCATATAGAGGAAGTGAAACGCCGCTTCTCCGATGAACGGTGGCAGTCCTTCAAAACCGACATGCGCAACTTCGTCGAGATCATGGGTCCCGGAGACTATCTCGGCGGCATGAGCGATCACGGCGGCAACGCGACGCCGGTTTGGTTGATTGGTGCCTACGCCCTGCTGCACGACGCTCAGTTCACGGAACGAAACCTGGTGCTGGTTGGATTGATCGATCCGATTTTGGTCCTTTTGCTCTTGCTTGTAGTTTGGCGAACGTTTGATTTTCGAATGGCCGCGTACGTCGCGATTCTTTTCGGTGCAACCGACTTCTACATGTTCGGTACGAATTTGATGGGATCGATTCTGCGTCAGGATTGGCTGGTGGCGCTGGGCATCGGCGCGTGTGCAATCAGGCGCAACCGGCCGATGCTGGGCGGCGCACTGCTTGCCTACGGCGGGCTCATCCGCGCGTTTCCCGCCGTCTCCACGATGTTTCTCTTGGTCCCGATTCTGTGGCACGTCATCGATCATCTCCGAACCGAGAAGAAATTGCCGACGCTGCGCGGGCTGATGAAATCACAGCAATCGGCCGTGCGTGCCATCGCGGGCGCGACCTTGTGTGTAACGCTTTTCTTTGCGGCCACGTCGATTACGTACGGTGCCGGCAACTCGTGGGGAAACTGGGCCAAAAAGATCGCGATTCACGCGAGCGATCCCAGCGTCAACAACGTGGGTCTCCGCAACGTCATGGCCTTCAAGCCGTCCACAACCGGCAAAAGCCTGCGCGAACGCAACGTTCCGGACGTCTGGGGCGAGTGGATGCGGAGCTTCGACGAGACGCTGCGTCAGCGCCGTGTCCTATTTATCGCGGCGATGTTCGGCTTTGTCGCGCTCGCATTTTTGGCCTGTCGCAAACGCAAGGTGGAGCAGACCGCACTGCTCGGCCTTCTCATCATTCCGTTTGTGTTTTATCCGTCGAACTACTATCTGCACTACATATTCCTGCTGCCGATAGCGATCGCTGTCATCACCCCTTCCGATGCAGAAAACAAACGATTCGCCAACGGCATGATCGCGCTGATGGCGATCTGTGTTGCTCAGTTCTTTACGCTGGCAGAAGGCTGGACTGACCTGCGCTTCACGTACCAAAGCTTCATTGCGCTCGGCGCGTTCGTGATACTGGTGCTTCCACCCGCCATTGACACCATCAAGGAACTTCTGCCACCGCCGGTTGAAAAAGAAGCGACCAAGGCAGACAGCTAGTCCTGCCAGCCCGGATCAACGGGGCGGGAACGTACCGGCCGCGTGCCGGAGGGCGAGATCTGCCGCAGCAAGATCGTAGTGCGCTTGAGCCAATCCCTCGTGCGCCGCCACCAATGCGTCCTGTGCTTGTAACAGTTCGATCTGCGTCGTGGAACCCGATTCGTACTGCACGCGCACAAGCTCCACGGTTTCTTTCGCAAGCTCTACGAAACGCTCAGCGGCCCCTGCACCCGCAAGCTTGGTCTCAAGCTTGCGTCGCCCGTCAACAAGTGTGTCGCGAATGTTCTCACGAAGCACCTCCGCTTTTGCTTCGGCCTCGGTTGCCTGAGCTTGCGCCTGGTGCCTCTGTGCATCTCGCGCGCCGCCATCGTAAAGCACCCAATCAAGTTGAGCGCCGAGTGCCCAGGAATGGCGATCGCGCGCAAAGTTGTCGTAGTTGAATCTGCGCGCATTGCCGAAGGCAGATACCGTCGGCGCCCAGCGCCACTTGTGAGCCTTCGCCTGTTCGTCAGCTGATGTTGCTGCCGCCTCAAGGGCTCGGAACTCCGGACGCAAATGCAAAGCCGAGGCAAGATCGCCCTCGTCATGCATCTCGGGCGCCATCGATTCCAGCTTTACCCGAAAGGGCGCTTCCATCTCGATCAAAGTTGCGAGAGCGCGATAGGAGTGGGCCTGACCGTCGCGGGCCTCTCGTTCCATTTGTTCGGCTCGCAAGACCGCCATTTGGGCGCGATCCACATCTACCTTGGTGACCGTTCCCGCTTCAAAGCGGGTTGTTGCGTTTGTCAAAGTTGACCGCGCGACGTGTACCGAAGATTGCCGCGCAACCACCATCTCATCGGCAATCGACGCGGCATAGAACATCTGCGCGACCGAGATCAGAACGGCGTTTTCGGAAATGTCGTAGTTCGCCTCGGACACACGCACCCCTGCCTTCACAGCGGCAAGTGCGGGATAAGCCGCCGGTGCGACCAGCGGTGCAGACAGCGAGAACACCCCGTCCAACTGATTGCTCGGCTGCAAGAGCAAGGGTGCACCTGCAAAGCCCAGCTCGACTTCCTTGTAGTTGTGGGTGTAGCGCCCTTGAACCGCGACGGACGGGAACAATGCGGACCAGGCTTGCTCGACATTCGCCTGTGCCTGTGCGAGACGCGCGCGCTCGGCAACAAGGCTTCGGTTGCGCTTCTTTGCAGCGCGGAGAGCGTCTTCTAGCCTCAACTCGGAAACATCGCGCACTTGCGCAAACCCGGCGACCGGTAACAGCAGCGCCGCAGCCACAAAGCAAACCTTCGCGAGTTTCATGACATCACCTCGGTAGGCAGTGGTTTTTCGGTGGACGCGTGGGGAACCTCTTCGGGAACGTCCATGATTTCGCTCGCGCCGGACTCCGAATCCGGACGCGGCTGCAAGCGAAAGACGCGCCGAAGAAACACAGCCATATCGTCGAAAAGAGAATAGACAACCGGGGTTGCAAGCAAAGTCAAAAGCAGCGAGAGGATCTGGCCACCGACCACGGGACCGGCCGTGGCACGGTTGAACTCCGCACCAATTCCCTTTGAGGTCACAAGGGGCGCCATCCCGGCCACAAATGCCAGGGTCGTCATCAAGATTGGCCGCAAACGATCACGATTTCCCATCAAGATGGCTTCGCGCCGATTGTGACCCTGCCGTCGCAGTTGATTGATGTGATCGATCTGCAAGATCGCGTTCTTCTTAACTACGCCGAACAGCACCAGGATGCCCAGCATCGTGAAGATATCCAGCGACTGCTGGAAGATGATGAGTGATATGAGAGCAAACGGAACGGTCAGAGGCAGCGACAACAAGATCGTGATGGGGTGCAACCACGACTCAAATTGCGCTGCGAGTATCAGGTACATGAAGATAAACGACAGCCCGAACGCGATCATGAAGCTCTGACCGGTGCGCTTGATTTCCTTCGACTGACCAAACGCTGCGAACTGGTATTGCGACGGAAGCTTCATTTCCGCCACAATTTTTTCGAGCGCAGTGCCAACCTCGGAGGCTCCGACTCCGGGCGCAGTGTTCGCAAAGAAGGTCACCTGGCGCTGACGGGCCAGGCGCGAGATCTTGGAAGGCCCGAGCGCCGGTTGCAGATCCACCACGTCGAGCAGCGGCACCGATCCCAGTTTTGCCGATGAAACCGACAAAAGTCCGAGCGCCTCGGGGCTGGTCCTGAATCGTTCTTCCGCTCGCAGGAAGATGTCGTATTCGCGACCCTGTTCCTCGAAGCGCGAAATCTTCACGCCACCCACCATCACCTGTGCGGCGCTTACCACGTCCAGAACGCTGACGCCAAGGTCCGCAGCTTTGCGTCGATTCACGACCGCCACGATTTCGGGATTGCCGGTGATCAATGAGGTGTCGATGTCGACCGCACCGGGGATCGCCTTCATCTTTTTGGTGATGGCGTCGGCGTATTCTGTGAGCCGATCGAGATCGGGACCTGTCAGCGTGTATTGAACCGTCGCCGTGCTGAATGCTCCGCCGCCAAAGGCCGCCACTGCCAGCACCGAGGTTCGATACTCCGGAGGCAATCGGGGGATGATCTCCTTGCGCGTCCTTGCCTGCAGTTCGTCCTGTGTGAGCGCACGACGATCCGGGGGAACCAGACGCACGAAGATCGATGCCAGGTTTCGCGTCTTGGTGCTGTTGTCTCCGATGGTAACCATCGTCGCCGACACCTCGGGCCATTCCCGAATCTCCCGCGCAATGCGCTCGGCGGCGATCTGGGTCGCAACCAGGCTCGTGCCTTCTTGCGTGAGCACACTGACCTCGAATTGCGCCTCGTCATTCTTCGGCAAGAAACCCGCCGGAACAATCTTGCCAAGCACCCCGATCGAGGCAAGTGCCACAACCGAAGCCAAAACCACCACCCATCGGTGGTCCATGGAAAACGCAAGGATTTTCATATAAACGCGCTCGACGGGTCGATAAAAAATATCCACCAGGCGCTCAAGTACGTTTTTCGTGCGCAGTTCCGGTGGTCGCGTATCCAGACGCAACCAACGAGACGCCAACATTGGCGTCAGCGTAAAGCTGACAAAGAGCGAGATCGCAATCGCGGCGCCCATGGTCAACCCGAAGCTGCTCAAAAAGCGCCCCGGAATGCTGTTCATGAACGCAACCGGCAAGAACACGGCCAACAAAGACAGTGTGGTGGCGAGAACCGCGAGTCCAATTTCTCGCGTGGCGTAGATCGCGGCGGGCATTGGCCGGATGCGCTTTTCCTCGATGAACCGAAAGATGTTTTCGAGAACGACAATCGCGTCGTCGATAACAATACCCACCGCCAGCGCAAGTGCCAGCAAGGTGATGATGTTGAGCGTGAACCCCATCAGCCACATCACGAGGAAGGTGCCGATGATGGAGGTCGGAATCGCGAGCGCGGCGATGATGGTGCTGCGAACGTTCCCGAGGAAGATCAACACGACGATGGAAGCAAGGAAAGCACCAAGCACGAGGTGCTCTTTGACCGCATCCACACTGGTTCGCGTGCTTTCGGTGTTGTCGCGAATCACCGAAAGTTTTGTTCCGCCGGGCAACGACGGCTCAATCTCCGCCATACGTTCCCGCAAGGCATCAACCACCGCCACGCTGTTTGCGCCCGACTGCCGTCGAATCGATAGCACCACCGCTTGCTGTCCATCGACACTTGCCGCGGTCTCGGCCTCTTCTTCACCGTCTATCACCGTAGCCAGGTCGCGTACCAGCACAGGATGATCGTTCATGGAACGAACGATCACGTCGCCAATCGCGGCGACGCTATCCAGCCGACCACGAACACGAAACGTCAGTCGCTCCGGTCCGGTTTCAATGGCACCACCCGGCGCCGAGACATTTTGCGAAACAATGGCGCGCTGTACATCAATCGGCGACAAACCGGCGGCACGCATCCGAAGCGGATCGATCAACACTTGAACCTGTCGTTTGCGGCCACCCACGACGCTGACCTGTCCGACACCCGAGACGTTTTCGAGCGACTGGCGTACTTCGTGTTCGGCGAGCTCCGTGATTTCACGGATCGGGCGAGAGGACTTCATCGCAACAAACAGCACTGGCGCGGCGTCGGGATCGAGCTTTCCGATTACGGGCGGCTTGGTCCCTTCCGGCAAACTCGGCATGATGCCGTTGACACGGTCGCGAACTTCCTGTGCTACGGTATCGACATTGCGATCAAGCGTGAAGGTCACGTAAACCTGCGAAACGCCTTCGGTGGAAACCGAACGCAATTCCTCGATGCCACCGAGGGTATTGATTGCACCTTCGATTTTATCCGACAGCTCGGTTTCAACCTCGGCAGGAGCGGCTCCGGGCAAAACCGTGATGACCGAAATCATCGGAAAGTCGACGCTCGGGAACCGATCGACGTTGAGACGTGAGTAACCTACGACCCCGACCACGACGATGGTCAAGATCATGACCATCGCAAATACGGGTCGCTTGACGGATATGCTGGCAAGCCACTGCATGGGGTTACTCAGTTCACGCGAGCGCCATCACGCACTTCGGGGGTTATCACGGTTACGACCGAGTCCCCCGCCTTGACACCTCGGAGGATCGGCACCTGGCCATCGCGCGGCGCGTGCGCTTGCACCACCCTGTCTTCCAAACGACCATCCACGACAACAAAGACGTGGCGCAAAGTTCCGTCGACCAACACCGCAGACTCTGGTACCGCAGGGACGGTTTGCTCGCCCAGTGCCAGCGTCGCCGTTACAAACATTCCGGGGCGCAGATCGTGGCCGGCATTGTCAACGATCGCCTCGACGATTCCATCACGGGTCTGTTTTCGCACAGACGGACCCACATAACGAATGCGTCCGTGGTACGATTTTCCATCGCGGACTGCGGCCAGCCGAAATTCAATCGACATATCCTGTCTCACGCGAGCGATTTCGCTCTCGGGAACTGTCAATTCAATGCGCAGAGAATCCACGGCGACAAGTGTCACGACCCGCGAATCGGGGCGCACGTATTCACCTGCACTGACAAAGCGCTCGACCACCATGCCATTGAAAGGCGCGCGAATTTCCGTATCGCGTAGGGCCTCAGAGATCAGCGTTTTGCGAGCCTCTGCTGCTGAAACCGACCACTTGGTGGTTTCACATTGCGTGCGGCTGCGATCGTAGTCGGCCTTCGAGATGGCACCCTTGCCGAACATCTGTTCGTTGCGCTGACAGTCGAGCTGCGCCTGTGCGGCCTGGGCACGCAACGACTCAAGGTGCGCCGTTGCCTCCTGCGCCTGTGCTTGGATCGCACGACCGTCGAGCCGGACCAGCAACGCGCCCTTTTTAACCACGGCACCGCGTTCGACGTGGGTCGCGAGCACCTTACCCGCCGAGCCCGCAGCAACCTCGGCTTCTTCCGCACCGATGAGCGACCCCGAAAGGCTCAACTCGACTGGTACCGTCACGGTCGTTGCCGGCGACCGTTGAACCGAAATGGGCGGAGCGATCTTCCGTGTTTCGATTGAAACCGCATCGTCGGTTTTCTTGCCGCAAGCCGAACCGGTCAAGCCCGCAGCGAACGCCAACAACGAAATCGAGACCCTCGAGAACAGCGAGTATTTGGTCCGGTGCATCGGGGGTGGGTATAGGGCAAAACACCCACGGGTCAAGCCGATAGATCTAGAAGGCGTAGACGGCCCCGGCGGTGGCGTCAAACACCGTTCCGAAGGTTGGAAGCGCGACGAGAATTTGCGGAAAGTTCACCCGAAGCGACCATGCGTCGAATAGGCCGTAGTCGGCGGCAATGCCAAGGCCAGTTAATATTGGCCCCACGCGTACGGTGTCGCTGCTGTTGCGTTGGCGGTCGACGTTTTCCGGATCGGATGGCACGACCAAACGCACGCCCTCTCCGCCTCCCAAACCGAACCACCCGTGCAAGGTGATACGGTTTCCGAGGGGATAGGTATAGATCCCCTTGGCCATTACCGAGAACGCTGCGGGAGCCGGCCCACCTTTCATGACGGATTCAGTGCCTTCGTGGAGGATGAATTGTCCGCGAACGGCCAACGACGCCGACAACCGATTGGTGAACCGATATCCGGCCTCGGGCGCGATCAAGATTTGCCCTGCCGAACGAAAACCGCCCACAACAGAAACGGCACCCGGAGCGTTTTCGTATTCGTACCACTCAAGCGTCTGAGCGCTATGGTGCCCGTATCCGGTCCCAAGCCCAAAGGATACCCAGAAACGCTTCTCCGGCGGCGGTTCTCCGGGAAGTCCAAAGATTCGATCGGCAAGCGGGTTTTCGTCCTTTTCGGAGATCTCAACGCCGTCAATCCGCATTCCGGCAAAGGCATCAAGTCCAAGGGGAGGTGCGCCCTTGCGGATCAGCATCATGTTGGGACTCATGAAGCTACCGTTGTTCGCAACTTGCTCGCCCTGGTCGTCTTTCGCCTCGAAGTAGTAGTGGAGATACTTGCCGACAAACGCTGCGGCGGGGACGGCAGCGACAAGCCATCCCCCCGGCGTTCGTGTCACATCCTGTGATGCGAATTCTTCTTTGCCTGACAATCGATAGAAGAAGAGAACCTTGGCGGCTTTGACGTCGGGTTTGAGTACGCATCGAAGCACACCCGTGCGACCGGGCGGTGCTTCAAGCGCGTTCGGGCAATACAGGGGCTCCGGAATTTCCGCGGGAAGATCCGGCTCCTCCGGCTTCTTTTCCGCGGGAGGCGATGCCACCACAGCCGTGGTCGGTTTCGTCGCAACCTCGGTTTTTTTCGATTCGGAAGCAGCGGCGGGTTTGGCGCTATCCTCGGCTTTCGGCAACTTTTTCTCCCGCGCACGCCGACGCAGCTCGTCCAGGCTCAACGCCTCTTCTTCTTCTTCTTCCGCTTCTTTGGGTTTTGCTACTGCCTTCTCCTGCGCTGCCGCGACCACCGTGCCGTCCTTCTCGGCGGTCTCTTTTTCAGGCGCTACTGCTACCGGAGGGGAGCCGGCGACAACATCGGCGCCAGCTTCTGCGCGCACCATGATGAGCGCGCTTTTGAACGCGTTCTTCACCTCGGCGGTTGCAAGGGTCTTACTCAACTTCGCAGAAGCATCTTCTCGAAGCGCTCGACGGAAAAGCGCCACACCCTCGCCCGGGTTATGGAACCCTTCGACCTGAATGGCGCCCATGACAACACGAATTCGCGCAAGAACCGTCCGTTTTTCGGAATCGGAGAAACCACCCAGTGCGGTCGCAGCCTCGGCCTCTTCTGCGGCTTTGCGAGCCTCGGGCCATTTGCGTTCCGCAAACGCATCGAACGATTGATTCAACAAGGCCGAAACCCTGTCTTTTCCAGCCGTATCAGCCCAGAGCGAATCCGCCGTACCCATCAAAGCCAACCACACGACAACAAGAGCGACGGTCGTTTTCGACACGGCACGAGGCACCGCAACAGCACAATCGAACATCAGAGATCCTTGGGAATTTCCCGAACGAACGGGAGGGTGTCTTATTGGTTCGTAATTACGAACTCGACACGGCGGTTGCGTTCACGCCCAGCCGCAGTACGGTTCGTTTCGATAGGCTGATCGGGTCCAAAGCCGACACTCTCCATCCGATCGCCCGCAATGCCAAGCCCAATCAAACGCGCGCGAACGGAATCTGCGCGCGCTTGCGAAAGCCGCAGGTTAAGCGGCCGTTTGCCACGTGAATCGGTATGACCTTCGATTCGAACGCGCAAGGTCTGACGGGCTCGGAAGACCTCTGCAACCTCGTCAAGTAGCGCAAAGCTTCTGGGCTGGATCGTCGCCTTGGCTGTGTCGAAGAAGATCTTTTGGAGAAGCTCTATCTTGTCGCCCTTGACCTCGATCAGCTTGAACTGTTGCGGGCATCCGCCGGTTGCAACCGGACCCGGTTCATTCGGACACTTGTCGGCGGTATCGTCGATGGTATCGGCGTCGTTGTCTCGGTCAGGACAACCATCTTCATCCTCGAATCCATCTACATCTTCTGCTTCACTGGGGCAACGATCGCGCGAATCCTCAATGCCGTCCTTGTCATTGTCCTTTTCGGGACAACCGTCCTCGTCCTCGAACTTGTCGAGATCTTCCGGATCGAGCGGACAAATATCCGCCTTGTCCGGTATAGAATCCGAATCGTTGTCGGGATCGGGGCATCCGTCGTCGTCCTCGAACTGATCTTTGTCTTCGGGCTCGACGATGCATTTATCGGCGTCGTCGCGTATCCCATCGCCATCGCTGTCGCTGGGTTTGGCAACCCCGGGCGTCTCGATAGGTTCTGGTTCGGGTGGTTCGTTCTTGCAGTTGCCAGTGCGCCTACGGGCTTCTGCCGCATTTTGTTCAGCGATTTCGATGTGGGTGCGGGCGCGAAAATAGTCACCCTGATCCAGTTCGTTCTCGGCAAACTCGACATGCACATCGCCCATCGCAAGATGCCGAGGCGCACATTCGTACGCGCCCGCTTCGCGCGCCTGAA